>JAURNP010000194.1 GCA_030830105.1 Rhodothermales bacterium | reverse complement strand
GGTATCCAGGCTTTCTCCGAAAACCAGAAGCAGGCCAACGCCGACATGATGGTTAACGACGCTATCCGCATCGCATCTGACGCACAGGCTTGGAAGCTGAAGCCAGGCGCCTTTGGTGGCGGTGCTTCCGCTTCGAACTGGACGGGTCTCAATTTCGGACAGATCGGCTACGCAATAGGCGACAACGATCTTACTGCTCACTCAGCAGAAGACACGGACTACGAGAACCTGAATGCCGCCTATGCCATCTCGGCAGACGGCGCGACGCTCACGATTACCGGAAACAGCTACGAGCCAGATGGCACGACTGCGCTGAACACGGTTGTCGTTACGGTAGTAGGTACGACTCCTTCGGACATCTCTACTGCAATCAACCAGTAAGATGGTATGACGGAACTGACGTGACGTAGGTCACGACAGACGACTACCGGCGCGGGGCCTGCGAGAAATCGCAGGCCCCGCGCCTTTTTTTGTAGCAGTGCAATTGTGGCAGCAGCTGCCCGGCCTGTAGTGGCAAAGGGTACAAAGGCCGTCGCGCTGTCTGTGAAACCCTGTATTTCTCCTCGGAAATCAGGACGATGGTAGCGGAGTCCGCCGAAGCCATCGATGAAGACGCTATTCGCGATCAGGCCATAAAGGACGGTATGCTGACACTGGCTGATTCTGCCCGCGTACTCGTCAACATGGGCGAGACGACAGTGGAAGAAATGATGCGCATGACAGCGAGCGAGTAACGCTGCACGAACCTGTCAGGACCGAAAGAAGTCCCGGATAGCGTCAGTGACCTGCTCCTGCTGATCAACCGTCAGTTCGGTGTGCATCGGTAGCGAAAGCACCTCATTGGCCGCGACCAACGTATGTGTCATATCCCCAACTCTGCACGAATCTGCATTCTCCCGATATATGGGCAGCAGGTGAAGTGGAATCGGATAGTAAACGTAGGAAGGGATGCCTTCTGCTTTGAGGTGCGACATCAAGGCATCACGCTGCTTTGGATCGTTGCCAAGCACCCGTATGGTGTATTGATGGAAAACGTGCGTTCCATATTCCGCTCGAACCGGCGTCGCAATCGTAGAAATATCGGCGAGTAATGCGTCATAACGGTCTGCAGCATCCTGCCGTGCGCGGGTGAATGACTCCAGATGGGGAAGTTTGGCGCGTAGAATAGCTGCCTGCATCGCATCCAGGCGCGAATTTACTCCTATAACTTCGTTGTGGTACTTCTTGCTCGATCCGTGATTCGAGATCAACCGCGCTTGCTCCAGCCAATCCGGGATCGGGCTCAGAACAGCGCCACCGTCTCCGTAGCAGCCAAGATTTTTGGAAGGAAAGAAGGACAGTGTTCCGAACCCGCCCATCGTTCCGGCTGCACGCCCTTTGTAGCTCGCTCCCACGGCTTGTGCTGTATCCTCGATCAGGGCAACATTATTTGAGCAGGCCATAGTGAGCAAGGGATCCAGATCTGCACATTGACCGAACAGGTGCACCGGTACGATAGCCTTGGTCCTGTTCGTGATCAGGCTCTCCACAGCCGTTGGATCCAGATTGAAGGTTGTCGGATCGATGTCTGCAAAGACTGGCGTCGCTCCGAGTAACCCGACCGCCTCTGCCGTGGCCACAAAGGTGAAGGAGGGAGCGATGACCTCGTCTCCAGGCCCAATGCCAAGCGCCATGAAAGCAATCTGCAGTGCGTCGGTGCCGTTGGCCACTCCGAGCGTTCCTACCCCATCGAGGGCATTGGAAAGCTCCGCCTCGAAAGCGGTCAATTCGGATCCGCGGATGAATTGTGTCGATTCGAGAACTCGGGCAATACCCGCGTCGACCTCGTCCTTGATTCGCAGGTACTGCCCGCGCAAGTCAACCATCTGAATGGACATGAGCCCTGTTGCTTGAACTGGTGTTGTCGGATTTCAGGTATGAACCGGCAGCGCTCAGTCCTGATTCTGGAGTAGTTGTTCCGGGGGGACCGGGCCCACGGCCCGGGCGGGAACGCCAACATAGACCGTTTCCGGCTTCGCATCCCGCGTCAGCACCGAGCCGGCTGCGATGACAGCGTCTTTGCCGACACGCCGTCCCGGCAAGATCGTACAGCCAACGCCCAGACGAGCGCCATCTTCGGCAATCACGCCTTTGAAATGCTGGAAGCGTTCCTCGGTCCGACCGATGAAATTGTCGTTGCTGGTTCGAACGCCGGGAGCCACGAATACGTGATTGCCCACAGTGGAATAGGCTGTGATGTATGCGTTTGTTTCCAGCTTGCAGAAAGCTCCGATGGTACACTGATTCTCGATGGCCACGCCGCGTCCGATGATGGTCTTGCGACCGACCGTCACATCTTCACGCACGGTTGCCAGGTCCGCAACAAACACATCCTCGCCAAGCGTGCAGCCAGCGTAAATGATGGAAGAAGACCCGATGCGAACGCGGTCCCCGATGGTTGGCCCTTCGTGCCGGGCATTCGAAGTGACGGCTGAATTGGCGGCTCGCATGGGCTGCTGACCAAGCACCGTTTGATCCCCGATCTGGACCTTGTTACCCAGGCGGGTCCCAGTTCGAAGAACAGTATGGTGACCGATTCGACACCCGTCGCCGATCTCGACGCCGGCTTCAACGATAACTCCGTGACCCATTACAATGTCTTCGCCAAGGATGGCGTCGGCATGTACGGAAATGGGGGAATGTGATGACATGGTGTCGTGGCGTTGAGTGACACTGCCCAAGATAGGATGGAATGGGGTTTTCTACGCATCCAGACTGCGATGGTACAAAAAAAGCCCGGGGCCGCTGAGTGGCCCCGGGCTTCCTCGCGCAAACCGGAGAGGTCCGGAATGCGCAGTTATCGATCGAATTACTCGGAACCGAGCGTTTCGATGTAGTGCTCTGCAGAAGCACGGTAGTTACCGTAGGCTGCATTGCGGAATGCTTCTTTGGCGCCACCGATATCACCGGAGTTCATGAGGGCCTCGCCTTTGACAAAGTAGATCTTGGCCTTATCCGTGCGGCTACCGCGGTGGATCGCGAGGGCCTGGTCGGCGCTGGCAATCGCGTCCGCGAACTGACCGTTTACTTTCTGGCTCTCGGCCGTGTAGTAATACGTATCGGAATCCGCCTCGACGTACTGCAGGAGCATTTCAATATGACCCATGGCCTCGTCAGCGTCCGAGGCACCTGTGCGGGCACCATTGCGGGAGAGAGCCGTGGAGGCCAAGAAGATGTAATGGCCTCGGATCGACTCTTCTGCTTGGCGAGCCGTTTTGGTATCGCTCTGAGCCGTCGCAACTTCAATGGTCTGAGCGAAGGCTTCAATGGCTTCGTCCATCTTGTCCTGACGCTTCAGCGCACTGGCGCGGGCGAGATAGTTCTGCGCATTGGAAGGGTAGTACTCAATACCCTGCTCGAAGTAGCCAAGCGCGGCATCAAAGTTATCAGCCTTAAGCTGTGCAAGGCCCAGGATGTACGTCAACTGGCCAACGACTCGGCGAGCTGTGCGCTCTACTTCATCGTCACCTTCGGCAGAAGCTCCGTCAGCTGCTTCAACGTACTTGCTGAGGGCCGTCTGATAATCCTTGGCCAGGGCTGCTTCCCGGGCCTCGTTGTACGTCTCCTTGTATTCCTGCGCGGTGGCCGTCGTGCTGCTGAGTCCGATCAAGCCCGCGATAACGAGGGCGGCAAAGAAAGGAATCCGCGTTTTACTGAGGACAGTCATCAATTCGTAACTGGATCTGGTTGGGAATTTGTGGGACCTGTGCGAGCGTGGTCCATCTTACTGAGCGTGCCCGAAATGGGGCCTCCTGCACACGATTGAAAGAGTCACCGAGGCGCAGGAAGTTGCACCAACGCGGTAGGAATTCGTGAAGTTTCCAGCGAAAATGCATTCGTGGCAGGATGCGAAAGTAGCGGTACGGACGCTGTCGCGTGCAAAGGTAATTCGAATACCCCGTGACCGTTTCGTGTAGCCGAACGCGCCCGGCTAGAAGTTTGGTCGCATCTGGTGCTTCTCGTAGAACGACGTAATCAGGGAGGCGGCTTCTTCCGGATCATCTGTAACCCGGAAAAGGTCGAGGTCCTTTGGCGAGATGTTGCCTGCGGCTAACATGGTGTCTTTCAACCAGTCCAGCAGGCCCGACCAGAAGGCAGTTCCCATCAGAATTACCGGAAACTGCGTGGACTTACCAGTCTGAATGAGGGTTAATGCCTCGAACAATTCGTCCATGGTTCCGAATCCGCCGGGCAGCACCACAAAGCCTTGCGCATATTTGACGAACATCACCTTGCGGACGAAAAAGAAGTCGAAGTTGATCAGATGCTCCTGGTCTATATAGGGATTGTTATGTTGCTCGTGGGGCAGATCAATATTCAGGCCAACGGATACGCCCTTTGCTTCATGGGCCCCCTTGTTGGCCGCCTCCATGATCCCAGGCCCGCCACCGCTGATCACGCCAAAACCGTGTTTGACGAGGCATTTGGACACTTCGACGCCCATCTCGTAGTATGGATCACCCGGTCTGGTACGCGCCGAACCGAATACAGACACGCAGGGTCCGACTTCGGAGAGCGTCTCGAATCCGTCTACGAATTCTCCCATGACCCTGAAGACGCGCCACAAATCCTTGATGCGTGCGTCCTGCCATACATCGTATCCGTTGCCGCTGGGGCCTGGTTTTGAATGCGTCGGATGGGAAGCCATGTGGTTGTACCGGATGATTCTTTGGGACAGGGAACTGCGTTATTTGCAGAGCGAGTCAGAAGAACGGAGATCTGCCTCACCCATTCAAGTCGAACAGGGATTCATATTCGCGCTATTCAAGCAGAATTACAGATTCCGCCACCAGGGCCTTGCTCGCACGACCTATCTTTCGGCTCCTTCGGCATTTTCAATTTTTTCAGCGTCATGAAGCTCATCATTCCCATGGCCGGTCGCGGCACCCGGGTACGTCCGCACTCCCACGTCACTCCCAAGCCTCTTCTTCCTGTATGTGGAAAGAGCATGGTGGAAAGGATTGTGGATACGTTTTCAGCCGTTTTGCCGCGCCCCATCACGGAGGGTGTGTTCATCCTGGGCCCTGACTTCGGGCAGGATGTAAAAGACGCATTGACGGATATTTGTGAACGCCATGATGCAACGGCGAAATTTGCTGTCCAGTCACCTGCTCTCGGAACGGCCCATGCTGTTTCCTGCGCTGGCGACGCCCTCGAAGGAGAGGGAATCGTTGTGTTCGCAGATACGCTCTTCTTCATGGAGCCCGGATTGGACCTGTATAATTCAGATGTTGTCGCGTGGGTCAAGCATGTGGACGATCCATCCCGTTTCGGCGTTGCAGTTCGCGAAGGAGATCGGATTATAGAGTTGGTTGAAAAGCCAAAAGAACTGATTTCCACGGAAGCCCTTATCGGCATCTATTACGTGAAGGACCTCGCACGGCTGCGCAAGGAGATCACGTACTTGATGGACAACAACGTTACGGGGCATGGCAACGAATTCCAGTTGACCGATGCTTTCGATCGCCTGCTGAAAGACGATGCGGTCTTCACGACTGCCAGCGTTAGCGAGTGGCTCGACTGTGGTACGATCGAAGCCTTGACCGACACGACGCGCTTCTTTATTCGCCACTCCAAACCTGCCATTCCCGCGGATGCCGTCGTAAATGCCGTGGTGCATGAGCCGGTGTACATCGGTCCGGGTGCACGGATTGAAGGAGGAGAAATCGGCCCCGAAACATCGGTGGAAGCGGGCGCGAGCATCACTAATTCTACGGTGAAGCATGGCATCGTGTTTGCCAACGCAAAGATCTCTGACTCCAGCTTGACCGATTCACTCGTAGGCCAGCATGCCGAAGTGGAAGGGTTCTCGGGTCAGTGCAATATCGGCGACCATAGCGAAATCAAAGGCTGATCGGATCGTGAGACCATTGAGCCCCGAAGACGCCCGGAAACTCGGGTTGGATGTCATCCTGGAAAGACTCCAGGAGCATCTCGTTGGGGAGCGAAGTGTCGAGCTTATCGCCGAATTGTCGCCATTCCAGAATCTGGAAGCGCTCAGCTCCGAGTTATCACGGGTTTCTGAGATGCAGGAGTGCCTGCGTTTTGATGACCCGTTCCAACTGGGTGACATTCCTGATGTGGGTCATATCCTGTCCCAGCTGGGGCCCGCAGGATTGGCGCTGGAGGGGGGCGATCTACTGATCCTGGCCCGCATTGCGCGCGATTCGGAAGAGGCAGCGTCCTATTTCACAAGCCGCCATGAGGCCTACCCGGGAGTGGCCCGTATTTTCAGTCACCTGCCGGAGGATACCTTGCCCTGGCGGGAGGTTGAACAGGCGCTGGATGAAAAAGGAGAGATCCGGGACGGCGCTTCTGCTGCGCTTTCACGAATTCGGAAACAGCTGACTTCGGCTCGATCCTCGGCACGCGAGGCAGCCTTCGATGCGCTGAAGAAGGCTGCGGCAAGCGGATACGCCACCGATGAGCAGCCCACGATTCGAGGTGGGCGCATGGTCATTCCAGTTCGGGCCGAAGCGAAGCGCAAGATCAACGGCTTCGTGCACGACGTGTCAAGCTCGGGTCAGACTGTGTATATCGAACCCGCGGCCAGTCTTGAGGCCAACAACCGGGTTCGGGAGCTCGAGCTGGAGGATATTCGGGAATGTCATGCCATCCGGGTACGGCTCAGTGAGCCCTTTCGGGGTGCGAAAACTCATCTGAAAGAAGCCCAGGCGTGTTTGGGTGCGATCGACCTGCTTCGGGCCAAGGCCCGGCTGGCCATCGAACTGGATGCCATCGTACCGGAAGTAGGAACCGAGGGCTGTATCGAGATCAATCAGGCCCGCAATCCAGAGCTGGCATTGGTCTTCAGGAAAGACCATCCCGGGCGGAAAGTCGTACCGTTTGATCTGTCCTTGGGAGGTGCCCACACCATGATCATCGTGTCCGGGCCCAATGCCGGTGGTAAATCTGTTACGATGAAGGCCGTGGGCCTTATGGCAGCCATGTTGGCCATGGGATTGCCCATCCCGGTGGGAGAAAAGTCCCGCTTCGATCTCTTCCAGGGAATCCACCTGGATATAGGAGACGAGCAATCCATGTTGGATGACCTGTCCACCTACACGTCACACCTGCGCAATATGTCCCGCATTCTGGAGCGTGCTGACGCCTCCTCGTTGGTGCTGATTGACGAAGCTGGGACAGGCACTGATCCGGAAGCCGGTGGAGCTACGGCGCAGGCCATACTCGAGGAACTTCATCGGCGCCGGGTTCGGACAGTCGTCACGACGCACTACGGGCCGCTCAAACTATTTGCGCACGACACGCCGGGTGTCCAGAACGCTTCCATGACCTTTGATCAGGACCGTCTGGAGCCGACGTACGAATTTGCAGTGGGCATTCCTGGTTCTTCTTACGCTCGTGAGATTGCCTCGCGTTCTGGCATTCCGAATGCCATCATTCTCCGTTCTTCCGAACTGGTAGACTCAGGGCAGGCAAGTGCCGAGGCGTTGATCCAGGATCTCATGCATCGAAACTCCAGCTTGCAGGAGGCTCTGGAAACGGCAGAATCGACCCGGAAAAAGCTTCAGGAAAGGGAAAAGACACTTCAAGATCGCTTGGATCAAATCCATGAGGAGCGCGATCAGATTCGTGGAAAGGCTTTGGCCTCTGCAGACCAAATCATGAAGGAGGCCAACCGGACGGTAGAAAAGACCATTCGGGAGATCAAGGAATCCGCCGCCGATCCGGGGCGCACCAAAGAGGCGCGCAAGAAGCTGGAGACAACCAAGAAGAAGTTCGAGCAAGGCGTTCGCAAGACAGAGTCCAAGCAAAAGCAACGCCGCAAGAAGCTTCCAACGCCGTCTAAAGGCCCTGCCGAAGCAGGTCCCATTCAGGTTGGCGACCAGGTTCGCATGGAAGACGGCCAGGCGGTAGGAGAAGTGATGGAGCTGTCGGGAAAACGTGCGGTGGTAGCCTTCGATTCACTCCAGATGAAAACCGAGCTGGATCGATTGGTGAAAGTGGGGCGGCGCCCCAAGCAGCAAGTTCGGGTTTCGCAGTCAGCAACTTCGGGTAGTAAGCTGAACGTCGCGTCTGTATCAACTCGACTGGATATCCGCGGAAAGCGGGCCGACGAGGCCCTCTCCGAGATCGTTCCGTTTGTTGACCGCGCGCTGGCCGCCGGCGTGGCACGGGTTGAGATTGTCCATGGAAAGGGGACGGGCGCCCTGCGCGCGGTCCTGCACGAATTCCTGGCAACCCAGGATGGGATCAAGGATTTCGGCGAAGCACCTATCACGGAAGGGGGAGCCGGGGCGACGCACGTACGATTCGCCGACTGATCGTCTCAGCGAGCGATCTCTTCGGAATGATTCAGGCCGTTCCTGTGCGCATGCAGCACGACAAGCATGCAGCACGACAAGCATGCAATATGGCAACAGGTGTCCTGAAAGGCGCACACTGATGAGAAACCTGGATACGGGGGTGGACAGCTAGTCATTCGCGGCTGGACCGACTGGACGGATTGCGCTCGGTTCTCCGCGATTCACGAGGTCGATCCGCTGTCAGAACCCGAAACGCGCTGCGAGGCGGGGGAGTTGGTCCATTTCTTGCTACTTTGGGGGCATGAAGCTCACGTACCATTTACCGGTATCAAATGGGTCTGAATCCTGCGGGTTTGGATTCCGGGTAATCCGCGGACCGTCGGTAGCGGTCTGGATTATCATTGTTCTGGTATGGTCCTTGGGAAGCACGCAGCAAGTAGAAGCGCAGCGCCTGGCAGCTCGATCTGTGGAAGAACTCGCCAGTGACTTGCGCGCGTCAGTGCTTCGATCGGACGTGTCCGAGCTGATGCTCCGGTCCGCCGAGTCCATCGAAATCGAGTTGTTTGGAGAGCGTCGCCACTACTCGCGCGGACAGGCCATGCTGATTCTCAATGGCCTGCTGGAAGACGCCCGTCCCGAATCGGTTAGGATTACCCGCTCCCACAGGACCCCGAGTGCTGCATTTATCGAAGCGGCGGTTTCTTCCTCGGAACCGGGATCGGAAAGCGTTTGGCTTGCACGCTATGCGTTGTTGCGAGGCGAGTGGCGTATGCGTGAATTGAGGGTGGATGAGGCCAATGAGTAACATCGGAGCACGATATATACTCCGTGATCTGGGTTCTTCTGTGCTGAAAAGCCGGATGCCGCAGGGCATTTTGCTGCTGCTCGTTTTAGCCGCTGGTACTTGGGCTTTTGGATCCTGGCAGCAACAGCAAGCGCTGGCATCCTTGGACCAACGCTTGGACCTGGAGAGACAGGCTTCATTTACTGCGCTTCAGGAAGCCATTGATACTGAATACGCGCAATTGGCAGCCTGGGCCCGCCAGATGGCAGGAGATCCGGCTGTTTCCGAGGGCTTGCGAGGTGTGGATACCGGCCGCGAAGAGGGAAGGCGCCAGCTCGTGTCCTGGGCCGCATCGCAGGCACACAGCGAACGCGAATTCGTGGAGGTCTATGATCCGACGCCATCGTTGCGAGCGTGGAGTGGCGCTGTGTTTCCGATGGATGGTGCCGTTCGCAATGATCGTTTTCTGCTTCAAGAGCTTGAGAGCCTGGCCATTGATGGCGAAAAACGGACCGCATTCACGGCATGGGTGCCTGTTCTGGACGGTGCAAGCATTGTGGGAGCTATTCGAGTCGGCCGCATGGTCGAGCAACGCATGCCGGTTCGCAATGAGTACTTGCGTGACTACACGTGGGATGAAGAGTGGACCCGGGAATTCGGTCAACCGGTGGCGTTTTCATTTGGCGAAGAATCCTCGCGCCCTAAAGAAGGACGATTCATTCTACGATCACCATCTGACGTGCACTTGGGATATGTCGACATCGACACGCCAAGTCAGGATCAATGGGTCACCGAACTTGATCGCACCATCCTGAATGTCCAGTTGCTGTGGCTCTTTGTCGCACTACTCTTGGTACTGGCTTCCTTTGCCAATCTATTATGGCGAAAGGCGGCCACCACGCAGATATCAGGAACGGTCCTGACCTTGTTCGGGCTGTTTTTGGTAGTGATGCGGTGGCTGATGCTGGCCTTGGATCTGCCAGCGAGGTGGCAGATCGAAAAGGCTCCTCTCAGTCCGCTTTTCGATCCCCAGCACTTGGCCTCCGTCATTGGTTATGGCGCGATGCAGACGATTGGAGATTTGCTGATCAGCGCCGTTTTCGTCACCCTGTTCACTGTCATTTTCCTTCGGGCAACAAACCCATTGCGTAGACGGGTGCAGGCCACCCTTCGATTCAAGGCTGGATCGTTTACCCGGGGTATCTGGAGCTTCCTGGCCTTTCAACAGGTCATTATGTGGCTAGGAGCCTTCTTGCTGTTCGAGGCTGCGCACCATTCTGTACTGGATTCGACTCTGGACTATTTCGAGCGAAGCGGATTACTGCCTGGCAGACTCGTCCTGGTAGTATTCGCAGCTCTCTTGCTCGTCACGTTCTCGGTTGTTCTGCTGATGGCCCGGCTGTCTTGGGTTCTAGCGGACCGATTCGGATTGACAAAGCATGATTTACCGGGCGCGGGGCTGATGTTGGGCGCTACTCTGGCCGTGATGCTGCCCGTTCTCCTTGTCGATGGGTTGCTGGTGTCCGGCAGCGGAGCTCCGGTATCGGTCATTGCCGTTGTTTCGGTGATGACCTGGCTCGCGGCCCTTATCGGCCCGGCACAGCCTGCTGGACAGTCTCCGATTGTAGCACTGAGACGGATTGTGCCGCTCATCGTGCTGACCTCCATGGTCCTGTTTCCGATGATGGAAATCAGTGTCGAGGACAAAGCCCGAATACGGATGGTGGAAGCGGCAGAGTCATTTTTGGCTGATCGCGATGCAAGTGCCATGTTCGCCATTTCCCAGGTACTGGATGTTGCCGATGAGAATTCCTTTCTGCGGGAATGGGAGCGCATGGATGGTGATTCCGCTCCATTGGAGCGGGCACGCATGGACTCGCTTGCCGAGGGTGTGACCACTGGATTCATGCTGAGTGTGCTGTCCAGCTACGACGTCACCGTGACGCTGTTTTTGTCGGATGGTTCTGTGCGCGGGCGCTACAGCAACGTCGCCCGCCGGCTACCGCGTTCACTGCGCGATGCGGAAGACGAGACCGAATTTGCCTTGTTCGCAGCGATGTTCACGGAATATGGTGCATCTGGCAACATGGTAGAGAAGCTCACCGGTTCAACGGATCAGAACCGGTTTCGCTACGCCGGATTTCGAGCGCTCGATGCCGATGGTTTCCTGTTGGTCCGAGCAGAGCAGCGAGCACTCACCGAGTCCGCTGGAACCCCGTTTCCCAAAGTCCTTGCCCCGGCTGGTTACTACGGTGATCGATTTGCAGATCTTTCTATCGCAGAATTCCGGGGTGGGGTATTGACCCAGACGGAGGGGCAGCATTACGGTCGAAGTGTGCTGGATGCGGAGATCGTGGAGGACCTCAAGCAGCGTGCCGAGCTGTGGAACCGTGAACGGAT
>JAURNP010000193.1 GCA_030830105.1 Rhodothermales bacterium | reverse complement strand
CTCCTCATCGCCATCGGTCTCCTGACGCGCAGCAGCACGCTTACGGCTGACCCGTTCTGCTTGCTCTTTGTCGTCGGCAAAGTAGTCCATCAGGTCTTCGTAGGCCTCCTCTGTGGCTACGGCAGCATTGATGCCGGAACCAACGAGTGAGTCCGCGAATCCGGATTCCTCCATATGCTCAACCAGTGCGTCAACGGAGACGTTGAACGACTTGGCGAGCCGGAATAATCGGACTTTCTTGAATTTCTTCTCTGTGGACATGTATCAGGGTTTGATCACTTAGTGTGCGCGACGGTATGAACAGGTGTCATTCCGATGCGGCTTTTTCGTCTTCTTCCGTCTCGGCGGATGATTGCTCATCTGCGTCCGACGATTCCTTTGATTCAGCTTCAGTTGCCGCTACTTCCTCCGCAGGAGCCTCTTCGGCCTGTGCTTCTTCAGCAGCAGGAGCTTCATCGGCAACAGGAGCCTGCTCTGCAGGGGCTTCTTCAGAAGCAGGAGCCTCTTCGGCTGGAGTTTCTACAGCGGCGGGATCAGCAGCTGGCGTAACCGCGGCAGCCTTCGCGGCCCCTCCAGATACTTTCTCGGCCTGGACAGCAGCGCTGCCTCCTTCTGCAAATTCCGCTTTGATCACATTCAACACATGCTCAGCATACGCTTCTTCCATGCCGGTGCGACGCATGAGCTCATCACGGGAAAGCTCCAGTACTGCGCGAGCTGTATCGCAACCAATATTGCGTAGCATCTGCAACAGCTCCTCTGGAATCTCGTCGGCAAACTCCTGGATTTCGATGTCCTCTTCCTCTTCAGAGATTTCACGGTACACGTCAATCTCATATCCCGTCAGGCGTGAGGCAAGACGGATATTGATCCCTCCCCGGCCAATTGCTTGGGAGACTTCATCAACACGTACAACAACCTTGGCTCGCGGAGGCGTCAGCTCGTCATTAAGAACGACCTGAACAGGTTTTGCGGGTGAAAGCGCCCGCTTGATCATGTCGACGGTATCATCGGTCCACTGTACGACATCAATGTTTTCGTTTCCGAGTTCCCGAACGACAGAGTGGATTCGTGAACCTTTCATGCCAACGCAAGCGCCGACGGGATCAATTCGGTCGTCAAAACTGATAACTGCGACTTTGGCGCGGTCGCCGGGCTCGCGTACAATCTTCTTGATTTCAACGATTCCCTCGTCGATCTCAGGTACCTCGAGTTCGAACAAGCGCTCCATGAAGAGTGGGTCGGCTCGGGAAATCACTATTCGCGGATCACCATTGGCTTCCCGCGTGACTTCCTTGATGACCGCACGAATCATGTCACCCTTGCGAAACCGGTCGCGGAAGATCTGCTCTTCCCGAGGCATCTTGAGCTCCGCTTTGTTGTGCATCACCAGGATTTCCCGACGACGAACCTGGTACAGTTCGCCCACCACGACTTCACCGACCAAGTCCTGGTACCATTCGACAGTGTTGTCCTTCTCGATATCGCGGATTCTCTGACTGAACGTCTGACGCGCCGTCATGACTGCTCGTCGTCCGAAATCCCGGAATTCGATCTCTTCAGCTACTTCATCCCCGACTTCAAAGTCCTCATCAATCTGCTGGGCTTCCGCTTCCTCAATCTCTGTTACGGGATCCTCAACAGCCCAACCCTCCACAACTTCGCGGATATGCAGAATCTGCATATCACCGTGATCCGGGTTCAAGATGATTTCAAATGAATCATCCGACCCATACCGCTTCCGGATCATGGCCCGGAATACGTCTTCCACGATTAATTGCAGGGTGTCGCGATCGATGTCTTTTTCGCGAGCGATTTCTGCAAACGAGGAAACAAGATCAGAATTCTGCATAGTGCAAATGCGCTTGGCCCGGTAGATGTACTACCAGGGCAATTTGATGCGTGCCTTGGAGATTTCCGAGATGGAAATCTCCTCCGCTCCTTTTTTAGTGCGAAGTGTAAGAACGCCTTCTTTCACACCGAGGTTTTCACCCTCGGTCCAAATTCCGTCGTCTTCACGATTAACAAGAACTTGTAGCTCCTTCCCTAGATGACGACGGTACTGACGCTCGGTCAGCAGCGCTCTGTCGTTGCCTGGTGAGGATACGTTCAGGTGGTACTTGCCTTTGATCAGGTCTTCCGTATCCAGCAGGAAAGCCAGCTCCCTACTCAGTTTAGCCATGTCCTTAACGCTGACGCCCTCATCGCCATCCAGGTAAACTTCAACGATACGTGACCCTTTGCGGCCACGCACTTGAACGTCTACGATGAACCAATCATCCTGCTGAATGATTTCCTGCGCCAACTCACGGATTCTCCCCTCCAGGGATCCCGTTACTGGCGTGGCCTTGGCGTTATGTTCAGTCGATACAGTCATGATCAAAGCAAGGTGTAGATAGCTTCAGACGGGCTCCTGTACCAAACTTTCCCTTTCCAACGAAAGGGTCCAGTGTAAAAAACGCCCGGTCCGAAGCTCGGACGGGCGCCACAGGAAATCCCCGCTTCAACAAAAAAGGGCGGCTGCCGCCTCCCTTTTTATCCACAGGTGTAAATATACGGTATTCTGCTTACAGAAAACAACTTCCCAGTCAGGAGGCTTCAGACATCAGAAACGCCTTGATGAACTCTTCCAAGTCGCCATCCATGACGGACTGGACATCGGTGATTTTGGTCTCCGTGCGATGATCATTGACCATGGTATAGGGTTGGAAGACATAGCTCCTGATCTGTGAGCCCCACTCAATTTTTTTCTTCGACCCCTCTACCGCGTTCTTCGCAGCCTCCTGAATCTGCAGTTCCAATTGATAAATGCGGCTCTTCAGCATAGTCATGGCCCGGTCGCGGTTCTGCAGCTGACTGCGCTCCTCGGTGCACTCTGCCACGACCCGCTCATTTCGACCATCCGACAGCTCACCAGTCCAGATCAGACGGACCCCCGTTTCAACCTTGTTTACGTTCTGCCCCCCTTTTCCTCCAGATCGGAAAGTCTGCATTTCCAACTGATCGGGCTTCATCTCGACCTCAATCGTGTCGTCAATCTCCGGATACACGAAAACACTGGAAAAGGATGTATGGCGACGACCGGACGAGTCGAATGGCGAAATACGCACCAGGCGATGCACTCCTGATTCTGACTTCAGGTATCCGTAGGCATATTCACCCCGGATGGCCAAAGAAGCACTCTTGATACCCGCCACATCGCCGTCTTGGTATTCAAGGAGCTGCACGGTATATCCGTTGCGCTCTCCCCAACGGGTGTACAGGCGCACCAGCATGTCAGCCCAATCCTGGCTTTCGGTACCGCCGGCACCGGGATTAATAGTCAGGATTGCATCTCGGTGATCGTCTGCGGCATTGAGAAGGCTCTTCAACTCGAGATCTTCCACCAGCGGAGCCAATGCGGCGAGTTCTGCTTCGATCTCCTCTTTGAGATCATCCCCTTCTTCCGCCTCCATCAACTGCAGCGTCTCAACATTCTCAGCGTGTGTCTTCACCTGATCCCAGGCTTCCAACCATCCCTTCTCCACGGAGATAGCCTTCTCAGTGGCCTGCGCCGCTTCCGGATTATCCCAGTAACCTGGGTCCAAACGCTCCTGCTCCAATACAGCCTTTCGTTTCGCTCTTCCTTCCGGATCGAGGAAGCCCCCAAGCGTCTCTAAACGCTGCAACAGGCTCTGTATCTGCTCCTTCTCCATGCGGACCCGCTAAATTGGAATGGGATGAATGTAGATAACGAACGGCCTCAAGCGGCTCGTTTTGGCTTAATCGATGCGCCGAGAGATCCCGCT
>JAURNP010000192.1 GCA_030830105.1 Rhodothermales bacterium | reverse complement strand
GCGGACTCCGCTACCATCGTCCTGATTTCCGAGGAGAAATACAGGGTTTCACAGACAGCGCGACGGCCTTTGTACCCTTTGCCACTACAGGCCGGGCAGCTGCTGCCACGATTGGCCTTGTAGATGGTGTTAGCATCAATATCATCGTCCGTCCATCCCAATCCGTGCATCAGGGTGCGGTCCGGATTTTCGTCTACCTACTTGCAATCCGGGCAAACAACGCGGATCAGTCGCTGGGCGACCACCAGGTTGATGGCGTAGGCAATCAGGAAGGGTTCGACACCCATCTTGTACAGACGCGAAACAGCGGCTGGAGCGTCGTTCGTGTGAAGCGTGGAGAACGTGAGGTGACCGGTGTTGGCCTGCTTCTGGTTTTCGGAGAAAGCCTGGATACCGACTACGACGGCCAAGCCAACGATGACAATACCAAGTACGAGAAGAAGAAGTTGTTGCTGACCCATTGTGAACCTCCAAGTTCTTTATAGGGATATCAGATAAAGTGTTGTAGAACGCACTTCATTCGGAAAATTCGTTCTGGATGCGGTATCGTCGATCGGGGCCGCGGCTTAAAACATTCTTTCGTGAAGTTAGCGTGAAGGTATTCTATTCCCGACTGTAAACCGATGTATTCTGCCCTACCAGGGTCTGGAGGCGCAACAAGGGCGTTTATGCTTCGTAACCTTCCCTACAATCGCAACCGCTTATTTTTCTTTTGGAGGGTATTTCGATGATCGATAAAGAAAAAGTCCGCACTCAAATGGACGAAATGAAAGTCAAGGGCAACCAACTCGTTGGTAAAGTCAAGGAGATCGTCGAAGAAGGAAATGCTCGCCGCGTGACCATTCGCAAGGAAGGACGCACCCTGCTTGAGTTTCCGCTCTCCGTCGGTGTAGGGGGCGCAACAGCTGCCGTATTTCTGATGCCGACAATGGCGGCTGTAGGCGCCCTTGCTGCGCTCGTCACCGATGTTGAGGTAATCGTGGAGCGTATCGCCGAGGAAGTTCAAGACGTGGAAGTGGAAGAAGTCGAAACGGAAACAGAGTAACCTTATCTTGAACCGGTCGCTTTCCGAAACAAACTGCACGCTTCATGCAGCCAATTGAATACCGACGGGGGGACGGGCCACAGCCCGTCCCCCCTGTTTCATTTGAGGACATCCTGTCCGCTTCCGACCTGCTCTCAGGCACGGTCAATCAGACTCCGATCATAACCAGTCGGACCCTGGATTCCATTTCCGGTGCAACGGTCTTTGTGAAGTGCGAAAACTTCCAGCGCACCGGGGCCTTCAAATTTCGAGGTGCATTCAATGCCATGAGTCGCCTGCGTGAAAGTGACAAGGAGCGGGGTGTCCTTACATATTCCTCCGGCAATCATGCGCAGGCCATCGCCCTGTCGGGACGCTTGCTGGGTGTTTCCACAACCATCATCATGCCCGATGATGCGCCGGCGATAAAGAAAGCTGCCACCGAGGGCTATGGCGCGCGTGTTATATCCTATGACAAACACGCAACCACCCGAGAGGAATTGGCAGCTGAAATAGCGGAAAAACACGGGATGACCATTATTCCACCTTATGATCACCCCCATGTGGTCGCCGGTCAGGGAACGGTGGGACTCGAATTGATGCAGGCCGCGCACGAGCTGGACTACTTGTTTGTGTGCTGTGGGGGTGGCGGGCTGCTGTCCGGGTGTGGGATTGCTACGAAGCATCTGCAGCCAAACTGCCAAGTAATCGGAGTTGAACCCGAAGCAGGGGATGATGCGACACGATCCTTTCATTCCGGGACGCTCCAAAAAGTCCATAATCCTGATACCATCGCCGATGGAGCCCGCACGCCCTATCTGGGCAAGATCACGTTCCCTCTTGTTCTGCAGTACGCAGACAATATGATTACCGTCTCCGATTCCGCTCTGGTGGAAGCCATGCGTTTCTTCTGGGAACGGGCCAAACTCATCGTCGAGCCTACTGGAGCTCTGGCCACGGCCGGACTGCTCTCCGGACAGATTGATGTCAAAGGAAAACGTGTAGGCGTGGTCATCAGCGGGGGGAATGTAGACCTGAACAGCGCCTGTGCCCTGTTTAGTGCGCGCTCTGATGCCTGATCCAGTGCCAATGTCCTCGCAGTCATCGCAACGAACGGCTGCGCTCCGCGCTTACCTGGATCCCATTGCCGAGCGATTCGAACACGTGGGATTCATCGAAGATGATCCCATTTCAATCCCGCACGCATTCGATGATCCGGAGGACCAGGTCCTGATAGGAATATTCGCTGCGCTCCTTGCTTGGGGACGACGGGACATCATGTTGGCTAAGCTCGGTGAGCTTTGCAAACGATTCGAATATCAGCCAAAACGATTCATCAAGGACTACCGTCCCACCCGGGATCGAGATCGTCTTGTCGGATTCAAGCACCGCACTTTCAACGAAGAGGACCTGCATGGGCTCGTTTCCGCATTGCAGTTTGTGGAGAGCTCCTCAAGCCTGGAGGCCCTATTCAAACAAGGAATGAGCACTGCAAACCCGGTTCAGGACGGCATTGAACACTTCTCCTCAACCTTATTGAATGCCGTGCCAGGGCATCCCGCTAGAATCCGGAAGCATATTGCCCAGCCCTCGACGGGAAGTGCGTGCAAGCGCATCAACATGTTTCTGCGCTGGATGGTGCGGCCCGGTCCGGTTGATCTCGGATTGTGGTCCTGCCTTGACCCTGCCGATCTCATGCTCCCTCTAGATGTGCACTCCGGGACACAAGCTCGAGCAGTGGGAATGCTGGAAAGAAAATCGAATGATTGGCGGGCTGCCACAGAGTTGACGGACTCGTGTCGCGCGTTGGACCCTGCCGATCCTTGTCGCTACGACTTTGCCTTCTTCGGGACCGGGTCGGCTGGAGAATTTCTGAAGACGCCCGTTTGACTCTGCTCAGCCCTGCAGCTTGCGGTCCGCAACCTGGGCACCGACCGCATGGTAGGCACGCTGGTGATAGACAATGGGACGCGATGGCGTGCCTTCGTCGATACCCTCGACGCAGGCCAGAATGATGGAATGGTCGCCCCCTTCATGGATCTGCGTACGGCGACAATCGAAGCGTGCCAGAAAATCATTCAAAGTCGGAATACCGTGGGGACCTTCAACGGCGTGGGTGCCGTCCAGTTTATCGCGCGTAGACCGATCAGGATCGGCAAAACGGTCAGAAATCTGGGCTTGATCATCCCGCAAGACATGGATCAGATACCTGTCCGCAGCGACAATTTCGTCGTGAATGGTGGAGTCCCTCTTGATGTTGAAGCAGACGAGAGGCGGATCCAAGGATAGACTCACAAAGGAACCGATGGTGACTCCGCACGGTGCATCCTTGGCATCAAACGTGACAATGGTCACCACCGTTGGCACGTGGCGCATGCCGCGGCGAAAGGATTCAGCATCAACAGGTGTCAACGGCTCACTCACAAGAAAGGGGAATCAGGTTTTAAAAAACGAAGGCACGATGCGCCACCGGTGATCACGAGAATACGTCCTTGACTCGGGAGAAGAATCCTTTGCGATCTCCCAGCGAGTCCGGATCGGGCTGGAAGTGTTCGGCCTCTGCCAATCCCTCCATCAGGGACTGTTCCTCGTCGGTAAGACTGGTAGGGATCCACACATGTACCCGGACCATCTGATCGCCCCGACGGGGAGACTCAATGTCAGGAATACCTCGTTCTCGCATCCGAAGGATCTTACCGGATTGAATTCCCGCATCGATCTGCAACCGCGCCTTACCCTTTAGTGACGGAACATCCACTTCCGTTCCGAGCACGGCCTGAGGAATGGAAATGTGCAGCTCGTGATAGATGTCCAGACCATCACGCGTGAAATGCTCGTGCTTCTTCTCTTCAATCTCCACCCGCAGATCACCGGAGGGGCCACCACGCTGACCAGCATTTCCTGCCCCACGCAATGTGAGGTAGTGACCTTCAAGAACACCAGCCGGAACAGTAATATTGATGGTCTCCTCACCCTTCATGCGTCCCTCTCCTTCACAGGATGAGCAGGGCGTGCGGATAATTCGGCCTTCACCACGGCAGGACGGACAAGGCTGAACGTTTACGAATTGCCCAAATACCGACCGAGAAACCTGTCGGACCTCACCGGCACCTTGACAAGTGGTACACGTCTCGAAGCCAGTCGAAGGGTCTTCAACCCCATTTCCGTCGCACGTTTCACATCCGATGAACTTGCGGACCTTGATCTTCTTCTCGGTGCCTTCGGCGATTTCTTCGAGCGACAGAGGCAGCTTGATTCGCAGGTCGTTTCCAGGGCGCCCCTGGCGTCTACCACGCCCACGCCCTGCAGCGCCTCCAAACATTTCGTCGAAAATGCTGCCTCCACTCCCGAAAATGTCACTGAAGGCACTGAAGATGTCATTGATGTCCTGAAAGCCCTGTGCGCCCCCTCCTGCTCCGCCGCGAACACCCGCATGACCAAACTGGTCGTAACGTTGGCGTTTGGCCGGATCGGAAAGGACCTCGTAGGCCTCGGCTGCTTCTTTGAAGTGCTCCTCGGCTTCCTTGTTATCCGGATTCCGATCCGGATGGTATTTCAACGCAAGCTTTCGGTAGGCCTTTTTAAGCTGGTCTGCGTCAGCTCCACGCTCGACGCCCAGAATGTCGTAGTAATCTCTCATATCAGCTGGAGACGATAACCCGGGCGTGCCGGAGTACGCGGTCTCCCATGCGGTATCCCCGCTGGATTTCTGTGAGTACGATGCCTGCCTCCTCACCGTCGCCGGCTGGCTGCTGCATCATGGCCTCGTGCAATTCCTCATCGAATGGCTGGCCTTCAGCCTCGATTGGCTCGACGCCGAGCCGGTTGATCTCACCCGTCAATTTCTGATAGACGAGTTCTACGCCGTTTTTCAGTGATTGATACGTCGGAGATAATTCGCCCTCGACTTCTTCCTCTGCCTTGTTGGTTGCCTCGAGCGAGCGCTCGAAATCGTCGATCACATCGAGCATGGTTGAAATGACCAGGCTCTTGCCAAGCGAGACAGACTGTGCCTTTTCCTGCTCGGTGCGGCGTCGGTAATTCTGGAACTCGGCAGCCTGGCGCTTCAACTGATCCGCAGCCTGCCCCAATTCATCTTTCAGTCGCTCGATTTCAACAGCGCGGTCTGCCAATTCATCGATAGCCTCGATGACTGCGTCGCGCTCTTCCTGATCGCTCGCTTCATCGGCAGACTCCGCATCTGACGTGTCGGCAGTTGCTTCTACCGGCTCCATTTCTTTGTCGCTCATTGCTCCAGACGTTGTACGGCGCTCGGCCGTAGATTCAAGTGGGATTGGGTTTGGGACGCACCTATCAGAACGCGCGTGACCGGGAGTCAGACAAGCTCATAAGCGTAGCCATTCCTTCGACCAGCGCAACGGCTCGTGCATAATTCATGCGGGTAGGACCGATGACTCCGATGGTCCCGCGCAGATTGCTGACTACATACGGGGCTGAGACGACCGAAATCGCTCCTCCCTCCTTTTCATCCTGATCTTCCTCGGGACGGTATCCGATGCGAACACGCGCCGTTCCAGCCAAAGGCTCCGCTTCCTCCTCCATCAGTCGGATTACATGGGAACGGTCATCCAGGAACGTGATGAGGCTCTTGACCCTTCCAGCATCCGAGAACTCCGGTTGACTCAGTACAAAAGGCGTCCCGTCGAACTGAACAGTACGTTGATCAGCCTCATCAGAGAACAGTTCCGCGCTGCGATGAAGGATGAGCTGAACGATGCCCATATCATTAGAAGCCAGGTCCCGGATTCGAGGGACGCACGTACGCCGGATCTCGTCCAGGGTAAGACCAGCGAGGCGCTCGTTGAGCAACTGAACCAGACGGCCCAGTTCTTCGGTTTTCATTTCCGAACCGACCTGAAGGACAATCGTGCGGATATATCCGCCCTCTACACTCACAACGAACAAAAGTCTACCCGGGCTGACCGGTACGATTTCCAGCCGCTGAAGAACCCCGTTATTGAGGCGAGGACTCAGCACCACTCCAAGTAGTTGGGCCAGCTGGGCAAGAAGCCGGCTGCTTTCCCTGATGAGTGCCTCGGTGTCCTCCTGCAGCGCAGCAAGCTCGGCTTGCAAGTAGGCACGCTCCTGACGCTCTAGCACCGCGGCATCCATCAACTCTGCTACAAAGGCACGATACCCCAAATCAGTCGGTACGCGACCTGCTGACGTATGTGGATGCATCAGAAAACCCATCCGCTCAAGCTCACTCATCGTATTTCTGATGGTGGCACCGCTCCAACCGAGGTCGAACCGTTCGATCAATATTTTCGAGCCAACCGGACCCGCCGTCTCCACAAATAGCTTGACCACCATGCGCAGTACATCCCGCTGCCGGGGTGTCAGGCTGCGAGTCAGTCCCGATAGGCTACTCTGGGTGGAAATGAACACGGATCCGAATCTGTCTGAGTGGAAGGCGAGGCACGTCCTGTGCAATAGCCGGTCAAACCAGATAGAAGGTGTCATAGTTTCCCTTTACCCAGTTTTCAAAGCCTTTCCTTTTTCCGCTTGATCAGGTGCCTTTGAGATACAGCGAACGAAGGCACTTCGGGCGTGTGGATTACATAGAGCGAGGCCGCCTCCGGAAGGAGGCGGCCTCGCGATTCGACGAATTGAATCACAGGGGTCCGCTATTCAACCCGTCGAATGCTTGCCGTGCGCTCCAGGTTGAACTGCGCACCGAAGGCCGTTTCATATTCGAAAGAACTCCGGGTTTCGAATGCATCCCGGGATGACCACATGCCTGACGAACCAGCTCCAAAGCCGTAGTAAGCATCGTAGTCGTCGTAGGCTGCGCTGATTGCCTCAGCTCCAAAGTCCCACAACCATCCTTCATCTTCAGGAAGCAGGCTGATCGGGGCATAGCCACGCCAGCGATTCGGGTCAAAGAGGCGACTGTAGCTTTTAGAGCGGACGCGATTGCTGTGCAGATCAACCTTGCCCACGCGGACATCATCTCCGTGGCGATAGCCCTGTCCCGCATAGCCATCGTAGAAAGGCGTGGAGATGATCTCGAAACCAGCGCGACGATCCCCAACCAGAAAAATGTCACGATCAAATGCGATGTGTCCGTTACGGAAGACCGTAGCCTCGATGCTTGAAAGGTCCGAGGGAATGCGATCCACCATGCCGATGTACTGACCATTATCGTAGAGGGCGACCTGTTCGATATCGATGTCCAGCACGGCATATTCATCCGTAGCAAAGCGCACACGATGGCGATACGTTGTCTCCATCTCGATACGGCTGGTCCGATAGGAGCTGTTCCTGTCGGCTTTCACGATGACGACCTGGCGATAGCGATACCGGGGCGACCAGTGACGGTGATACCGCACTTTCCAGGGCCAAGCAATGTGGACGGAAATATGCCTGTGTGGACGGTGGTAGTAATACCGGCTCGGTGATACGTGAATCCGTGTTCGGAATCGAACATGGCGATCACCATGAGAGCGCTAGGAAGCGCGCACACCCGGCAGTGATAACCGGGCCCGGCGCCCAGAGATTACGATATTGCGATCGCGCTGAGTTGGGAAGCACCTCGTGCTGCGGCCACGCGCCCGTTTGCCGAACGATCCAGTACCCTCTGTCCCGTGCGCCCCTCATTGCTAACGCGGCCTGCGCTCGCTTTAGATGTACGTTGATCCGAGCGATTACCCGATGCGCCAACGCGACGTTCATCCCGATCCCGTGACCCGCTCGAACGAGCATCACTGCTCTTGCGGCCGGCTCTGCTATTCTGGATGAGGCGATCTGCCTCGCGGACCGTCTTGGCACGCGAACCCGCTCGAGCGGCTCGACTCGATTTGGATTCAGAAGAACGTTTGACTGACGTCGCTTTGGTCGTTCGCTTGGAGCGATCAACCGTCCTTTCCGAACGATTTGACTTACCAGAACTCGTGCTGCTACGCTGAGCCCAACTTTCGAGCGGTGACACAGCCATAACGGCCGCGGCCAGGACCGCGATGAAAAACCCACGGTGGACGCGAACTGGCGCTAATTGGATACGTCGCTTGACGATTGATCGGAGGAGTTGTGTAAATACGTTTGTCATGGATGTCACCTTTCCGTGTTTCTCGGGCCATGGAGAAACGGACCCTGACCGAATCCAAGACAAAAGCATGCCATGCCCATTTGGGAGGCATAGAGGCACTTTTCATCGTTCACAGTGCCTGATGCCGAAGGCAGTCACATTCAAAACGTCCACAAAAGTGATCAACATGGAAGGCTGAAGCACGCCAATCCCTGATTATCAGCCGGGTACGCCCCAGGTCATCAACCCGCCTATGTGCGCTGTCAGTCCAACGAGGACCGCGGTCACGGCAACGGCTGCAAACGCGATCAAACGCCACCGTAAGCGCACTCCGGCATGCTCCGTCTCCCGTTCGCCCATCCATCGGGTAAAGAGAAGGATTACCAGGGAGACACCGAGAAGCCAGAGCGCACGTTCCCCCATGGTTTCGTGTAATTCCACAAATCGATCGACCATGGCGACTCCTTCGCTTTGCTCCTCCATGACCTCCCCGGTACGAACAGCAATCAATGCCCCCGAGGCAGCCAGGAATTGCAGCAAGACCGTCGCTCGCCACCAATCCGGACTGTTGCGAAAGAGCCAGATGCCGGCCGTCAACAATGCAACGATAGAAAGGGCCACTGGAAAGTGGACTACCACGGGATGCAGAACGGGAATGGAATAATCAGCCAGCTGATCAAACATGGATGGCACCTTTTTCGACTCAGAAACCGATTCGGAACGATGATTCACGAGCAGCCTGAATCGGAAGACGGTGCGAAATACCCCTTCGGGGGGCACAAACACGCAACTACAGCCGGGTCAGAGCGTCGGAACGAACATCGCGTATGGACCTCCCCTTTGAATCGCTCCCCGAGCTCATGAAGTTCCTCAAAGTACTAACAGCCTCCACGCTGGGCGCCCTGCTCGCTTTCGGCGTCGTTGCCTTCTTCGGCTTCCTGTTCCTCATCGCACTTGCGGCAGCTGGCGATTCGCAGCCTCCAGTAAGGCCTGGCTCCGTGCTGGTCATGGATCTCTCTGGTGCGATTCCCGAGCAAGTTTCCGGTGATCCGCTGACCCAGATGCTCTTGGACGAAGCCTCCTACGACGTCCACGACCTGCAACGCGCCCTGGAAGAGGCAGCCACGGATGATCGCATTGATGCCTTGTGGGTCCGTCCATTCAATGTGACAGAGTCCTGGGCCACCCTGGAAGCTGTTCGTCGCTCGATTGACACCTTTAAGGAAAGCGGCAAACCCGTCATTGCTTCGGGGCGCAATTTCTACACCGGTGAGGCCGAGTATTATCTGGCCAGCGCCGCAGACAGTGTCTACATGGACCCAGAGGCCATCTTCGAATTCAATGGCTTCGCGCTGACGTCCATGTTCTACAAAGGTCTCTTCGACAAACTGGGCGTCGAACCGATTATCATCCGCGCAGGAGACTACAAGGGAGCCGTCGAACCCTACACGCGCGAGTCTTTGAGTCCGGAAAACCGGGAGCAGCTCCAAGCCTATATCGACGACGTGGAGTCTTTGTTCGTGAACGCCGTGGCAGACGCGCGTGGGATGGTCGCGGACGAGGTTGAATCCATGATGGACAACGACAACCTGTTTTCTGCCGTTGATGCTGCCGAGCACGGGTTCATTGATGATCTGCTGTTCAACGATCAGGTCCGAGAGCGTGTTGGAGCAGCCATTGGGCTGGATGAAGGAGAAGATCTTACCACCGTGTCCATGACGACTTATGCCGCGCAGGTACGTGCTGCCTCGTCCAGTAATCGAATCGCGGTCGTTCATATCTCGGGTGCCATCATGGCTGGATCTTCCGAGGCTGGCGGCCTGGCAACTTCTGGTGCGATGGCAGGATCAGACACGATCATCAAAGCCATACGCTCAGCTCGTGACCGCCGCGGTGTCCAAGCCATGATCATTCGCATCGACTCCCCCGGTGGACTGGCACCCGCTGCCGATGCTATGCTCAGAGAGGTTGAAATCGCGTCCGAATCCATGCCGGTCATTATCTCCATGGGTGATATCGCCGCCAGTGGAGGCTACTGGATTGCCACGGGTGGCGAGCACATCGTGGCCGAGGCAACGACCCTCACCGGCTCGATTGGCGTCTTTTCGATGTTCTTCGACCTGAGTGCTCCTTTGGAAGACCGCCTTGGGCTGTCGTTTGATACCGTCGAAAGCGGTCCCTCAGCAGACATGTTTTCGGGTTATCGCGACTGGACCCGCGCAGAGCGCGCATCGCTTGAACGCTTCACGGACATTACCTACCAGGCGTTTCTCGAGAAAGTGGCAGCCGCACGCGGGATGACCACAGATGAGGTCCACGAATTGGCCCGTGGCCGCGTTTGGACAGGGACGGACGCCGTGGATGTGGGTCTTGTGGACGAATTAGGCGGATTTGAAGTAGCCGTTCAGCGCGCTGCAGAAGCTGCTGCGTTGGATCCGGAGGACGTTCAGCTGATCTCTTACCCGTCCACACCCTCGTTTTTCGAGCAACTGGGGATGACGTCAGCCGTGATGAGTCGAACCATTGCCACGTGGGTCGGGCTCACAACGCGACCGGATGCCCAGGTTGAAATGCTTCGATCGGAGCTGGAGCGCCACGGTCAGGTCCAGGCCCGCATGCCATTCGACGTCTCCGTCCGGTAGGCTTACAGGTCGATGACTGACACTCCGCCCATGTCTTCGGGCTGATCGATGCCGATCAAGCGCAAAATGGTAGGGGCCACGTCGCCGAGCTTTCCATGTCTCACCGGACCGTCAAATCCATCCCGGATGACTGCGTGAGGGACTGGCACGGTGGTATGCGCCGTGTGTACCGATCCATCCGGATTGCGCATACGATCCGCATTGCCGTGATCGGCAATTACGTTGACGCTGTATCCGCTCTCAAGGGCTGACTCAACGACGATTTTAGCGGCAGCGTCAACAGCCTCAACGGCTTTGACAGCTGCTTCAAAGACACCTGTGTGACCAACCATGTCTGGATTGGCGAAGTTGATGACCACCAACGCGTAGTCGTTCTCGCGGACAGCCTGGGCAACTTCCTGGGCCAGCTGAGGCGCACTCATTTCGGGCTGGAGATCATAGGTTGCCACTTTGGGAGATGCGACCAGGATGCGGTCCTCCTGTTCAAACGGCTCTTCCCGACCCCCAGAAAAGAAATATGTTACGTGCGGATATTTCTCCGTTTCTGCGGCTCGCAGCTGCTTGCCTCCTGCCTCGGCTACCACCTGACCCAGAGTATTGATCAGGTTCACTTTCGGAAACACCACTTCAAAATCGAAGGACTCGTCGTAGGGTGTGAACGTTATATAGCGCAGATCCTTGGGCGGCGTACGATCGAATCCATCAAAGCCGGTTTCCGTAAGCGCGCGGGATATCTGGCGGGCACGGTCCGCACGGAAATTAAAGAAGAGCACGGTATCTCCGTCGCTTATGCGATGCCTTGAGGGATCTCCAATACAGGCTGGTTCGACGAACTCATCTGTGACCTCGTTGGCATCGCTGGCCTCGATAGCGTCCGAAACAGTATTGAAGCACTCGCCCGAACCGTTCACGAGCAGGTTGTATGCCTTTTCAATGCGCGGCCAACGATGATCCCGATCCATGGCCCAGTAGCGACCCACCACGGAGCCGACCACTCCACAGCCGCAAGCGCTCATCACAGCCTCAAGCTCGACGAGATATTGTTTTCCGCCGTTGGGAGAGGTGTCGCGGCCATCCATGAAGGCATGCACGACTACGTCGCTGCCTTTCAATCCGTGCGATGCCGACAAGCGAAGCAATGCATGAACGTGCTTCTGTGACGAATGAACCCCACCGTCTGAAAGAAGCCCGATGAGGTGGAGAGTGCGGCCGGTTTGCCCGACGCCCCGGATAGCTGACAACAAGAGCTCGTTTTTTTCGAAGTCACCAGTTTCAATCGCACGATCGATTCGAGTGATATCCTGGTAGACAACCCGCCCTGCTCCCAGATTCATGTGACCTACCTCGGAGTTGCCCATCTGCCCTTCTGGCAGACCAACAGCCAACCCGGAGGCGTCCAGCGTGCCCGTCGGATAATGCTGGAACAGGTGATCGAGGAAAGGCTTCTCGGCGGCATCAATAGCGCTCAAGGACGGATCTTCAGCGATTCCGTATCCGTCCAGGATCATGAGAAGGTGCTTGTTCATAGCGGATTTAAAGAGCGTATGGAATGAGTGACTGACTGGTTTGCGCACAGCAGGCCTTTTTCAGGAGAGCGCATGTCATACCCGATAATCCTTGACCTGCTTCGTCGAGGCACCCGTTTTCGAAAGAAACACATTCATGGAGCCGCATCGTGGGCAAGAAATCTGATCGACCCCGGCACGATCTGTCACAAGATCCGGGGCGTCAAAATAGTGCTTGCGTGTAGCACAGAAGTAGGCGCCTTTCCGAGCATCCAGGTCATCGAGCGAACCTGGTAGACGGTCCAGTCGCTCTTTGTATTTGCAGCATGAGGACGCAGGGCAGGTACCACACTTGGGTGAACGGGCTGTGCACGTGTAACGACCGTGCAGAATAAGCAGATGATGCGCTTCTCCCCATTCGCTTCGCTCAAGTAAACGTTTGAGCTGACGTTCCACTTTGTCCGGAGTGTTTGCCTCTTCTGTCACCAAGCCGATCCGGTTGGCTACCCGAAAGACGTGCGTGTCCACAGCCAACGTAGGCACATCAAATGCGACACTGGCAACGACTTGGGCCGTCTTTCGTCCCACACCCGGCAATCGGACAAGATCGTCCACAGACGACGGTACCTCCGAGTGGTACTCGTCCACCAATAGATTGGCAGCTCCGACCAGGTGCTTGGATTTGTTGTTCGGATAGGAAATAGACTGGATCAGAGGAAAAACGTCTGCAGCCGTCGCTGCAGCCATATCCTCCACCGTTGGAAACCGCTCAAACAGGGATGGGGTTACCTGATTCACCCGGGCATCGGTACATTGCGCCGAAAGCACAACGGCAACCAGCAATTGCCAGTGGTCTTGGTAGGTAAGCTCCGTCTCGGGCGCCGGAATCACTTTGCGCAATGCATCGAGACTGCATTGCGCCCTTCGTCTTTTACTCACCAGTCGCTACCGACATCTATGTTGATCAGGTCAGGGTCCAAGCTCATACGGCGGTACGCAGGTGCCGTTCTCATGCTGGCCATTTCTCTGGGAATCTTCCCGATGGAGACGGCTGCCCAGTTCGCTGACTCCCTGTCCTCTCAGGCTCGGGTGTCCGTTCTGACCGCTAACCCTGGCCAGGCAGTGTACTCACTTTGGGGGCACTCGGCGTTACGTGTCTCGGATCCGGTTCAGGGGTTTGACGCTGTATTCAATTGGGGCACGTTCGATGTGAACAAGCCGTATTTCGTGCCTCGATTTGCGTATGGAGCCATGGAATACGAATTGAGCCTGGATCCCATGACACGCTTCATGAGAGGATACACGGTAGAGCAGCGAGGAGTGGTCGAACAGGAAATTGTACTGACGGACGAGGCCCGCCAACAGCTGTGGGGACTGCTGCTGGAGAATCTGAAGCCGGAAAACCGTGCTTATGCCTACGACTTCGTTCGCGACAATTGCTCTACACGTATTCTGGATTTGCTGGTGGCTGTAGATGCTATGGTCCTCCCCGAACCCTCAGCCGAAGGAGAGCCGACCTACCGCCACCTGGTGGATGGCTATATCCACCAAGTGAGTTGGCTGGACCTGGGTATCGACCTGGCATTCGGGTATCCCATGGATAAGGACGTCTCTCAGGCCGATAAAGCCTTCTTACCGCTCGACCTGATGCATCTCCTTGACGAAGCGACGTCCACTGGATCTGGGCCGCTGGTCCTGGAAAAGCGGACACTGCTTGATATTCCCTGGGTGCCTGCGCCTCCGCGCTTCGATAGGGTACAATGGCTTTTTTGGGTGATCGCGATTCTCATTCTTGTGTTCACCGCACGTTCCATTCGTGCCAAAAACCTGACAGGTCCCCAGACCATTGATCGTGTTTTTGTTGCGATCTTCGGGCTGGCTGGAACGCTCCTCTTCCTGATGTGGGTGGGCACATTGCACTGGGTAACGGGCTGGAATGCCGACTTACTTTGGGCGCTACCCACCCACGTCGTCATGGCGATCTGGTGGAAACGTGCCTCCTGGCTCCACACCTATTTGAAGGTCTCCAGCGTTTTGATGGGTGCCACCTTGATCCTGCAAGTACTCATTCTCCAATCCATGCCGATCGCCATGACACCGCTGGTTGCTGCACTGGCTTGGCGATTCTGGGTGATCGGTGGTTTACCTGCACCTGCACCTGCGGGACATGAAGAAGTGAATTCCACGATCGCCAGCTGAGTGCAACTCCTTTATTTCCTGGATCAGGATCGATCGGCCAACTCAGCCCATCGCTCCATGTCGCGCTCCAGCGACGCCAAGAGGCCTCCCAATTCTTCGGATAGCGCCGTTATAATCGCCAGATCCGTGATTCCTGAACTCAACTCGGATTCGATCACGGCCTTCCGCTCTTCACTTGCCTCGATCCGCTGTTCCGTTTCCTCAAGCTCTTTCTTCTCTTTGTAAGAAAGTTTGGCTGATCCTGTCTTCCGGTTACCGGATGATGCCGCGGGTCCAGCTGGCTTGGCCGCCGCCTTCTTCTTTTTCAATGCGTCGGCCTCGGCAGCCTTTTGTTGCTCGCGCACCTCCAGGAATGACGAGTAGTCGCCGGGATACTCACGAATGGCCCCGTTGCCTTCAAAATGAAGCAAATGGTCAATCGTGCGATCCAAAAACCAGCGATCGTGCGATACAACAATCAGCACGCCATCGAAGGTGTCCAGGTACTCTTCCAATGCGGCCAACGTCGCGATATCCAGATCGTTAGTCGGCTCATCGAGAAGCAGGATATTGGGCGCTTCCATGAGTACCAACAACAAGTGCAATCGGCGGCGCTCTCCCCCAGAGAGCTTGGCCACTGGCGTGTACTGTACGGCTGACGGAAACAGAAACCGCTCCAGCATCTGGCTGGCTGTTATGATTGATCCGTCGGCCGTACGCACATTTTCAGCCACCTCGGTAACGGTATCGATGACCCGCAGCTCGTCGTTGAGCAGACGCCCCTCCTGATCAAAATATCCTATCACCACGGTCGGACCGGATTCAATCTGTCCTTCGTCCGGTTCAATCTTGCCAGCAATCATGTCCAGGAGCGTGGTCTTGCCGGTCCCGTTCTCCCCAATGATTCCCAGTCGATCGGTCCGGGCAATGAGGCGGGAATATTTCTCTATAAGCACCTTGTCGTCGTAGGCTTTCGAGACCCTGGTGAGTTCCAGCACCTTCTTCCCCAGTCGGGTGGAAGCCGCGGCAAGCTGAAGTCGGGCGTCCGGGCCAGAGCCTGAACTTTCCTGCAAAGCCTGCGCCCGTTCGACACGGTACTTGGCTTTTGACGTCCTGGCCTTGGGTCCGCGTCTCAACCAGGCCAATTCCCGGCGCGCCAGATTCTGTCGGGTACGCTCGGTGGCCTCTTTCAACCGATCCTGTTCTTCTTTGAGCTCGAGGTAGCGGGAATAGTTGCCCTCGTACTTCATGACGCCTTCGGGTGTCACCTCCAGCATCCGGTTCGTGACGCGATCCAGGAAGTACCGATCGTGCGTTACCAGGAGCAGCGCACCCGGGTAATTTGCCAGGTAGGATTCCAACCAGGTAATGGTCTCGGTATCAAGATGGTTCGTGGGTTCGTCAAGCAACAGTAGATCGGGTTGGAGAACCAGCGCGCGCGCCAACACTACCCGCTTTCGCTGGCCTCCGGACAAGGTCCCCACGAGCGCATCCATATCGCGCAGTCCGAGTCGGTCCAGAACGGCTTTGGCGCTTGCCTCCCGGTCCCATCCTCCCGTGACATCGAGTTGATGACTGAGGTCGGACATTAGCGCCAGCAATTTGTCGTCGATAACCGAACCGGCTTGAGCCAGGGCGTACGATACTTCCTCGTAATCATGCAGTAACCGCAGCAGGGGGTCGCCTTGGTCGAATACGGCATCGAGCACGGTATGCGAAGCATCGAATGACGGGTTTTGTGGCAGGAAGGCGACCCGCGCATTGTTCTGAAGCATCAAGCGACCACCATCGTGCTTCTCGATGCCTGAAATGATGCGCATGAGGGTTGTCTTACCCGAGCCATTGGCACCGATCAGTCCCATCTTCTCGTCATCTTCCAGACCAAAAGTGACCGAGTTCAGCAGCGGCTTTGTCCCGTAGGATTTTCGCAGGTCTTCGATGGTCAGGATATTCATCGCTAGGCCAGACTGATGGAGACTGATGGTTGGTGTGAACGCGACGGTCCACTTAATGCGCTTTCCTGCTCCGACGATACCCATTTCGATGGGTTGGACCAATACGCAATCCCAGCTAGACCCATCTTTCATCCAAAGCGCAATGAAGCATGAGAACTGTAATCCACAACGGCCACACAATTCGGATTCCCGGAATGACCGCAACGGGCATCGAGAATGTCTTCTACAATGGTGAAGTCGTTTCCTCCAAACGCTCCATTTTAGGCGCTCGGCATGAGTTCGAGGTGGAGGAAGATGGCCAGCCTGTCACCTATGAGGTCAAGCTAGGCATGCGTTGGCATGGCCTGACGGGATGGGCCTATCTCAAGCGCGACGGAAAGCTGCTGTTTACGGATAGATAGGTCAGCCGCATCAGCACCTGGCTGCCTGACCGGACCCCAAAACGCTCAAAATGAACAAAGACCCGGCCGGCCTGAAGGCCAACCGGGTCTCTGTAGTACCGCGTACGGGATTTGAACCCGTGTTACCGCCGTGAAAGGGCGGCGTCCTAAACCCCTAGACGAACGCGGCATCTTGAGCTCACGGTGAAGCCGGCAAGCCGACTCATCGCAGCTCTTGGGGTGATCGAGGGGAATTGAACCCCCGACCTCCAGGGCCACAACCTGGCGCTCTAACCAACTGAGCTACGACCACCATGAAATCACAGATCAGAAATATAGGGCCCTGCCTGAATACGGTTCAACCCGACGAACGTTGAACTTTTGGTGGACATACTGATGCAGCTACATCTTTCAGTAATTATTCAGCGGACAACTACCACCTTGCCGACAGACGATCCCTCATCATTCTGACCGACAGCAACGATCAAGTACACGCCAGACTCCACCAGCCTACCCTCCTCATCCCGAAGATCCCAACGCGTTCGCCCTCCCCGTGCTTGTATCCAGCGTACCAGATTTCCGGCAACCGTGACGATGCGGATATCTGTTGCCGCAACGAGACCCTCCACAAAAACGCTTGGATTTGCCAGATCAGAAATCCGGATTGGATTGGGAAACACGATCAGCTCTCCCGCTTGCTGACTTGGCGCAATCGCATCAGAGGCATAGGATATCAACCCGCGATCCGTCGAGAAGAAGACTTCTCCCGTTGACTCACTCACATCCACAGAAAGGACTTCGTTGGAGAACAAAGGTGAATTCTCCGCTGTGAAGTGCTGGACCAGATCAAACCCTCCCTCGGCGGCCTCGATCAGCCATGCCCCATCATTGGTGGCGAACCAGATCCGGCCTGCAGGATCAACAGCGATGTCATTGACCGTCAAACCAAACAGCATGAATGTGCCACGGCTACGATCCGCCCATTGAGGCCAGATGGGAATGGCCGAATTGTCGCGTGCAACAATGCCCGTATTGATGAAAAATGCCGGTCCACTATCGGTCCCGATCCAGACCAATCCATCCTGGTCCTCCGCAATGACATTTACGCTCACGGCAGGCAGTCCTTGACCTGCTGCGCCACGGTCGTCAAAATACCTGAACTCGTCATCGGTGGGATTTTCGGGTACACCTGTTTCAAGGATCATCAGGCCCTTTTTCTGCTGAAAATTGGTCTCCCGATGAATCACGATCCATTTCTGATCGAATGAATCAACAAAAATGCGGCCATAGGCCGTAGCACTCGATAGCAGGCCCTGTCCAATCTTCGGCCCGAAAGCCGTCCAATCGCCGGTCGCAGAACGGACATGTAATGGCCGAGAAGATGCACGTGTGGTAACCCACAAATTCCCCAGACGATCTTCGTGGACACCACCCACCACGACAAAGTCGACAGAGCCAGAGGCAGGAAGAAGGGACGAATTTGCCGGGCCATACAGGGTGACAGAACCGTCTGCCTCCACCTGTGCCACACCTCCTCCTTCTGATCCCGCCCAACCGAATCCACTGAGACCAGCGTGAATCTGTACAAAGGCTCCTTTTCCAGCCAGCTCTGGCGTAAGAGCAGAAGACCACGTCGTCCACGTTCCTTGCGTATCCAATCGGTAGAAACCAGTACCGGCTTCGTTTACTCCAGCCAGCCAGACATCTCCTTCGCCCGATATCGAGATCTGTGAGAAGGTGCCATCCGCCGGTCCTTCTGGCAGCCATACACCCTTCAAAGAGATAGCCCCCGCATCAGGTGCTGGTACGCTCGCATTACCCGATCCATTGGCTTCATCGGCTACCCAGACATCACCGTTCGCAGCCACATCCACGGCAACTGGAAAACCGAAATTCGTGATGGAGTGAGCTGATGTCTCGCCGTTTGATCGCACAAAGGCCAGGGTAAACGTCGCGCTTGCGGCCAAGAATCCTGGGCCGCTCTCAAGGCGAGTGACCGGTCGATTCGTTACGCCCAGGTCTGTAAACTGACCAGAGGATACTCTCTCAAAAATGCCGATATCGGTTCCGATGTGCATGCGTCCATCGAGGACCCCGAGAGACAGCGCGGGCCTGGGACGAAAAGTGGTTCCCAGATTTTCAGTTTGCCAGGAAGCCGGATCTTTCAGATTACGTCCGTCCAGCAGTGAAACGGCGATCCCATCGTCCGTTGCTATCCAAATGGCAGGCTCTCCAAGGACCACCGATTCAACCAGTACATCATGCACCTCCTGCCCGACGGTCATGGTTCCAAATCGATCGAATGAATCCCTCACCTCGTTGCGTTCCGGATCAAATACGACCACGCCAAACTGTGTCGCTACGAACACTGAGTCCCCGACAACCAGCAGTCTGTTGATTCCCTTCGATGGGTACTGATCCGCCCGCTCAATGTCTCGATAGGTGCGGATGGTGCCTGAGGAACGATCAATACGGTCCAACAGGCCATCGTCGTAGCCTACCCACAAGTATCCTCGGCTCGGATCGTCATCGAGAGCAGAAGCCCCGACATTTGACAGCCCATCGACCACCGTCAAACGCGAAATCTCGCCCATAGCAGGATTGACCCAGTACACACCTCCTGTAGTAGCTACCCAGACCTCGTCACCGGCCACCACCAGGTCGGTGGCCTCGCCGAATGACGTATGAGCTACCCAGCCGTCCACCAGTTGAGCGCTGGATGGAGCGGCAATCAGCATGGTTGCCAGAACGACGGCGAGGAGTCGGGAAATCATTAATACGCTATGGAATTCCGGGTTGCGCAGGATGCCCTCGACAAACGCCAGGCCCGGTCAATGGGTCCGCAGGGCACTCAAAAGGCGCGCTTCCGGGGTAAACCAGCGATCACCGAGTTGCCTTTCTCCATGTGCGGGTCGTGCATGGAAGTCGGATCCCCCTGACTTGAGCAGTCCCTTCCCATCCGCCAGCGACCCGTAATACTCTTCCAGCATGTCGTCATGAGAGGGATGGACGACTTCCAGACCATCCAGACCCTCTGCAACCAAGCCCATGACCACGTCATGGGATACATGATGTCCTGGATGCGCCAAACATATGATGCCTCCAGCCTCATGCACGACAGTGATTGCCTCTTTTCCGGAAGGAAGGGGCTTTTCGACAAACGAAGCACTTCCAGGAGTGAGGTAGCGATCAAATGCCTCATTCATGGTTTTTACGACGCCATGTTTGATGAGAAGCCGTGCGATATGAGGTCGTGCCCACGAGGTGTCATCGCCCCCGGCCTGAAGCTGGGCGGATTCAGGTAACAATCCAGCCTGCTTGAATCCAGTAACAAAAGCCTGTGCCCGCTCGTTTCGACGTTGTTGCTGCAACGCCAGGAAAGCATGCAACCCGTCGTGTTCGGTATCGAAGGCGTAGCAGACCAGATGAACTTCCTCATCTGATTGTTTCGCGCTGATTTCCACACCGGGAACGCACTTGAGTCCGGCTTGGAGGGCGGATTCCTGGAATGCGTCCCACCCCGCCAGCGTGTCGTGATCAGTCAACGAAACGAGCTCCAGCCCACCTTTTGCCGCCGCCTGTGCCAGTGCTGTCGGGTCCATCCGACCGTCGGAGGCCGTCGAGTGCATGTGCAAATCTGCACGCTGGATGGACGAAGTAGCCATGGATACCGGACCGTTCTGAAACCACGTGATGCTCCCCGCCTTGAAACCGAGGGACAGGCAGATCGTACTCTGCCCTCCGCCTGAACCCGACAGGTACTTCCCCGTTCCGGCCCGCTTGGCCCCTCATGTCTGACCCCGTGCACCATCCTGAACCGGTTCTGCCGGACGACCCAATTGCAGGAGACCCGGAAACGGGGCGCCTCCCTGCAGGTGCACCCACCATTTCCCTGAGGAGCCTGATTCTTCCCCTTGCGCTGGGCTTGGGCGTTCTGGGCGTCATAGCCTGGTATACCTGGGATGAGGGAGCATTCAGTCAATTCATCTATGCGGTAAATCCCTGGATCATGCTGGGCGCCGTGGGTGCGACGCTGGCCCGTGTCGTGTTCGGCGGATGGCGCATCAGTTTCGTGTCGCGTCATTCACTGGGCTTCAAGGCTGGTATTCGATGTCAACTGATGTGGGATTTTGCCTCGAATATTTCCCCGAGTTTCGTAGGTGGTGCGCCCCTGACGGCGTATTACATCTCCCGGGAGTCGCGTGTTACGTCCATGGAGACGAAGGCCTCCCGGAAGGGGCCCATCGCTATTGGAGATGCGTCTGCAGTCATGACCTACGTGATGCTGCTTGACCAGGTCTGGTTTGCGCTCTCTATACCGGTGATTCTCGTGGCATCCCTTTGCATGGATGTCATCCCGGTAGCTGCAGGCACCGTTGGGTTCTGGACCGCCATGATCTATTTCGTAGGGTTGATGGCGTACGCGGGCTTCTTTGCTTACGCCACCCTCTTCCACCCGGAATTGCTTTCACGTATTGCCGCAACGCTATTCAAGCTGCCTTTCCTTCGCCGATTCAGGAAAGGCGTCATGAAGGAGATGGAGCAATTCGGGGCACGTGCAGCCATCCTGCGAAAACAGAAGAAGGACTTCTTCCTGCGTGGATTCTTTCTGACGTCAGGGACGTGGTTGGCCCGCTACTTTCTGGCCGTCCTCGTCATCTGGAGTTTCATTCCAGACGTGGACACGTTGCTGCTGATCATGCGGTCCATCGCGCAGACCATCTCGTCGCTGATCATGCCGACGCCGGGAGGCGCGGGCGGCATCGAGGGTCTTTATGCCCTGTTCTTCGGAGATCTGTTACCGAGTGCCGCCCTGATCGTGCCATCGTTGCTGACCTGGCGCATCTTGGGCTACTACATCTTCCTGGTCATGGGCGTTACCATTTCCACACGGCACCTGCAGCGCACGTCAATCAAGGCGACTTGACCCGAGGGCGCCCCGGGATTCAGTACCAGGCAGCTCTGGGTCGATATGCGTGATTAGTTGCGTCCGTAGTCGTCTTCCAAGCGCTCGATGTCATCCTCGTCGCAAATTCCCAGCTGCGTTTCGATGATGATCAGCGGCTCTGTGCCCGGATTTTCAATACGGTGAACACCCCGGACCGGAATGAACACCTTATCTCCTGGATTGACCTCTGTGACGCTCTCATCCAGCGTGAATAAGCCCGACCCGGCCACGATCACCCAGTGCTCGCTACGCTTCTGATGACGCTGCAGCGAAAGGCGCTGTCCGGGATGCACGATTATCCGTTTGACACGGTATCCCGGCTCGTTCAGGTATTCTTCCCACCGCCCCCAGGGACGGTCGTCGGCATCAATCCAGTTTCCTTCCATGTTCAGGCCACCTCCATGGCCTTCAATTCATCCTCAGCTATTCGTCCGAAGACTCGCAACCCGATAAACAGAATGGCCAGTCCCAACGGAAGGGAAATCCACCAAGGAAACCCAAATCCGGAAGGGATGATACCGACGACAATGGCTACGACGCCCACGAACATAACGTAAGGAAGCTGGGTGCGCACGTGATCGATGTGATCGCATCCAGAAGCCATGGACGAGAGGATGGTCGTATCCGAGATTGGGGAACAATGATCACCCCAAACAGCTCCCGCCAGGATGCAGGAAATGGTGGAGTAAAGAATATAGTAGTACGTCTCGTCGCCCATTCCATTTACGGTCATGACGGCCCAGACGAGTGGAATAACCAGAGGTAGAAGAATTCCCATGGTCCCCCAACTGGATCCGGTCGCAAACGCAGTCGCAGCTGCTAACAGGAATACAACTACTGGGACGAATCCAGGATTGAGCGACTCGCCAAGTATGGACACCAGATAGGGAGCTGTGTGAAGCTGCTCAGTAATCGCCGATAGCGCCCATGCCAGTACAAGGATGATCATGGCGAAGAGCATGCTCTTGAGTCCGCCATACCACGCTTCCACAATTTCTCCCAGGTCCAGAATGCGCTGGGAGGAGGTCATGATGGCGGCAACCAGGACCGATATCAGGGATGCCCACATCAGGGCCGTGTACGAGTCGGAGTTATTGATGATTTCCTGGAGGGAGTTGCCCTCACCCGTCGCATACAACCCGACCAGGACGCCTCCGACCAAAACAATGATTGGGATAATGGCATTGACAGCACGGATCGGGATTCCCTCTTTAGGCTTCGTTTCCTCTCCGGTCACGGCTGCTTCGTCCACATTGGCTCCTTCCCGGACTACTGTGCCCGTCGAGCGGGCCCGCATCTCCGCTTCCAGCATCGGCCCGAAGTCGCGTCGGGTTAGAGACACCATGAACACGAAGCTGATGGCGAGGATGGGATAGAATGAATAGGGTATGGAGCCTAAGAAGAATGCATAGGCACTCCCATCCAGACCGTCCACCTTGCTGATCGCTTCCCCGATCATTCCAACCTCATAACCGATCCAGGTCGTTACCAGGGCAATACACGCTACCGGTGCCGCCGTTGAATCAACGAGATAAGCTAGTTTTTCACGCGAGATGCTCAGCCGGTCCGTAACCGACCGCATGGTATTGCCGACAACCAGCGAATTGGCATAATCGTCGAAGAAAATGGCAAGCCCGAGGAACGCGGTTGACGTTTGTCCTCTTTGGGGATTACTGGCAAACCGGGAGATGATATTGACGACACCCTGCATCCCTCCATTCTTGGAAATGATGCCAACAAGCCCCCCAATCATACAAGAGAACAAGATGACCGACGCGTGCCCCTCGTCGATGAACTCCTGTAAGACATAGACCTGGAAGGTGTCCAATGCGCCTTGAAAGATCCCGCCCATGGAGAAGCCAATGGCCGTCATGGCACCAAACCAAATGCCCGTAAACAGGGCCGGAATGACGCGTTTGGTCAACAAGGCCATCCCAATGGCCATGAGTGGTGGAATGATGCTCCACCATCCTGAAATGCTCCGCGTAGTCTGGACCAGGAAGGTCTCTCCATCCCGGAGGAGGGTAACGTCCTGGGCCTTCGTTCCCGAAACGCGAACTCCGGATGCGACAAGATCTCCGGCGTCGTTCAATTCAAACGAGACGGGTTCATTGACACCGGCTACCGTGTAATGGACGGCCGATAGTGAATCTGTCGCTCCCGGTTGCAATGTGACGCTGAACTCGATGCCATCCAGTACCACCTCAGGAATACTGAAACTGGTATCCTGTCCGTGAGCTGAACCCGCAACCAAAAGCAGGACCGTCAGGAGAGACGTCGAGAAGAAACGCTGCATACTTATCTCAGCTAGTTCCAAAAATTCGATCCCCGGCATCGCCGAGACCGGGCCGTATGTAGGCATTCTCATCCAGTTCCCGATCAACCACGGCTGTTACCAGCGGCACATCCGGGTGAGCACCGTGAACGAAGGCGATGCCTTCAGGGGCTGAAACCAAGGTCACGAGCACAATGGATTGCGCTCCCAGGCGCTTGAGATGAGCAATCGCACCGGCAGCACTTCCTCCGGTGGCCAACATCGGGTCGACCACGAATACTCTGGCCTCCTCGATGCCTGGCGGCACGCTGGTGTAGTAGTCCACGGGTTCGTGGGTACTCTCATCCCGATACATGCCGAGGTGCCCCACGCGTGCTTCGGGAAGGAAGCGCACGAAACCGTCGACCATGCCAAGTCCCGCACGAAGGATGGGAACGACAACAACGGGGTCGTCTATCACATATCCCTGGGTGGGCTCCAGTGGCGTATCTATGCGGACTTCGCGCATACGTAGACTGCGCAAGGCTTCGTATGCCAGGATGGACGACACGTCGGAAAGCGTGCTGCGAAACACCCCGAAAGGCGTATCCGCCCGCCGCAGGACCGTGAGGTCCCGCTGCAGGATAGGATGTTCAATGACGGTGACGTGTTCCATGGGAAGCGAGGCTCCAATCGATTAGACGTGGCCTTCAGATTCCCATGGCTTCCGTTCGAAGTAACTGTCCGTGATCTTCTTCAAGAGACCCGAAAGAAGGATCAAGCTGATAACGTTTGGTAAGGTTACCAGTGACAGGGCCACATCTCCGAGGTCCCAGATCGTGGTAACCGCGACCACGGCACCTGCGAAGTGGAAGAGCAGGAAGACAAATTTATAAGGCAAAATGGCCTTCTTCCCCCAGATATAGTTGGCGCAACGGTCTCCGTAGTAGCTCCAGGAAATGGCGGTAGAGACGGCAAAGAGGAACACGCACATCAAAACGACCCACTTGCCGAGCCATGCCAGACCGAGTGGCTCGAGGCCCTGCTCGAAACCAAGCGTGGTCAGCGGGGAGCTGTTGCGCGCAGCGTCACCGTAGAGGACCGTGTATTCCGTTCCATCGGCAGAGACTGCGCGTGCCTCGGCAGGCATGATCGTCCCGTTGAACGGGATGGTCTGTGCTTCGTCGGTAAAGAAGCCATCGACGGAGATGTCGTAATACGCGAACTGGGACCCGTTATCCGTAGTCGGGATACCGGCTGCGACCGACACTTCTGCCGGATCCTCGGCATTCTGGTGCATGCCATCCGCATCGTACTCGACAAAGGAGATATTACCGTCATCCAGCGCGATCTCGGTGGGGACTTTGGCTTCAAATACACCCGTGGAGACGATAACCAAACCGGTCATCGTACAAATCACGATGGTATCGATGAAGGGCTCCAGAAGTGCAACAACACCTTCAGAAACCGGCTCATCCGTCTTGGCAGCGGAGTGTGCGATCGGGGCCGAACCCTGACCGGCTTCGTTAGAGAAGAGGCCGCGCTGCACACCGTACTGAAGCGTGAAGAGGAAGACACCCATGCCGGTACCAGCAACTCCAGCAGATGGACTGAAGGCCTCGCTGATGATCGTTCCGAATGCGGGAATGACGTCCTGGAAGTTGACCATCAGAACCAGCAGAGCCGCTGTCACATAAATGGCAGCCATTACCGGAGCCAGAATTCCTGTCACCCGGCCAATACGCTTGATACCACCAATGATCACGGCGCCCACGATAGAGGCGGTGATCAGACCCGTAATCCACGTGTCGATACCGAAGTTATCAGCTACCTGGGTGGCAATCGTGTTGGACTGGATGGCGTTCCCGGTAAAGAACGAGGTGATCATGAGCATGAAGGCAAAAAAGATGGCCACCGGCTTCCAGTTCCAGCCGAAGACGTCCTTGATACCGCGCTCGATGTAGTACATCGGGCCGCCTGCCACAGACCCTTCCCATTTCGCTTCCCCATCCATGCTGATGCGGTAGTGTTGAGCCAGGGTGACCTCCGCAAACTTGGTAGCCATCCCAAGTAATGCCGTAACCCACATCCAGAACAGTGCTCCGGGGCCTCCCCAGTGGATGGCCAGCGCTACACCGGCAATGTTTCCAGTGCCAACGGTCGCAGAAAGGGCCGTTGTCAGGGCTTGGAAGTGGGATACGTCACCCGGAGTATCGTCGGAATCGTATTTCCCTGTTGTGACGGCAAAACCGTGGCCCAAGCGTCGAAGCTGGATGAAGCCGAGGCGTACGGTCAGGAAGGCACCTGCTCCCAGAAGACCGACGACCAGAATGGGCGAAAGGAAGCCGCCGACGATATCTACAAAGTACTCAATGAATTCCATGGATCAGGATATTGGTTCCGTGAGGGCGCAGCCACTGGACCTGATGCCACCGGTCCCGGTCGGGTTCGGCTTCAACACACAGGATCCGGGTCTCTCTTTCGGCCGCCGACCGAGGGGACATTCCCCGAAAGGCCGATTTAAATCGAATGGGGGCCAATATAACCCGATGGCCGGGCGCGAGCAAACCGCTTCTGAGGCGCCCTTGCCTGCCTCCAAGGGACTGTCCACCATTCAGTTTTGGAGGATCAACCTTTTAGCGAACGAGGGTCCACTTCCACGATCTGCCGATTCATGACGGCCAGCGTGCGAGCCGGAAAACTGCGCACGAGTCGATAATCATGCGTGGCCATCACGACTGTCATCCCACTGCGATGCAGCCCTATCAGAAGCCGCTGGATTTCATCGGCGACGGTCGGATCCAGGTTTCCGGTAGGCTCGTCCGCCAGAATTATCCAGGGGTCGTTGATTATGGCGCGGGCAATGACCACACGTTGTTGCTCACCGCCGCTCAATTGATGCGGATACTGCCGGCGCTTGTGGGACAGACCGACGCGCGAGAGGACATGCAAGACTTTGCTTTTGACCGCTTTGCCACGATGACCGGTCACGTATTGGGCAAACGCAACATTGTCGAAGACGTTACGGTCCGGAAGCAGCTGGAAGTCTTGGAATACAATACCCAGTGACCTTCTCAGATACGGGATATCCGCTGGCTTGATGGTATCCGAACTTGCGTCAGCGACTCGGACTACTCCCTTGTCTGGTTGCTGCTCCATGTTGAGCAGCTTCAGCAGAGAACTCTTTCCGCTACCCGTCGGCCCGACCAGATAAATCAGTTCTCCGCGCTCCACGCGCAGAGATACATTGTCTAGTACGACGCGCCGCGTGTTTTCGGGCGTTTCGTAAGAAACTGTAACGTGGCTGAGTTCGATCACGGAATAATGGGATGTTTGGGCGCCGGCAGGACAGGTTGGCCTTGAAGGAAATACTTCGGGAGGTCGAATGAGACCCTGGAAGTACAATCGAGACCTACCGGCGCTCGAATATAGTCCACGCCAGTCAGGTTGTGGATGCCCCAACATATTTGGGATCATCCCGGACTAAAGGTCCACCCGGCACTCGGCATCAACCCAGCATCCAGGATCAACCGGGCAGACGCACCACCCAGTGGATCCGCTCGCTTTCATCGTGAGCCGGATCCAGACTGAAGCCATCGAGCGACGCAATCACTTCCAGATCGGTCTGTGCCAGCAGATCGATAACCTGCGCGCGGGTCCATGCCCGCTGACGATGCACTTCCTGAAAAACGCCATCTGGCCCGGAAATTTCGAACTCCGTCGTGTGGATACCGATTTCGATATCAAAATGGCTCTTTCGATGATATCGAAGTGCTCCTTTCTCTCCATCATCCTCGAAAAAGTCCGCATTGTTGATGGAGTTGTGCGGAGTGCTCTGATCAAAAACCAGCAACCCACGAGGCCGCCCGGCTTTCTTGACGGAAGCAAACAGGTTTTCGACCTGCTCCGTGTCAAGCAGATAATTGAAGCCGTCATACAGCAAAAGCTGACAATCGAAGTCACCAGCTACTTCCCACGGGGTCGAAAAATCGAGATCCTGAAAGCGGATTCGCTGCTTCAGACTATCCAGACTGTTCAGACGTACCTTCGCCACCGCGAGCATGGGAGACGACCCATCGGTGACCAGCATGGTCCAATCGGTCTGGGCGAGAAGCTCTTCGGTGAGGAGTCCCGTCCCCGCGCCCAACTCCAGCACCTGCATACCAGCCGTTGGCGAAGGGGCATCTTCTGACTCACCGTCCCAGCCAAACTCATCAATCAGGTGAAGGATATAGTCTGCCCACGCCTCGTAATCCACATGGGCCATTACCGCATCGTACACGACAGCCAGACTTGAATACGGTGTCACGGACTTCATGCGCCTCTCCCCCTTGCTGGTTCCTGGGTGTCCTTGGCCAGAGACGCCTTTCGTTGCTGGGCCACATCTGCAGCGAGATTCAGGGCTGCTTTCAGACTGGAGTCATCCGCTCTGCCCGAACCCGCAATATCAAACCCAGTCCCGTGATCCGGCGACGTTCGCACGATGGGCAATCCCGCGGTCATATTGACGCCATTACCGAACGAAAGTGCCTTGAAGGGGCCGAGGCCCTGATCGTGGTACATGGCCACAACACCATCCACTTCTTTCCATTTGCCACTTCCGAAGAATCCGTCCGCTGGAAACGGCCCGCTCAATTCCGCTTCGCCGATCAGTCCAGCCAGCGCTGGCGCGATTACTTCCAGCTCTTCCCGACCCAGTACACCCCCATCGCCCGCATGAGGATTGAGCCCAAGGACCGCGATACGGGGTCGGTCAATGCCAAAGTCCTGCCGCAAGGAGGCCGCCATCAACCGGATCGTGCGCTGGATATTTGTTTTCGTTACGGTCTCAGGGACTTTGGCCAGAGGTACGTGTGCACTCACCAGTCCAACCCGCAGTGCTCCAGATACCATCATCATCAGCACATCTTCACGGCCTGTCCGCTCGGCGATGAATTCAGTGTGGCCTGGGAAATCGAATCCTGCACGAGCGATGACTTCCTTGGAAATCGGACAGGTAGTCATGGCATCCACACTTCCATCCAGGCACAAATCCACGGCCCTCGCGACACTTTGCATGGCAAGCCGACCCGCGTGTTGATCGGCATGACCAGGAAACAGTTCGAAATCCGGATGGGCCGCTACTTCTTCTACGTGCGGCATCACAGCGCCGGAGGCCGAACGCTCCAAGTACGCACGCAAGACATCGGAGGAGCCGACCGGTATCAGTTCGATCCGTTGCGCCAGATCTGGATCCGACAGAACCGAGACCAGGATTTCTGGACCGATTCCATTGGGGTCTCCCATGGATACGGCAACGCGCACCCGACGAGAAATGTCCCCACCAACTCGTGAAGCAAGAATATCGGCCATCACCAGCGCGTCAGCGTTTCTTCTCTGCAAAGTCCTGCAGGAACTGAGCCAGCAAGCGGACGCCGAAACCGGTGCCACCAACCGTCTGATACCCACGGGCCTTGTCCAGGAAGGACGGTCCGGCAATATCCACGTGGATCCACGGATAGTCGACGAAGTGCTCGAGGAATTTTGCGGCCGTGATGGACCCGGCTCCGCGACCACCG
>JAURNP010000191.1 GCA_030830105.1 Rhodothermales bacterium | reverse complement strand
GATGTCCATGCCTACGGAACGTGTCATGCGTGCCGTCAAAGCAGCGTATTCCTCGAAGCGCAGGCAAGCCTTCCTGGAGCGCGAACTGGTCAGCTGGTTTCGCCCCGTTGTGGGAGCCGGGCTCGTCGTGATCCTGGCACTGGCTTTCTACAACTTCGATCAGTCCCGGGAGAATGATCATCATCAAACGCCTACCGAGATGGTACTGGGTTTGCATCCGGTGACGGTTGCCGCCGCGTACGACCTCGAATTCGATCATCACGAGGATTAGGGCCATGAAGCTGCACGCTAAATCCATAACCGTCCTCGTAGCGACGCTCCTGATTGGAGTTGCCATTGGAGCTCTGGGATGGAGTACGGTCCACAATCAGCGCGAAGATCGCCTTCTCGAGATGCGTCGACAGGGTGGCCTGTACGGTTATATCGATCGCTACATCGATCCGGTCGACTCCCTTCAGGAAGATCGCCTTCGATCGTTGTCATCGGCCTATCAGGATACTCTCAGCCGTTTCTGGCGGCATTACATGTGGCATCGGACCGAGCTGATGAAAGAATTCGAAACCGATCTGCTGCCCGAACTGAATGGAGAGCAGGCAGTGGCCATCCGGCCCTATCTGGACCGCAATACCCGCATGCCGAAGTCTGCTCGTCGGGACTCGACCCGAAACGATACGGCCGAAGATGCATCAGAGGGAGCGGAGGATGACTCGCTCTCCGTAGGAAGCCGTTCCTCCGATTCTTCTGAGTCGGAAAACTGAGCCTCCCTCAGCCTTTGATTTCTTGGCGAATGGTCTGCGCATCGAATGCCGGGCCGGAAGTCTGAACCCCACTCTCTAGCCGCTGCAAGGCGGACTTTTCCATGAAGAAGACCATTATCTCTGTTTCCGTCCTGATCGTGCTGGCGGCGATTGTCTGGATTTCCACCAGCGCCGAAGCTGGTTCTCGTCTGGAATATCGCTTTGTCACGATTGAACGCGGTAACCTGGAGGCTGTCGTTGCCTCGACCGGAAATCTGAGCGCCGTTACAACGGTGCAGGTCGGCACGCAGGTTTCTGGCATCGTAAACGATATCTACGTCGACTTCAATGACCAAGTACGTCGTGGACAAATCATCGCTCGCATTGACACAACGCTCTTGGTCAGTTCGGTGCGGGACGCAGAGGCCACATTGAGTCGTAATACGGCTCAGCTGAACTTCGCTCGAACCGAATATGAGCGGGTCAAGAATTTGTACGAGAAGAGCTTCGCTACGGAAGTAGAGTATAACCAGGTCAAGTACAACCTGGATCTGGCTGAGGCCAATATTGTCTCCTCTCAGATCAACGTGGATCGTGCCAACCGCAACTTGGCATATGCCACCATTGTGTCTCCCATCGATGGTGTCGTGGTCGAACGGAATGTGGATGAGGGCCAGACCGTCGCGGCCTCACTCAATGCCCCTCAGCTCTTCTTGATCGCCAACGACCTGACGGACATGGAAATCCTCGTTTCAGTGGATGAGAGTGACATAGGTTTGATCAAAGAGGGGCAGACGGCTCGGTTCACGGTCCAAGCCTACGATGAAGACGTTTTCTATGGCACGGTTCGACAGGTTCGTCTGCAGTCTGAATCGGTCAACAATGTTGTTTCGTACACGGCTGTCGTTGATGTCAACAATCCCGACGGAAAACTTCTTCCGGGCATGACGGCAACGGTCGAATTCCTGATCGAGACCGCTGACGACGTGATCAAGGTGGCCAATGCTGCTCTTCGTTTTCGCCCTAATCAGCAGATGATGGAGCAAATGCGCGAGCGGATGGCGGCTCAGCGACCTGCATCCGGTGACTCCTCGCAAGGTGGAGGAGAACAGTCCGGGACCTGGAGCCAGGGAGGAGGTTCGGGAGGCTGGGCCTCTGCCGGTGGCTCTCGAGGAACTTCGGATCGTGCCATGCTCTGGTATTTGGACGAGACCGGCGATATCTCGGTGCTTTCAGTTCGCAAGGGTATCACGGATGGATCGATGACCGAAGTTCTCGCCCAGCAGGCCGAGGAAGGCATGCAGATCATAGCCGGCGTATCGGTGGTCGAGGAGTCTGGAGGAATTCAGAACCCGTTCAATCGGCAGGAAGACAATGATATGGGAAGTCGTTTCCGAAGAGGAGGTGGTTTCTAGGTCGCGTCATCAAAGTTTCAGCCTGCAACGATCATGAGTGAAATAAAGGAAGTCATCCGCGTCCTGGACATTCGTAAGACCTATGAGATGGGTAAGACCAAGGTTCATGCCCTCCAGGGGGTGGACTTCAGCGTGCGCGAAGGAGAGATGGTTGCCATTATGGGTGCATCTGGCTCCGGTAAATCGACCCTGATGAACATCATCGGAGGTTTGGATTATCCGACATCGGGCTCCTATTTCCTGGATGACATCGAGATCAACAAGCTGAGCAAGAATCAGCTGGCCGATATTCGCAATCAGAAGATTGGCTTCGTATTTCAGGGGTTCAATCTGCTGGCCCGAACTTCTGCACTGGAAAACACGGAGCTACCACTCCTGTACGACCGCTCAAAGCGGGTCAAGAAGCACAGCGAGGCTGCCCGCCATTCCCTGGAACGGGTGGGGCTCGGAGACCGTGTAGACCACTTCCCGAATGAGCTTTCAGGGGGGCAGCAACAGCGCGTGGCCATCGCTCGTGCGCTGGTTACCAATCCGTCGCTTGTTCTAGCAGACGAACCAACGGGCAACCTGGACAGCAAGACCACCGTGGAGGTCATGTCGCTCTTCCAGGAATTGAACGCGGAAGGCGTAACGATCCTTCTCGTCACGCATGAAGACGAAGTAGCCCGTTATGCAAAACGTATTGTCGAATTGCGTGACGGTAAAATCATCCGGGACATTCAGCAAACGCCGGATATAGCTGCACAGGACCTCAAGGAATTGTTGGCAACCCGTGCCAATGATCAGGGAATCGAAGAACTCGAAGCCGCGGAAGCGGACTGAACCAGACTATCATGCAAGCACTTCGTCTCGTTAAAGTCGCTGGAAAGAGCATCATAAAGAACAAGATGCGCACACTCCTTACGATGCTAGGTATCATCATTGGGGTCGGTGCGGTCATCGTGATGGTCGCAATCGGGGAGGGAGCTCAATTCGAGATCGAACAGCAGATTCAGAATCTGGGGACGAATATGGTGGTGGTTACTCCCGGAGCCGCCCAGACTAGTGGAGCGAGTCAGGGCGCCAGCTCATTCAGTCGTCTGACTCCTGAGGATGCAAAAAAGATCAAGAACGAGTCCATTTACTCCGCTAATGTTTCGCCCGTATTCAGCTCATTCAGAGCCCAGATTGTAGGAGGAGAAGGCAACTGGCGAGCTACTATTCTGGGAGTAACTCCGGAATACCAGGTCATTCGTAACTGGGACACGACAAGCGGTCGCTTCTTCGACGCCCGGGAAGAGCGGACAGGTGCGAAAGTTGTTGTTCTCGGCAAAACCATTGTCGATCAGTTGTACGGGGACCGCGACCCGGTCGGAGAGCGCGTCATCGTCAACCGCGTCCCCATGCAAGTAATTGGAGTGCTCGAAAGCAAAGGACAGACCGCCGACGGTAATGATCAGGATGACTTTATCGTCTTGCCCTACACGACGGCTCGGAATCGCATTCTGGGTCGTTGGTCGTTCATGCGACAGATTCTGATCAATACTTACACGCCGGAGGACATCCCACTGGCCCAGGAAGAAGTCCGGGCTATTCTACGAGAGGCACACGGTCTGGCCTCGTGGGAGGCGGATGATTTTGAAGTACGCAACCAGGAGCAGCTTTCTGAAGCTGCTCAGGGCACTACGGAGGTCATGACGGCTCTGCTTGCCGCTATTGCGTCCATTTCGCTGCTCGTGGGTGGTATTGGCATCATGAACATCATGTTGGTCTCTGTTACAGAGCGAACCCGTGAAATAGGCATTCGAATGGCCATCGGAGCCCGCGGATCGGATGTTCTGACCCAATTCCTCATCGAATCCATCGTGATGAGCATTCTGGGTGGCGCGCTTGGAATTGCGCTGGGCGTGGGAGGCTCGACGTTGCTGGGAAGCACCATGGGATGGGCTACAGCGGTCAATACCGAGACTGTAGTCATCGCCATTGCCTTCTCGGGCGCCGTCGGCATTTTCTTCGGCTTTTACCCGGCCCGCAAGGCGGCGGCTCTCAATCCGATCGATGCGTTGCGCTTCGAGTAGTTTGAAGCGTTCGAGGGAATTGATGTAGGAGCTACTTCCGTCGTTCGGCCATCAGATGACCGATCTGGGGTAGAATCAGGCGCTGCATGGCCAGCTCCACCGCGTTGCGAGAGCCCGGCAGCGCGAACAGAATGGCGTCATCCGTGAGTCCTGCGGTTGCTCGGGACATCATGGCCGCTGCGCCAATTTCTTCCCAGGAAAGCATCCGGAACAGCTCCCCAAACCCTGGTATGTCAGTGCTGATGAGCGACTGAATGGCTTCGAAAGTGGTGTCGCGTTGGGAAATGCCCGTGCCTCCCGTCGTGATGATCAACCGGGCACCGTTTTTCTTGGCGTCTTGGACAGCCTGACGGATCCGGTCTGCATCATCAGGGACCAGATCTCGAAAAACGACCGAGTGTCTGGCTTCCTCCAGCAACTCGGCAATCCGGTTTCCAGAATGATCTGTGTCCGACGTACGGGTATCCGAGCAAGTAATCACGGCGCATCGCGCGATAAGCCCGCTCCCTGAATCCTGGTGCTCAAAGTGACTCATGCGTCGCTGGAAGGGAATGAATGGGAGGGGTGGTTTCCATCTGCGTGGCCGTGTTTCCCTTGGCTCTCTTCGTCTTCACGTGCAGGCTGCTCACCGAACCATCTCGGAGGATCGTACCCGTGTCCTCCCCACGGATTGCATCGGAAGATGCGATATGTGGCCAAGACAAAACCTTTGATCGCACCGTACTCATTCAACGCTTGGATGGCATAGTTCGAGCATGTCGGTGTGAAGCGACACGATGCGCCCAGATGAGGCGAGAGCACAAGCTGATACAGCTTGACACCACCCTTCAGCAGGTTACGAGGAATATTCCAGATCCTGGAAAGCATGCAAGAAGTACGCCGAACAATCAGCCACCTACAGAGGCGGCTGATCGAGCGCTGGCTGTTCCGGGGCGTGACGCCGCGAAGGTCATTGACAATTGTGACGCTGGAAGATAACCCGAACGTCCGTCATCGAGACGGACGTGGTACCAATTGGCCGTTCCTCCTATGATGTGCAGTTGTGCAGCGGTATTTGTTTCGATCGTCACTGAGCTGCGCCGACTGGGTTGCTCTCGTAGAGTCAGGGAGAAGCCTTCAGCAGCCCGCCACGATCCAAACAGTGAGTGATCAACGGCTACCCGCGAAGGACGTCGCCGGTCAGCGAAAACGAATGGCCAAGGATCGTGTGGACCATTCTGATAGATCCCAAAGTGCAGGTGAGGAGGGGTCGTGCGCGCATTTCCGGTATTTCCGACCGTACCCAGCGTATCTCCGGGCTGCACCAACTGGCCGGCTTCGACCATCTGGGAGTCGAGATGTGCATAGTAAAAATTGTGACCCATTTCATCGCGCAGCCAAACTTGCTTGCCGCCCAGCCCGCCGGTTCGGGTACTCCGAACGGTGCCGCTTCGAACGGCAACGACCGGTGTCCCGCGCCTCGCAAAAACATCAATACCATGGTGACTGCGACGCCCACCATCGCGTTCTACGCCAAATCGGGATTGCACGTCTGCCGTGGTGTGGCCGGCAACGGGGAAGACCAGGGAAGCGTTGGTCCTGATGGATAAGCGAAATCCGCCTTCAGCCAGGATTTCCGGTTGAACCCGAAGCAAATACATTTTGGAACGACGTACGTCCCAGATTAATCGCCCCGTGGAATCGGCGCTCGTGAGTAGCCGGTCCGGGAGCCCCGATTCTTGCATCGGCTCGTACAGATCCGCAAACACCTGGAATCCATCCAGCGAAGTGGCTTCTACAATTACTTGCTGGCCTCGAGTCAGATCGAGCTGATAGCCGAGTGCCATGACATCTATGGCCATCAGACGTCCTTGCTCCAGATAGGGAAGTGTTGGCGAAATGGGAGTCTTGAGCACGGCATCGCCTTCTTGAAGCCAGGCCTGTCCGATCAGGCTGTCATGAATACCTGTTTGTCGCAGTCCGTGCACGTAGGCATCACGAGGGGATACAGGACGATACCGCTCGCGCATTTCTTCCAGTTGAGCAGAGCAACCGGTCCCGAGGATGAGCAGGGCAACCAGAAATGTATGGAGACGCATGAGGCAAGAAGATTTCCTGGATCGACTACGAGGGGGACTTACATGGGTTGCGGGTGTTGCTGCACCGCTTTCTGACCCTGGTTTCTGGTTTCTGGTTTCTGATTTCAGATGTCAAATTACCGGATTCAGGTTGTCAATTTTTGCGGCGTAGGATTTTGCGCTGGAAGCTTTTGAATATGAGTGGTCTGCTTCGCTGGGCTTATTCACCTTCTACGACAATCGCACGCCGACCGAACAGCTTACCAAGACCTTGCATGACCTCGTTGTTTGGATCCACCACAAATGATCGGCTGAGCAGACGCGTAGGCTGCGGGGAGTCCTCGGAGATCAAGTCCAAGTACAACTTGCATGCGCCACGATGGGCGCCAAGCAGTTCCTCCAGGGCATCGACCTGCGAAAGCTCCAATTCAGCGGCCGGTATCCGGATGGAAAGGGACTTGACCATTTGTTCGCGCACCTTCCACATCGGTACCACATCGTTGCAGATTACCTTTCCTGATCCACCTCGTAATTCAACCTGCCCCTTGATGAGCACGATCTCATCGACCTGCAGATAACGCTGGATACGGTCGTACGTATTTGAGAAGCAAACCAGCTCGGCCTGACCCGTAAAGTCCTCGAACTGGGCAAAAGCGTACGGTTTTCCCGACTTGTTGGTGCGGTGCTGGACCTCAGTGATGATGCCGCAAAACGTATGGTTGGGCCTGTTCTGGCGAGCCTGCCAGGAATCCTCGACCGGGCCTTCACGCTCTACGATCATGGGAGCATCAACAATCTGGGCCGACGCAAAAGCGCGCGTTTCGGCCGTGTAAGCATCCAGAGGGTGGCCGCTGACGTAAACGCCAACCGACTCGCGCTCTTCCTTGAGCAATTTGGACCGCGGCCAAGGCTCGGCCATGGGAAGTGACGGCTCCAAACCAGCGGCACCGTCACCGCCGGCCTCGCCGAAGAGTGAGATCATCCCAGCAGCGGCATTTGCCTGCACCTTTTGGCCATACTGCACGGCGATTTCGACGGCTTCGGCCAGCTGGGCGCGGTGCCCCTCAAGGCAATCCATGGCGCCGACCTTGGCCAAGCTCTCCACCGCTTTTTTGTTGACTGCTCTCAAGTCTACGCGCCGGGCAAAATCGAAAATATTCGAGAATGCTCCTTCATCCGTCCGCTCTTCTACGATGGCTTCAATGGCTCCTAGTCCTACGCCTTTGATCGCACCCAGACCGAAGCGAATCTTCCCCTTCTCCACGCTGAATCGGGCAGTGCTCTTGTTGATGTCCGGTGGAAGCAGCTCAAGGCCAAGATGGCGTGCCTCTTCAAGCACAATGGACAACTTCTTGGTGTCGCCCATCTCGTTGGTCATGGCCGCGGCCATGAACTCGGCAGGATAGTGGGCCTTGAGCCAGCCCGTATGGTAGGCGACAATAGAGTAGGCCGCGGCGTGGGATTTGTTGAAGCCGTACCCGGCAAACTTGGCCATGAGGTCGAATACCTCGGAAGCCGTCTGCTCGTCCACCTCACGCTCGGCCGCCCCCTCGATGAAAATGACCTTCTGCTTCTCCATCTCATCGTGCTTCTTCTTGCCCATGGCACGGCGCAGGATATCGGCGCCGCCGAGCGTGTAGCCCCCCATGACCTGAGCCATCTGCATCACCTGTTCCTGGTAGACCGGAATCCCAAAGGTGGGCTCCAGGATGGGCTTGAGCATGTCGTGAGGATAGGAGACGTCCTCGCGCCCGTGCTTGCGGGCGATATAGGTCGGAATGTTGTCCATCGGCCCCGGTCGATACAGGGCGTTCATGGCAATCAAATCGTCGATGGTGGTCGGTTTGAGCTTACGCAACCATTCACGCATACCAGAGGACTCAAACTGGAAGATGGAAACCGTATCTCCTTTTTGGAAGAGCTCATAGGTGCGCTCATCGTCCAGAGGAATATCATCGACGATAACTTCGTCGCTATGCGTCTCCTGGATAAGGTCGACGGTGTCATTGATCACCGTCAGTGTCTTCAGCCCTAAGAAGTCCATCTTGAGCAGGCCAAAGGACTCAACCCATTTGCCATCATATTGCGTGGTGACCACATCCTCAGCACCACTCTTGCCTTTGGCGATCGAGACGGGGACGTAGTTGCTCACTTCTCCCGGCGCGATGATCACACCTGCCGCGTGCACCCCCGTGTGGCGTGCTGATCCTTCAAGCACCTTCGCGTAGTGCATCAGATTGCGGATCTGCTCGTTCGGGTCGTTTTGAAGCTTCCTGAACTCAGGGACTTCGTCCAAGGCCTTTTCCAGGTTGACACCGACACCTTCGGGAATCATTTTGGCAATCCGATCCGCCTCCATCAGCGGGATCTGCAGCACGCGGGAAACGTCACGGATGACGGATCGCGCCCCCATTGTCCCGAACGTGATGATCTGGCAGACATTCTCGCGGCCGTATTTCTCGACCACGTAGTCGATCACCTTCGAGCGACCGCGGTCATCGAAATCGATATCGATATCCGGCATGGACACGCGTTCCGGATTCAGAAAGCGCTCGAAAAGGAGGTCGTACTTGAGAGGATCCACGTTGGTGATACCCAACACGTAAGCAATCAGGCTTCCCGCAGCGGAACCTCGACCCGGACCGACCGACACGCCGAGATCCCTGGCAACGGTTGTAAAGTCCTGCACGATCAGGAAATAGCCGGCGTATCCCATCTGGGAAATGATGCCCAGCTCGAGATTAAGACGCTCCTCTTGTTCGGGGCTCATCTGGCCACCAAACTTCTCCATGGCCCGCTCGAAGGACAGATGACGTAAATAGGCATCCATGTCGCTGCCGAATTCTGCAGGGAGAGGGAAGTGCGGCATGAGCAATTCGCCCATGGGTAGATCGAAAGCGCACTTGTCCGCCACTTTCGTCGTGTTTTCCAATGCCCGACGCACCGTGGCATCGTCGGCATGCTTGAGGGCCAGTTCCATCTCCGCCGCGCTCTTCAGGTAGAACTGATCGTTCTCGAAGCGCATGCGATTCGGGTCGTTGTACTCCTTGCCGGTCTGAAGGCAAAGCAGTACATCTTGGGCAGCCGAGTCTTCCTGTTCGACGTAGTGCACGTCGTTGGTGGCAATGACTTCAACATTGTACTCTTTGGCCCAGCGCAGCAGGACCTCGTTGCACTTGTGCTGATCTGGGATGTTGTGGTCCTGGATCTCTACGTAGTAGTCATCGCCAAAAATGTCCAGATAGCTCTTAAAAACCTTGCGTCCTTCTTCCTCACCCTTTTTCAGGATGGTTTGCAGCACCTCACCTTGCAGGCAACAAGTCGTGGCGATCAGCCCTTCTGAGTGTGCCTTGAGGATTTCCTGGTCAATACGCGGCTTGTAGTAATACCCGTCTGTATAAGAGAGGGAGGACAGCTTGATCAGATTTCGATACCCTACATCGTTCTTCGCGAGTAGCACCTGGTGATAGCGAATGCGATCGGTCTTGTCGCCCATTCCGGTTGCGGTCACATAGAACTCGCAACCAATGATGGGCTTGATACCTGCTTTCTTGGCAGTGGTGTAGAACTCAGGGACGCCGAATAGATTGCCGTGGTCGGTGATGGCCACCGCCGGCATTTCCAGTTCCTCGGCCTTGGCCATCAACCGTTTTATTCGCGCTGCACCGTCGAGAAGGGAATACTGGGTGTGACAGTGCAGATGGCAGAAATCCATACCGGAGAGAATCGGGGGTAACGGTTGCAGGAATCAGTGATCAAATGGCTGTCAGCGGCGTTCATCGCGGGTTGCCGGGTGCCATATGATCAGAGTTGCAAGAACGAGTTGAAAGGCCTCAGAATCAACGATTGTTGGCAAGTCGCGGATCCGGGTTTCGGTGGATTCTTCAGGCCTTTGCGCGGACTTCTTTTGCCAGTCAAAAACGACCCACACCATGACCGATATCATCTGTGTTGACTACGCAGCCCAGGAAGATTTGATGCTCTGGGATCAGTTGGCCCGCGCGATCAAAGAGCGATCAGCCGGCGCCAACCGATTACTGCTGCTGGTGGGATCGGGAGAGGCCGAGGAACGCAAGCTTGATGTGGCCGGGCATACCGTCGTGCGCGAGTCTGGAGGACTGACACACGCCGACGAAGGCTTGGAGATTTCGATGCGTCATTCGATTCGAAAGGTAGCTGGCCGGCTGACCGACGAAGGGGTTTATGCCGTGGGTATGCTGGGCGTCGATCGGGGACTGGTAGGCTTTTCGGAGCGCACTGTCCAACTGTCCGAGCGATTCGAAAAAAAGCTTTGGACGGCTCCCGGCGTGATACCAGTTTTAGGATGTCTGGCCGGTGGCAAAGAGGAGTCTTATTTGGATATCCACCCGGTAGTGTGCGCAGCGTGCATAGCCACATCCTTGGGTGATAGTTCTCGGGTGATCGTGTTGTCCCGGCGGCGCACGCCCTCCATTTCACCCTCTCAAGACGCCAAAATCGTCGTCACACCCTCGAAATTGAGGGAAGAAAGTGCTTTTCATGCAGGATTTCCTTGGCCCGCTGAAAACACGTCCTGGCAAGCCGTTTATGCGGGTGACCTCGCTACTTTCTCTGGCGTCGAAGTGCGTTGATATGAAAGGGTTTACGCCGATCTGAAGGCTCGTTTTTATTGGGCTGTGGCCGAGCAGTGCAGGAGCTGAAAAGGGTGCTTTTGAGTGCCCTTTTTTTCATGGAAAGCCTTATACGGCTCAAATAAGCACATTATTTCTTGACAGGTGCAACCATTGCCCTTACTTTGTTCGTTGTTAAGCCGGGGCCGCACTTTCTCCCCAGCATCCAGAACTCACTTTAGATTGGAGGATTACCAATGAGCAATTTCGCCGACCTCAAAAGTTTCGTTGACGGTCTCGAAGATGACTTCGCCAAGTTCTACGACAAAGGCAACAAAGCTGCAGGTACGCGTGTGCGAAAAGCCATGCAGGATCTGAAAGGAATGGCTCAAGACATTCGTGTCGAAGTCCAGAGCATGAAGAACAGCGGATAACGCTCCTTCATTTCGCTTGAGGAAAAGGCCGTGCTGACCTAGTACGGCCTTTTTCTTTGCCCTGACTTTTTCAGGCCTTTCTGGTATTGCGGGCCTTCTGACAATGCAAGCCTGCGGCATTTCTGCTATTTCGTTTAGATCGTCGTTCAAACACAGGATTCACGTTCGTTTCGGATCCTTTTTCGCCTTTCCGGGCGTTTGGCTTACGAAAAAAAGATTCTTTAACCCCTCCCGCCTGCCAGCCTTATCCCAAGCATGAAACGTCGATTTCTTAGCTTTCTGATAATCGCCGCACTCTTTGTACCATCCGCCACTTTTGCACAGGACACCTCCGAAAATGTCGAAGCGAGTGATTGGACATCCTCACTAACAGGAAAGCTGGCTGGATCGCAGGCGAGTTTCCAGAATTGGGCAGAAGGTGGGGTGAATACACTGGCAATCTCCAGTGGAATGGACGGCCGATGGGAGAAAGCAAAGGGACCGTGGAGTCAGCGTTATGATCTACGCCTTGCTTTTGGTCTCGTCAAGCAAGACACGCTCGACTTTCGTAAAGCCGACGATGCTATCCGCCTCTCGGCCACCTTCAAGCACCTCGGCGACGGATCGCTTGGTAACTTCAGCCCCACGGTTGCCTTCAATGCACGCAGTCAGTTTGCATCAGGATATAATTATGAGGAGAACCAGTTTGCTGAGGCCCGACCGCTTCCGCAGAAGGTTTCCGACCTGATGTCACCAGGAGTCTTTACGCAAGCCGCCGGCATGACCTATCGGCACAACAAATTCCTGTCCCAGCGCTTCGGGCTGGGTGGCAAGCAAACGATTGTCATGATCGAACGTCTTCGTGAGCTTTATAATTTGGAAATTGATCAGACCGTGCGTCTTGAGATCGGTCTGGAAGCTTTTACCGAGTACGAAAAGGAGATTGCTACCAATGTCCAATGGAAGTCTTCGCTCGGCCTCTTCGCAGCCTTCAATCAACCTGAGTCTCCAGACTTGCTCTGGGAAAATCTCGTCACAATGAAGGTCAATTCATGGCTGCAGTTCAACGTGGAATGGGCCGTCCTGCGAGACGATGATGTCAGCAAGAAATTCCAGTTCAAGGAAGTCTTCACGGTTGGTGTGATCTATAGCTTTCTAGAAACATGACGTACCCTGCTCGATGGTTTAGCGGCATTCTGACAGCATTCATCCTCCTCGGGAGTGGGTGTGCGGCTTCGGACGTAGTGCGTGAGCGTGCGCCTCGGGCTCCCGAGCCAGCGGGAATGGCCTTGGCTCTCGACGACTCGACGATCGCCTCGGTACAACTTCATGCGGGGACGGGTGAAAATGCGCTGCCCATCTTACCGATGGGCAAAGGTGTCTCGCTCAGATTGGCGTTCGACGTGATGTCTTCTCGCGGAAGACCACTGAGTATCACGTTTTACCATGCGGATCGAACCTGGAAACGGGACTTGATTCCGGCCGAGTATATGGCCCGGTTCGAGCGGGACGATATTCTGGACTACCGGCCTTCGCGCTCCACGTTTGTGGATTATGTACACTACGAGTACAGCTTTCCCAATAACACGATCGACTTTCGGTTGAGCGGGAATTACATCCTTCGAGTGCACGAGCAGGGGCGGGAAGATCAGGTATTGTTCGAGCGGCCCTTCTTTGTCAGCGAGCAATCGATTCCGGTCGATATGCGCATCGATAACGTCTTGGTTGCGGGCAGACAGTACAGTTCGATTCAGCCGTTCGTTCGCTTCCGGCCCAATGATCCCACAGCGAGCGTGTTTGATTTTTCGGTCTGCTTCTTGCGCGATGCTCTTTTCGATCAGATGCGGTGCGCAGAGCGACCGTCCCTGGAAGTGAGTCCCGACCTGCTCTTCTATCTTGAGCCTCGGGAGGCTTTTGCGCCACTTCCCATACCGTTCTACGTGAATATTGCCGACGTGCGTCCGACAGGTCGCATCGAGCGGACTGATCAACAGTCGGTGCCTTGGCGAGTGTGGCTGGAACCGGACCAAGCAGAATTGGGTGGCTCGATGATGGATCCGTTTCTGAATGGCCAGGCCAAGATTCGGTCTGCTGTCGGAGCGAGGGGTGAAGCGGACTTCGAGGCCGAGTATGTCTCGGTGCAGATTCGTCTGGTACCACCCGGTAATCAGCCCGTTGTTGGTGCCGTCGGTGTCGTGGGAACGTTTTCCGGTTGGCAGTTCCGAGAAGAGAACGAGCTGCTCTGGAATGCTCAGGAGGGGTGGTATGAAGGCGACGTATTCATGAAACAGGGACAGCACACCTATCGCTACGTCTCCTCCAATCAGGGGCTGCAGCAGTCGCTCGAAACGGGTATGCCCCAGCTAGAAAATCTGTTCACCACTATGGTCTATTACGGCGATATCCGCTCCCAGACGGATCGACTGGTCGCCGTGCAAGGAATGATCACACGCTGACCAAGCCAGAGGAGTGCGGGGCCT
>JAURNP010000190.1 GCA_030830105.1 Rhodothermales bacterium | reverse complement strand
GGCCTGCTTGCCATTCCCGGGGTCACTATCCACGGTTTGACTGCCGAAGAGGATATCTCCGATCGGGTCCCGACCATCGGAATGGTCAAAGAAGGAACGGATCCGGATACTATGGCCGAGCAGCTCGCAGCGGCCAACATCTTTGTGTGGCCCGGGCACTACTATGCCATTGAAGTGATCGAACGCCTGGGATTGACAGACAAGGGAGGCATGCTGCGTATTGGCCTTGGTCAGTACAACACGCACGCCGAGGTGGACGCCCTGCTGAATGTGCTGGAGCGTTAGAGCGCTGACACTAGAGAGCGATAACGCCCTCTACCTCACCCGCTGCTCGGTAAATGGCCACTACCTCGTCACTGCTTTCCACGCGGATACGGGTGGTCAGGCTTTGGTAATTTCCCTTTTTCGAGGCTTTGATATCGACCTCATTGCCTTCGAATACCTGTTGTAGCACGTCCATGCCTTTCTTCGGGACAATGAACTTGAACACATAGGTGACCGGCCAATCGTTGTTGTCATCGAGCAACTGCTGGAAGTTGCTCCACCAGTTGGGATCTGACAGGGGAAGTTTCTGCGGAGCCATGAAGTCGGGAGAATCGGGAAAGCCAGGTGGCAAACCGGTCGGAAAAGGATGGTCATAATCCCTTGGTGGCTGGTTGGTTTCGTGAATCACTCGTGGTGAATCCTGCGTACGAACCGTCTGATACCGCTCACTCGACTCCAACGGCTATGCTCCCTGAATGGGCACCGAACATCCATCCGCTCATCGTTCACTTCCCCATCGCGCTGCTTTTCACCGCGGCACTCGTGGACACGCTTGGCATTTTCTTGCGCTCGAATGACTTCCTCCGAAAAGGCGCGTTCAGCCTGTATCTGCTTGGAAGCCTTGCGGTCGTCACCGCATGGTTTACCGGAGACCAGGCTGCCGACTCGGTCTTCTTGTCAGCAGAGGCGAATGCATTACTGACCGAACACTCCGATCTGGGTCACTACACCCTCTACTTCTTTGGAGCCTACGCCGTTATTCGACTGATCGTATTTGGGCTGAATCTTGAAAGTCGTACGGCCTTGCGAAGCGTTGTCTGGCTGATTGGGCTGGGCGGTATGGGACTGACCTGGGTCACTGCCGATCATGGCGGCGAATTGGTTTACAAATATGGAGCAGGTGTTCAGGCCGTATCGACAGAGGCGCCCGTTTTCGAAGCCCCCGACTCGTCGGAGACCACTGGGCCGGTCATGAATGACCAGGGAGGCTGGACCTTCAAGGCTACCCGGGCAGCAGCCTGGTTGGATGACATGACGATTTACGGCGATGCAGGTGGCCTGGTCACCTCCTTGCAGGACGGTGGGGAGCGCGGTGATGTCCTGGCACTTACGGTCTCTGGGAGTCCCGTATTGTTGGTATTCGATCATCCGATGATGTCGGTTCAGATTGATTCCCCCATGAACCTGGATTCGTTTGACGGGACGGTAATGATCGCTACCCATGTGCAGGATGCGAACAATTACCATTTCACCTCCTTCTCCAAGGAGTCCGTCCGCCAAGGTGTCAGCGAATCCGGGGATCTGATCCTGATGGACGATCAGCCGCATAGTCCAGCCGGTTGGACTTCCTATCGCGCCGTTGCCGATCAGACCCACTTTCGGGCCTACGCGGACCAGCAGCTGATAGCTCATGGGCATGGAGATGCTGGAGCCATGGGACCTGTAGGCATTCGCCTCAATGGCACGGGGACCGTGCTGATCGATTATGTCCAGACCGTCTCGCTTCGAGGCGGCATGGATCACTAGGACAGCGAATCAGGTCAGGACCGCAGCAGCCAGCCAGCCCATAGGCCGGACAGGATCGTAATAATGCCAATCCAAAGAATGGCTGACTCCGGATTGAGCATGTCGGCGAGCAACCCTGCAAGCACAGCACCCACCACATAGCCGCCGTCTCGCCAAAGTCTGTAGACACCCAGCGCGGTCGAACGCCACACGGGCTCAGAGTGATCGGAGATGACGGCCAGCAGTGTTGGATACACCAGAGCCGTTCCGATCCCCATGCCGATCATGGCTAGCGCGTATCCCGACCAGGAGGAAGCCTGCAGCAGCCACAGAATGCTGAGCCCTTGAAGAATCATGCCCAGCGCAATCGGGCCGCGGCGTCCAATGCGATCTGAGAGTCCGCCGGTGAAAAGCTGACCGAGTCCCCAGACAAGCGGATAGGCAGCAAGTAGCCAGGCCGTGTTTTCCTGACTCACCCCTGCCTGAAGGAAGAACAGCGGCAGGATGCCCCATGCGAGTCCGTCGTTCATGTTGTTGACCAACCCTGCTTGGGAGGCGGCATGCAAATGACGCTCCTTCCACGAGACTCTCTGAAAAACACTACTCCAGGAGGGTGGCTCTCCTTGCGGCGCTGATTGCTGCTCTAGCGCCATGTGCTCCATGGTATCATGGACGGCGAAGAGGGAGACGAGCAAACCAGTAATGGCAATCACGAGACCTGCGGTAAAGGCCCACTCTTCACTGCCTGCAGCCAACCAGAACCCGGAAACGAGCGCAGCCAGGGAAACGGCTGCATACCCCGCGCTTTCATTGATCCCCAGTGCCAATCCACGCTGTTTCGGACCCACGAGATCGATTTTCATCACGACGGTCATGGTCCAGGAAAATCCCTGGTTCAGGCCGAGCAGCGCGTTGGCGGCCACGACCCATCCCCAAGAGGGCGCCCACATCAGGAGGAGCGGCACAGGTATACCCAGCAGCCACCCCAGGATCAGGAGTCGCTTGCGGCCGGCTCGCTCCGCGAGCCGGCCAGCCACCGAATTAGCCAGTGCTTTCGCGATTCCGAAGGTGACGATAAAGGACAGCGCCGCTACATAGCTCTCCACACCCCAACGCGTACCCGCCATCACGGGCAGGATGACCCGCTCGAGCCCTACCATGGCGCCCACAAAGGCGTTAACCACCACCAGCAGCAGGAACTGCCTCAGGTTCGCTTGTAGGCCGAGCTTCGGTGAAGCAGAGTGTGACATAAGAGAAAAAGGGGATGATCGGATGCAGAAAGGCCTTTGGGGCTACTGCTGTCAGGATGTCAGCAAAAAAGGCTTGGTATACTTTTCGCTACGTGTCCAGGAGTACGCACTCAGGCTCCTACCTGCCAATTCGTCCGGAGGGCAGGCAGCCGAAACACGCTCGAGGGAGACATGAACCTTCAGAAATTTACGATAAAAGCGCAGGAAGTCGTGAAGGCGGCCACCGAGATGGCAGCCTCGCGCAATCATCAAGGCATCGAACCGCCCCACCTGATGCAGGCGTTCCTGGCCGATACGAACGGTATCGTCATGTCCATGCTCACCCGTCTGGGTGCCAGCATCGACCTGCTGAATGCCAAGTCTGAGCAGTCGTTGGAGAAACTGCCCGTAGTGACCGGGTCCTCGGTCAGCGGACAATATGTTGGCGCGGATGCCAAAAAAGTATTCGACCGCGCTCTGGCAGAGTCCGAGCAGTTGGGCGACGAGTACGTGGCCAGTGAGCATCTGCTCATTGCCCTTGCTGCTTCCAAAGAAGCGATTGGAGAGGCTCTTCGAAGCCAGGGAGTAACTAAGAAAGCTGTTCTCGGCATTCTGAAAGAGGTACGCGGGTCCCAGAAGGTGACTGATCAGCACGCCGAAAGCCGGTATCAGGCTCTCGAAAGGTATACCCGGGACCTCAACGACCTGGCGTCGAAAGGAAAAATTGACCCGGTCATTGGCCGCGACGATGAGATCCGACGAGTCCTTCAAATCCTGTCCCGACGCACCAAAAACAACCCGATCCTGATTGGCGAACCGGGTGTAGGCAAGACCGCTATCGCCGAAGGTTTGGCCATTCGCATTGTGTCGGGTGACGTCCCTGATGGGCTCAAGAACAAGCAGATCCTGGCACTCGACATGGGTTCGCTCATTGCCGGAGCCAAATATCGTGGAGAGTTCGAAGACCGACTCAAGGCTGTTGTCCGCGAAATCGTAGAATCGGACGGTCGAATCGTACTGTTCATTGACGAGATCCATACGCTGGTTGGAGCCGGTGCTGCCGAAGGCGCCATGGACGCTGCCAACATCCTCAAGCCAGCTCTTGCCCGAGGCGAACTGCGTGCCATTGGCGCTACCACGCTGGACGAGTACCGCAAGTACCTGGAAAAAGACAAGGCACTGGAACGGCGATTCCAGAATATTGTGGTCGAAGAGCCTTCCGTTGAAGACTCCATTTCCATCCTTCGCGGCATCAAGGAACGCTATGAAGTGCATCACGGCGTGCGTATCACCGATGGGGCATTGGTCTCTTCAGCCGAGCTCAGCCATCGCTACATCACGGATCGCTTCCTTCCCGACAAGGCCATCGACCTGATCGATGAATCCGCTGCAAGGTTGCGTATCGAGATTGATTCGATGCCGGAAGAACTTGATCAGCTTGAGCGACAGATCCGACAGCTGGAAATCGAGCGCGAGGCGGTCAAACGCGAAAAGGACGATTCCAAGCTCGCG
>JAURNP010000189.1 GCA_030830105.1 Rhodothermales bacterium | reverse complement strand
TTTCATCATGACGCGACTATTACTTCGTATTTCGGCTGGTATCCTTTCTCTGGTCTTACTGGGGATGACTGCGGGTACAGCACACGCACAGCAGAAGATCGGTTACATCGACTCTGACTACATCCTGAACCTACTTCCGGAGTATGCCACCATTCAGCAGCAGCTGGACCGCATGGCGCAGACCTGGCAGGGCGAGCTGGATGAGGCCAAGGTTGAGCTGGACGACAAATTTCGCGAATATCAGGCTCGGGAATTGCTGTACACCAATGAAGAGCGCCAACGACGCTGTGATGAAATTCTTCAGGACAAAGAAGACCTTGAGCGACTTCGTGTGAAATATTTCGGCCCCGAAGGGGATATTTTCCTGCAGCAGGAACAGCTCATGCGCCCCTTGCAGGAGCGAATTCTGCAAGCCATCAACGAAGTTTCCTCTTCCGAGGGATACGACTACGTGTTTGATGCCGCGGGCGACTTCCTCTTCATGTTCAAACGCGATCAGTACAACCTGTCGGATACCGTTCTCAGAGAACTTGGTATAGACATTGAGAGTACTCGCGGCTGAGTACCCCACCTTTCAGTAATCCAGAGCGGGCATGCTGTCCGCCTTCATTCAGAGCCGGACGCAAACGACCCGGATGATCAAGAAAACCATGAAAACCTCGATTTTCTCCTTCCTTTCAGCAATCCTGCTGGCCGGTCTATTGTCGACCAGCGCCCAGGCCCAGACCATCCAGATTGGGTACGCTGATCCCGAAATCATCATCACGTATTTGCCAGAGTACCAGCAGGTACAGCAGCAAATGGCCATCGAGTATCGTACGAGCCAGGAAGCCCTTCAGGCTCTTGCTGAAGACTTTCAGGAGCGCGTGGACCGCTACCAGCGTCAGCAGCCGCTTCTTTCCGAGGAGCGTCGCGCTGAGCGCGAAGCCGAGCTCGCAACCTTGCAGCAGGAAATCCAAAATTCTGCAGCTGCCAAGGACGAAGAGCTGGCCGTACGCCAGGACGAGTTGATGGCGCCTCTGCTCCAGCAGGTTCAGGACGCTATCGACGCTATTTCCCAGGAAAAAGGGCTCGATATTGTTGTTCGCTCTCCTGCGCTGCTCTACGTCAATCCTGACCGCGTTGCGAATATCAATGTGGATATCGCCCGCAGCCTCGGCATTGAAGTGGACGAAGAGGAAGTATCCGACGTCAACTGATCCGCATTTAGGTTCTGTTGCAGGCGGGCGCCCTTTGGGCGCCCGCCTGTCTTTATATTGGCCCTACGCAAGATCAAGCCGTGAATAGGACGGCCTCTCGATCGCTGATTCGGTCCCAAAATGACCGCTTTACGATTCGGATAGCGGCTCCCAACAGATGAGCGTCAAACGCATGAGTACCAGAACAGCCAGACCAAATGGACCGCAGGATGTCGCGCGAGTGACTACCCGTACCGTGCAGGACATGAAAGCCTCCGGAGTCAACATAGCCATGTTGACCGCCTACGATTACACCTCGGCGCGTATTCTGGATGCTGCAGGAGTAGATGTTATCCTGGTGGGCGACTCGGCCTCCAACGTGATGGCTGGGCATGAGACAACGTTGCCGATCACATTGGATCAGATGATCTATCACGCCCAGTGTGTGGTGCGTGGTGTGCAGCGCTCCTTGGTTGTCGTAGACCTGCCATTCGGGACCTACCAAGGGAATACCAAGGAAGCCCTGTCATCGGCTGTCCGCGTAATGAAAGAGTCGGGGGCGCACGCCGTGAAAGTGGAGGGGGGACGATCAATCGTTCCCACGGTCGAACGGATCCTTGAAGCGGGAATCCCGGTCATGGGTCACCTCGGTCTAACACCTCAGAGTATTTACCGCTTTGGCTCCTATCAGGTGCGTGCCCGCGACGAAGTGGAAGCCGACGAGTTGCGTGAGGACGCGGTGAGGCTGGAGAAAGCTGGCGTATTTGCGATCGTTCTGGAAAAAATTCCCTCCACTCTTGCTGCCGATGTCACGAATTCCGTTTCCGTGCCGACCATTGGTATTGGTGCCGGTCCATCCTGTGATGGACAGGTTCTGGTAACCCACGATGCGCTCGGGCTGACTACAGACTTCAACCCTCGTTTTGTCCGCCGGTACGCTCATTTGGATGAGCAGATTGGGGGGCATGTTCAGCAGTATATCAACGATGTTCGCTCGGGCGCTTTCCCTTCTGAAGACGAAAGCTATTGAGGCGCCTGGCTTACCCACGACATGGCCGAAACCCAAAAACGTCCGCTCATTCTGATCAGTAACGACGATGGCATTGAGGCCGCCGGCATTCTCTCGCTCGCGGCAGCTCTGGATACCATCGGTGACGTGGTGATTGCCGCGCCGTTGCAAGAGATGAGCGCTGTAGGGCATGCAATTACCATGCGCGACCCCGTGCGCGTAAGACCGTGGCCTTTCCGAGGCCCTTCTGGTCAGCTGACGGCTTATGCCGTCTCGGGCACACCCGCGGACTGCGTAAAGCTTGCCCTCGACAAGCTGGTGCCACGTCATCCGGATTTGGTCGTATCAGGGATCAATCACGGTCCCAATACAGCCGTGAATGTCATTTACTCGGGTACGGTAAGTGCCGCGACCGAGGCGGCCATTCTGGGCATACCCGCGATCGCATTCTCGTATTGCCGATGGGGAAGTGGAGACTTTGAGGCTTCCGGAAGAGTTGCCCAAGAAGTTGTTGCCCAGGTGTTGAGTAATCCGTTCCCGCCGGGAATCTTGCTGAATGTCAATATTCCCGACATCCCCTTCGAGGAGATGAAGGGATTCATGATTACTCGTCAGGCTCAAGCGCGATGGGAGGAGCAGTACTCCGAACGTCTCGATCCGTTTTATCGACCGTATTACTGGCTCTCAGGGACGTTCGTCAACCTGGATGAAGGTACCAATACAGATTTATGGGCCGTCGACAATGGCTGGGTGTCCATCACCCCCATCCAACACGACTTGACGGCCTATCGGGCCATGGAAGCACTCCAACAATGGAGTTGGAGCCGGTTGCCCGGTAAAGAGTGATCATCCAACCAATACCTCCAGTAGATCATGGGAGTTGTCAACGTACACCTGGAACGCCAGGAAGCTGATTATCACTTCAAAGCGACCAATGCCGATGGCTTGAGCATCGACATTGATGATGGCACGGCATACCCGGATGGAAAAGGCCAGGGAGTTGGCCCCATGCAACTGCTCATGATGGCCATTGGCGGCTGCAGCGGGGTAGATATCGCGTCGATTCTGCTGAAAGGGAGACAGCGTATAGACGCCTTCTCCATCGATGTATCAGGCAAGAAGCCAGACGGCGTATCGCCGTCTGTCTACGAGGCTGTCGAGGTGCACTTTATCCTCGAGGGAGACATCGAACCGGCCAAAGTTCAACGGGCTGCGGAGCTGAGTCTGGGTAAATACTGTTCAGTATCCAGGATCATCGAAAAGACGGCCGTTATCTCGTACCGGTACTCGGTCAACGGCGAGGCATTTGATGGCGCAGTCGTCCCGTCTCCCGAGTAGATCGCTGAGCCCCAGGACCGAAGTCAGTCTTGAGAGCGGATCCAGATAGGCGCAGAACGCGATGATATCGTCGGTTGGTCCTGAAGATTCGATGGCCTGAATGCACTCACAACCATCGTCTGTGAACAGGGTCCCGTCACTGACCTGGGTCCACGTTCCGGCCGGTAGGGCGGAAATGTCGAATGTAGCAGCGTCCCATGACGTATTCATCAGGACGAGCACGTCGCCAGCGACATAGCCCAGTAGCTGGTCATTTTCGGGAGTGAACCACTGATAGTGATCTTCAGGGACTTCGCCACCAATGCGAAAAACAGCTCCGTCAGCGCTATTTCTGAGGGCAATCAGGCGCTGCCAGTAGGCGTTCATTGCTCCATAATCGATCGGGCGTTCGCCCGGGCTGGCGCCCGCGAACTCCCATTCAAACTGGTTGGCGCGACGATGATTTTAAGTATCCCGTTTGCCGTGATACGCGAGGTCGCCCGAAGACGTCGTTTTGACGATCTCCATCAGTGGCGCTGCGCCTTTTGATCGAAGCATCTCCGTACCACCATGGATGACAAGAGGGCCCAGCGACGTAAGCAGGAGGGTTGCCGCGATTCGGACGCCGGCTTGGTCCACATGCTTGCGGCCGTCCCAGTCTGCATCCGAAAATCGATCAGCCAAGGCCCAGTTATCGTGGATATCGAGATAATTGATACCTCGATTGGGGTCAATCTCTTCCGAAAAAGAGTTCATCAGCCCCATCATGGAACGCGAGTCGCAGCCAGCAAGTGTGGCGATCCCGGTAGCTTCTCGCGGATGCTCCAGAACGGGCTGCGGATGGGTGATGTGAAAGACATGGTGGTGACGGTCGGTTGGTTGTCCTCGTAGACTTCCCGCTCATCTCGGAACTGTGCTCCGATGAATGATGCGTGCGCCTACACGTGAGGAATCGTCACCAATTGGAGTTGCTCAAGCTCCAATGCAAATAAATAAATCGTCTATTACACCTTAGGCGAGAATAGCTAAGGAGAAGGGAGGCAGCGAGATAGATGCACCCAGGAAATGCTATAATTGAACAGGCATACCTATCGCTACGCGCGATTAGCAGCCATCAGGGTGTTTTGTAAAAGGACTGCGATAGTCATGGGCCCAACGCCTCCGGGTACCGGCGTAATGTGGCTGGCAATAGGTTCAATAGCATCGAAATCCACATCACCGACCAGCCGATAGCCCCGCTCACGCGTATCGTCGTCGACCCGGTTGATGCCAACATCAATGACTACAGCACCCGGTTTGACCATGTCCGCTGTCACGAAATTGGCCCGTCCGATGGCCGCTACCAGAATGTCTGCTTGCCGTGCAATACCTGGAAGGTCCTTTGTACGGCTGTGGCATACCGTTACGGTTGAATCAAGACCTTTCTTCAGCATCAAATTCGCCAATGGCTTCCCGACAATGTTGGAACGACCGATAATCACACAGTGGGCACCACTAGTCTCGATATCGGAACGCTTAAGCAGCTCTACTATTCCTGCTGGCGTAGCAGGTTGGAATCCGTCCAGTCCGATCACGAGCGTGCCAACGCTTTCTGGATGGAAACAGTCTACGTCTTTGGCCGGATCGATTGCGTGAATGACTTTTCTGTCGTCGATATGATCAGGTAAAGGCAGTTGGACCAGAATGCCGTCCACACCAGCGTCGTTGTTCAGCTTGGCCACGATGTCCAGTAGCTCGGCCTCTGAAATAGAAGCATCGTACGTCAGAGTATCGCTCTCGATACCGACTTCGGTGGAGGCTCGCGCCTTTCCTCGCACGTATGAGGCCGAGGCTGGGTCATCGCCGACCAGAACCACTGCGAGGTAGGGTGCACGCTTGCCGGAGGCCACACGCTGGGCAACGGCTTGTTTTACTTCTTCCCGCACTTGTGCGGAAACGGCTTTTCCATCAATCAGCTTAGCCATGGGAATCGGAAAGGGGACTGTTAAATTGGAACGTGTAACTGTTCTGAGTGTAGCTTCAAAATAGCGCCCAAACAGGCAAGTGGGCGACGGTTGTGGACAAACTGCAATCAACTTTGGGTGAAAGCCGTCCTTGTGTAATCTTCACGTAAAAGAGGGCGTCGGGGTTGATCCAAGTGACCGAGCGTCCGTATTATTGCGAGCTCTGAAAAGCGGGTGTAGCTCAGTGGTAGAGCATCACGTTGCCAACGTGAGGGTCGTGAGTTCGAATCTCATCACCCGCTCAGAAAAGACCTGTCAAGGCGCATTTACGGCGCCGGCCTTCGGCCGGCGCCGTTGTTGTTTTCAGCAAGTCTATTGCGTTGGAGAGAGCCGGACAAGATCCGCAACGACAGGAAGATGATCTGATGGGTAGGCGCCACCTACGATCGGATCGAGCACCTCGTAGGAAGTCACTTTCCACGCGGGCCGATGGAAAATGAAGTCAATCCGTACCGACGTCTCCGATCCCGGATCGAACGTCCTGAATGTGCCTGGTTCAGCGGGCAAGATCGGTGGATTCAATCCCGCATCGATCCAGCCGCCTTCAATCATCATCTGATAGGCTTCCGAAGCCGGTTCGATATTGAAGTCACCGAGCGCCAAATCATGGGTCTCACTCCAGTCTCCGATCATGGCCGCACTCTGAACCCGGGCCTCGTTGCCTCGGTGGTCGAAATGGGTGTTGATTACTCGAATTACCTGTTCAGTCCGCACGTCACGGAGTTGGGCGCGTGTTGCAACTCGAGGTAGAGCGGCATCCCAGCCAACACTTCCAACCACATCGGGTGTAGCAGAGAGCCATTTCGTATCCCACGACACCAGCTCGAAGCGCGACGAGTCAAAAAGGATGGGGGAATACTCACCACCTTGCAGTCCATCGTCCCGCCCAACACCGATCCAGTCAAAGCGGTCCTGCACCGCCATGATGTCCACCAGCTGACGATGTGTTACCTCCTGCAGTCCTACGATGTCCGCATTGCTGGTATCTATGAGTGCAGACACCCAATCGGATCGGTTCTCCCATACATGGGCTCCATCGTTGGGACTGGCCCATCGGATGTTGAAGGTCATGGCTCGAATGGATTCCTCCGAATCAGCTACATCCGGCGAAGAGCTCTCTGTGCACCCTGTAAACGTCGTCAGGATCAGTGAGGCCAAAAGGACATGTCGAACCTGGCTGAACAGGTACAAGGCACGAAGATGCATCATATCAATTTCTCCCTGATTACAGAAACGACGAGGAATACGGCTCCAAAAATTGCACCTACGATGGTAGTCAGCCACGGCATTCCCAGGGAAGAGACAGCCCATACCAGGGCCAACAGGGGTGCTCCTGTCACGAGGTAGCGGGCGTACGGCTTCAGCATCGAACCAAACGAGCATCCCGCGAGGGAGAGCAGCCAAATGATCTGTCCCAGTCTCACCAGCGATCCCCCAACCCCGAGATACAGGAGCAAGACGAGCATGTCACCGCTTAGACTTCCCAGCCACATGGCCGACACAATCACTACAAGACTGATCAGGGTAATGAGCAGCTCGAGTCGTTGCCGCTCCAGGACGTCGAAGAGCCGCGTAAGGGGAGAGGCCACCACAGTCAGCAGAATCCACGGCGCCACGTAGGCTACGTAGGAGGCACCTTCACGCCAATCATCACCGAAAAGGGTCGCGAATATATCGCCACCCGCAACCATCAGGACCGCCGTGGGCCAGAACGCCATCAGGACAAGGCGGGCATGGACATTGCCCGCGAATGTAGCCAATCCTCCGTCACGGTTGGCCTCCACAGCCCGAACGAAAAATACCTGGGCGATGGACGCTGCCACCAGGCTGAGTGGTACAAACAGAATGCTGAATCCGCGCGAGTATTGTCCGAGAACAGCCATTCCAAAGATCTCCGGAATGAACAGAATGGGCAGGCGCGTAATCAGCCCGCTGATCATCGCAGCCGGCATAGTGAAAAATGGAAAACGTCGATATCTGCTTGCGACGTCCTTTATTTCGGTCCAGGAGGGTCTTCCGGCCAGTGACGATCGCAGGGTCGATACGGCCTTACGACTCATTGACAGGAAGGACAAACCGAATCCAGCCACGAATCCCCAGATCAGGCCACCGGGCCCGGGATTTGCCAAGCCAGAGATCAGCCGGACACCGACCATAGAGCCGGACTGAATGACCTGCGCTGCGGAAATTCGGCCAAATGCCTCTTGACGACTGAGCCAAAGCTCCGTGATCTTGGCCAATCGGTTTGCCAGGAGTGCCATGGGAAGGATGAGCATCCACTGTCCACCCTTGTTGGCGAAGAAACCCATCACGGTATCAGAAAGGCTGAGTACCAACAGCAGGGCCGTGCAGAAGACCATCACGGAGGACACCGCCAACAAATAGGCATGGGCGCTTTTCCGGCCGTCCTCGGGCAGCATCAGTGCGTCTTCGTAGCGAAGCGATGCGACCGGTGCCAGAATCGATACCCAGGCCGTCACGTAATCTGCTATTCCCCAGAATTCATCCGGATAGAGGCGCAAGAGCACGATTTGAGCGAGGTAGGCAATGACAAATGCCACGCCATTTCCGGAGAGCAGCTTCAGGACTGGCGCCCTGAAAGCAGAATCATCGAAGAGGGCCTCTATGCGTTTCCGGATACTCACGAAGTGGGGGGGCGAACGGGTTGCGTGAGGATAAGACCCGCCCAGTAGACACACCACTGCTCACCGCACCACTCCGGTCGCAACGAATCTTGCCAATTCGAAGGGTCAGTGACCGGCCTGACGAAATAGTCGATCGCAGCTTCTGCAGCAAAAGAACGCATGTCCGATACGCGCTGGGCTGCATAAGCGCTGTCCAGGCGGGCCAGCAGGAACGTCCCACCGGGCAAATCCTTGGTAGGAGCTATCTGATCAAGTCGATACCGCCATTGCAGGGTAGGCTCGGGCGCGAATGGGAAGGACTTGAAGGACACGAATTGAGCGTGTTGGCTGCCGTATTGAAATCCCGTCATGGAGGGAGGTATGACAAAGACAGCGCTCTCGCGAGCGTTGTCCCGTGCCCACTCGAAGAGCTCCTGATTTGATGTTGAAATACCTCGAATGTCGTCTCCCTTCCCAGAAAAGGCGAGAATCAACATGATCATCGCGACCACGAGAGATGAGCCATTGACCAGTCGAGTCATCCTCGAATCAATCTCTGGTCGAGACCCCGACCATCTACCGAAAATCCAGGACGCTACAAAACCAGCCACAATGGTAGCTGAGAGGACACGAATCAAGGGGGAGGCGGCCCACGGTTGCAACCGCAGTGCCGTGCCCCATTCGAAAGGCCAGACGGTAATGGCTAACGAAAACAGCAGGACGCAGGCCGGAATGATCAGTAATCGTCCCACCAGGGCGCGATCCCAACGCGTCAACGGAACCCTGCCTGCTATGCCAGAGGCGCGTAGGGACTCCGGAAGATGGTCGCGCCCAATCAACAATACGGACGCTACGAGAAGAGCGGCGAAGTAGACCCATGTTTGAGTAGCGAAGGTCTCCGGTAAATAATGATGTGGTGCACGGATATGAGTCAGAATGAAGGTTGCCTCCTCAGTGCTGGATCCAACTGAGGACAGCAACATCACGAGTGGGATGAGGACCACGGCGTACGGGAGTGCCTGTTTACGCCAGGCAGTCCACGGCCAAAGGGGCAGCATCAATCCAATCAGCAGCAACAAGCTGCCAGATTGAAGACCAAGGAGCGGGTGAAACAGGGTGGCAGCACCCAGCAAGATTCCAGACGCAAGTGCCCGCCGTTCATGCATCATCATAACGGCCCAAAGGATCAGGCACCAGGCCACACTCGAGGGCACCAGCATCATATGCAGAATGTCATTGCCGCCCGGGTTCCACCGGGTTGTGACTACCAGAACAGCCATCACACTACCGATTGCGGCCAGCGGATTGCCAAAAATGCGATAACTCAATTTCGCGATGGCCAGCGCGATACCGACACCTGTCAGGATATGCAATGCCAGAACCACGGCCCAGACCGGCAGAAAGGTGCTGGGAAGTGCAACAAGTACAGCCATGGGCCAGCGGATGCTGAAGCCCTCCGCTTGCATCATCACGAACCAGTCGCTCCGGAACACCTCACTGTCCAGTAGGAAGCTGACCATAGGTAGAAACTCGTCCTGGTCGCTGTAACCGAATCCATACCCATAGCGGAGTACAAATAAGGCCACCGCGGCAAGGGCCAAGGCCCACTGCCACGCAGGCGTACCAGTCTTGGAGCGATCTAGCCGTTCCATTCAAGTACCCTCGCGGCGTTGATGTTTTACTTTCCAATCTTTGGGAACGAAGCCGCGAAAAAGGTTCGCAGCCGTTTCTGTAAAGCGACCCGCGAGCGAACGCTTTACGAGGTGCACATACGTTACATGCACGCCTCCGAAGCGGCGTTTGAACTCTGCGATTCCCGGGGTATTTGCGCCCATAAGGTCCAGGGTCGGAATTCCCGCCTGATATAGATCATCCTGGACGTGGGCCATCAGCACGGTCATACCGGGACCTGGCTCACTTCCCGCTATCCAGTACCAAGCAGTGCGATGGTCATGCAGGGCGACGATCGCAGCCACAACCTCCCCTGAAGACCGCTCATACAGGCCGTAGACACGGGCGAGATCGGCATAGACCAGATCTCTGGCCCAACGGGCCAATCCCCGCGGAGGTAGAGGGAGAGAGCGATTGTGGCGAGAGTACGCCTGATCAGCTAATCGAACGGAAGCGTAGATGACTTCATCCAGTTTATTTGCTTCCGATTGGGCATCCCCTGACTTGTCATGAGAACACCAGAACCGGTAGTCTGCTGTCGCTTTCCGGACCTGTCTGCGAGGTCCAGCAGACCAGGCGGCGATAGCTGAATCCATCGGTGCCGAGGCCAGGATGTACGTATTCCTCTCTTTGATCGAGTAGCCGTTCTCGGCATGAGAAGCGCCGGAAACTGGCCGAGCGGGGGCCAATGAAAGCAGCCAATTTGCTGGGAGCCCGGGCGTGGCTATCAGGCTGTCAGCCACCTCTCCAATCTCCAGGCCAGGCACCACGGCAGAGTATGGCTGAAAGGGTGGAAGCACCAGGTCCTTGACAGGACCTCGAGAGCGGACAAATCCGCTCAGAATGGGCTCGCCGTCTCGGAGAACAACCACGCGGTCCCACGAAACAAGTCGTTCGAGTCCTTCCTGGAAGGCGGGGTGGAGGAAAGGCGATGGTTGGCGCCAGGCATCGTGCGCTTTGCGCCATACCAGACGACAATCGTCGGCCTGCGTAATAACGGTCAGGGTGGAAGGGAGCGCACTCACAGAAAATCGGGAATCAGAGGATGTACTGGCTCAGATCCCGATTCTGCACAACGTCCGACAATTTGGCTTGGACCATTTTGTCGTCGACGACGAACGAATCTTCGCGCATCGCATCTGGGACATCGAACAGCAAATCTTCCAGCAGGGTAGTCAGGATGGTGTGAAGCCGTCTGGCACCGATGTTCTCGACTTCCTCATTGACAGCCGCAGCCATACGGGCAACTTCTTTAACAGCCTCCTCTTTGAATTCCACGCTCACACCTTCGGAAGCCATCAGGGCAACGTATTGCTTCAGCAGAGCATTTCGAGGAACGGTCAGGATGCTGAAGAAATCGCTTTCCGTCAGATTGTTGAGTTCAACCCGAATCGGGAAGCGCCCTTGTAGCTCTGGGATCAGATCACTGGGCTTTGCCACGTGAAATGCGCCACTCGCAATGAAGAGGATGTGGTCGGTCTTGACCATTCCGTACTTGGTATTGACGCTTGAGCCTTCCACGATCGGAAGAAGATCTCGCTGCACGCCTTCCCTGGAAACGTCCGGACCGCTCTTGCCACCAGAACCACCGCGAGCCGCCACTTTATCGATTTCATCAATGAAAACGATGCCCGATTGTTGTACCCGTTCGAGTGCTTGTCGGGTAACCTTGTCCATGTCAATGAGCTTGCCAGCCTCTTCCGCAGTCAGTACCTCGCGGGCTTCAGAAACCGGGAGTCGACGCTTCTTGCGCTGCTTTCCTCCCATGTTGCCGAATATATCCTGCAGGTTGACACCCATCTCTTCCATGCCCATCGGCCCGAAGACTTGCAACATGGAGGATTGGTCAGACGCGATCTCGATTTCTACTTCGCGCTCATCGAGGTCGCCCTTATCGAGCATCTTCTTGAATTTCTCCCGCGTGCGTTGTCGCAGCGCGTCCTCTTCCGAAGGGGAGTCGGGCATCGTGGCCGTTGGAGTTGCGCCTGCTGCTGCTGCGGCAGGAGAGGGTGGGCGAATGATGGGCTTGACCGGAGATGGCGGTATCAGGATATCCAGGATCCGTTCGTCAGCCATTGCGCGAGCCCGTTCCTGGACGGAAACACTATGCTCTTCGCGGATCATGTTGATTGCGATATCGCACAGATCGCGAATCATCGAATCGACATCCCGACCTACGTATCCGACCTCGGTAAACTTGGTGGCTTCGACCTTGATGAACGGCGCTCCGGACAGCTTTGCCAGCCGACGGGCAATTTCCGTTTTGCCAACACCGGTCGGACCAATCATGATAATGTTGTTCGGGACAATTTCTTCCCGAAGGTCGGCCGAGGCGTTGAGGCGGCGCCAGCGGTTGCGCAAGGCTATGGCTACACTCTTCTTTGCCTCCTTCTGACCGATGATATACCGGTCCAGCTCGGCGACAATCTCGTGAGGCGTGAGTTCGTTCTGAATGGACATGTTCAGTTGTAATAAATCGGATCAGGCAGACGGGTACTCGTCATCGTCTTCGTAGTCGTCGGCGTCTCCGTCATCATCGTAGTAGTTGTCGTCATCCTCCCCGGAAGAGTCATCGCTTTCGTCGTCTTCAAAGGAGGCAAAGTCGTCACTGTCAGTCAGAGAGGACTCCTTGATTTCGGCGACATCCGGGTGCTCAAGGTTCATGAGCAGGATTGTGTAATTATGCGGAAAACCGCGTCGCTTTTCCAGCCAAACCGCTCCTGCCTGCTCGAGTTCGTTGATGAGAGCTTTTGGCTCTTCATCGCGGTCATCGATGATTTCGGATAGCTTTCGAAGCAGCGGGGTGAGATAGATTTCTTCGTATTGGCCAAAGTAGGATTCGATAATTCCGAGTGTTTTTAGAACGGCGGCATCGGTAATGGCTATCGTCTCGGTCGGACGATGGCTCTCTCCACCGGCATCGTCTTCCTGTTCGGTGGCAGTATCCAACTTGCGGCCAGGCCCACCCAGAAGGAAGTCGGCATTGAGGTATACGTCCTGGCAGTCGGCCGGAAGGTCGTCTTGAGCTGAAGGTGACTCGAGGGTAGCCATTACAACGAAATGTCCCGCGCGGAAAAGGCGCTGCACAAGGGGGACAAACCACTGGTTTCCGGAAAGAATTACAAATGCAGTCTCAGGTCCCACTTCACTCGACAATTGCATGGCCTCCATAGCCAACTCTATGGCAGCTGCCTCATCGCGTGAGTGCGCATAACACAAGCGAGGCTCCATTCCCTGAGCGAGCCACGCACCCGTAGCTCGGTGTCCGCGTGAGCTTCCCGGAGGCAAGTTGGCAAATGACATGGTACGCACTGGCTTCAACTTCAGGTGCTCGGCGACATGGCGCTTCAAGGAGGCAACCAGATCCAGTACTACTGCATCCGGTTGGTCATTGTCGATCCGCTCTGAGATCACACCGAAAACATTGGTGTAGTCAACCAGGATGACAGCATTGCGCGTGCGCGGACGGTAGGAAGACTTACGTGCAGCCATAGAAAAATCCTCAATTGATCAGTAAAAAAATCGACGGGCGGGGAGGTTGACCAGCCCTACTCAAGCTCAAGAATCGTCAGCGTATCGTTCGAATAGATGCAGATTTCGGACGCGATAGTCAGGGACTGTTCCACAATCTCACGAGCGTCCATCTCCGGTGCATGTCGCACCATGGCGCGTGCAGCCGCCAATGCGTACGGACCACCGGAGCCGATAGCCAGGATTTCGTCATCTGGCTCGATCACATCTCCAGTTCCGCTTATCACAAGCAGGCGGTCCTTTTCTGCTACCGCAAGAAGAGCCTCGAGACGACGCAAAAAGCGGTCAGTGCGCCAATCTTTGGCCAGTTCAACGGCGGAACGCGTGACGTTGCCACCAAATTGTTCGAGCTTCTCTTCGAAGCGCTCAAACAACGTAAAGGCATCGGCCGTGGCACCCGCAAATCCAGAAAGAATGGCTCCGTTGTACAGGGAGCGCACCTTTTTGGCACTGGACTTCATGACGGTATTGCCCATGGTAGCCTGGCCATCAGAACCAAGGACCACTTTTCCGTTGTGACGAATGCCAACGACGGTGGTACTGCGAATGCGATTGGAGGAGCGGGGGGACTCGTGCTCACTCATGCGACAGGAACCTGAAAAAAATAACAAACAATACAGGGGATCTATGCGCTCCTGTACCAGCAGGGACGTCTCTTGTTTCACTGTTTCAGAACGACGGCCGGTATGTGTGGCGCGCCAGAGCGTCCATGATTCGGTCTTGTACAAGCCGGGCTCGCCGGGAGGATCCGGTGTAGTGATTCGCCATCATGGAAACGATGAGGGTGCGCCCATTAGCAGTATCCACATAGCCGCTCAGGGCAGCAACATTGCCCAGCGTTCCTGTCTTGGCTCGCACGTTCCCCTGAGCCGCCGTATCCCTCATACGAGAGGAGAGGGTCCCATCCACACCGCCAATGGGTAATGAGGCGACGAATGCCTCGCTTGTCGAAGGGTCTTCATGATGCCACATGTATTGAAGCAGTCGGGCGGTCATCGTAGAAGTAACCAGGTTCTGGCGAGCCAGTCCGGAGCCATCAACCAGTTGCAGGTGGAGAGTGTCCAATCCGGCTGGACCAAAAGTCTGCTTTCGTGCTCGGTCCAGTGCCAGAGCCGCAGAACCGGCAGTTGGCTCGTTATCCGCGGGCAACTCGGCAACGGCGATGGCCCGCAGTACCTGCTCTGCGTAGAGATTCTGGCTACGCTTGTTGAGGGGCTCTACAATCTGTGCAAGCGTCGGACTGAAATGGCTGAAAAGGAGCCTGTTTCCATCCCGGGATGGCTTGATACCCAACTCATCTATATCCACGGACCGACCCCGCACGGCGATGCCTTCCGATATCAATACGTCCCTCAAAACATAGACGAAATAGGCGGTCGGGTTTGACACTGAAAGCGACTCGACTTCAGTTCGACCTTCCGGTACCCGTGAGGCGAGCACAAAGTCATTGCTGCCTTGCACGCGAAAATAATCCTCCTCAATGCCGTAGTCCGGACCGATGGTGATGGATTCGTTCCGGGCGGTGACGTAGCTGGTCATGCCGGGCTCCCAGGAAAGCACTGCAGGCATTCCCTCCGAGGCGCCCTCCAGCCGGAAGTCGACACAATTGTCATTGAAACTGAGAGCACTCATCTCGGCGGCATACCACCAGGGCAGATCGTCCCACTGCCATCCATACCCGATGTATTCCTCGTCGAATGCATCATCGTCGCCAACGATGTGGCCAGCGATTGCGCGGATACCGTGCGCTTTCAGGGAGTCCGCCCAGCTTCGGAAATAGGCCGTAATGTCTCCATCAGTGAATCGCCCCCCGATGACTGGATCGCCAGAGCCTACTATGACGAGATTCCCGTTCAGCACACCGTCCTCGATGGTACCCTCGGTTTCCAGGCGGGTCTCGAACCGGAAGTCTGGTCCGAGGATGTCCAAGGCGGCTGCCGTTGAATACAATTTGGTGTTGGAGGCAGGAATAAAGCTGCGTCCCGTGTCTTTCTCATACAGGGAGGCACCCGATTCGGCGTCCCACACGAGGATGGTCCACCAGGCATTAGGAATCCCTCCTTCAGCCACAATTCCGTCTATCGCACCTCGCAGTTCTGCATGTGTGCTTGTCTGGCCGATGGCGGGAGACGACAACAGACTGGCTAAGAGGAAAAAGCAGACAAGCGTGCAGCTTCGGATCATGACGGATCGGGGAAAGGTGCGAAAGTGTGCTCGATAAATCTCGGGTTAGAGGTCGCCTTCTGGAAGTAGCGATGGGTCAACAGCGTTTTGGGGCGGCGTGCGAACCACGAATACATGACTCAGATTGTCCAATTCGGCATTCGGACGAATGTGGATGGTCCAGGTACTGGTGCCGGGTTCGGCGAAGACGGTATCGACGACGCCTATGGGATACCCTGGTTGTGAAAAGGTTGAGTAGCCGTTCGTCACCACCAGGTCACCGCTGCTAACATTCGCAGAGCGGACGACGTGTTCCAGCAAAAGTCGATCAAATCAGCGGCCATCCCAGCGAACGATGCCATCGGTCAAGGACGGAAGGACGCTGGCCGAAGCAAAGAAGTCCGCATTCAAATAGGTCAATACCTGGGAATATTCATTTCCGACCAAGGTCACTTTGCCAACGATGCCCGAGGGGTTGATGACGGCCATGTTTGCCTCTACGCCATCGTCGCGCCCTACGTCGATGGTCAGGAAATTCCTTTCAGAGGTGATGTCCTTGGAAGAGACGCGCGCAGCCAGCACTTCGTAGCTGAGAGTATCCGCCAGACCGAGCAAGGCTTCCAGCCGCTGATTCTCGGCCTGGGCACTTCGCATGAGCGCCACCTGATTGGCCAGATCGATGTTTTGGGTGCGAAGAACTTCGTTTTCATCGAGGGCGCGCACGTAGCGGCCCAATCCAGCAAACAGAGACTCAATAGATGCCGTGGCCTCCAGCGATCGAGCGCGAAGGCCACGCAACATGTCCTCGTTGACGGTGAGCATTACCACCAACGATGACACGATCAGCACACTGAGCAACACCCAGTCTCTTGTACGTTCCCAAATCCGATTCATAGCCTCTGTCCGTTGGACGCAATATCGTCAATGTGGATCAGTGGCGGAAGTGCCGGTTTCCGGTAAACACCATTGCAATGCCGTTCTCATCGGCTGCGGCAATCACTTCCTCGTCTCGAACGGATCCGCCCGGTTGGATGGCGGCCGTGGCGCCACTCTTTGCGGCTTCCAGGAGTCCATCGGCAAACGGGAAGAATGCGTCCGATGCCACGACGCATCCGTCGAAGTCAAGCTCGGACTTTCGGCCCTTGGAGACGGCAATCTCAGAGGCGTCAATCCGACTCATCTGACCGGCTCCCACGCCGATGGTCTGACCGTCTTTCGCATACACGATGGCGTTACTCTTCACATTTTTGGCCACGCGCCAAGCAAAATCGAGGTTCTTCCACTCCGCTTCGGTAGGCTGACGCTTGGTCGGCACCGTGCACCGAGCTTTCAAATCCTCAGAAGAAGGAAGAACTTCATCGCGGTCCTGGACCAGCAGGCCGCCAACAACGGAACGTACGTCCAGTCCTTCGTCGTCAGAGGCCCATTTCAGCATGCGAACGAGGCGGCGATTCTTTTTCTGCATCAAGAAATCGAGGACGCCTTCGCCGTATTCGGGAGCGATGATGATTTCCGTGAACACGTTGTCGATCGCTTCGGCCGTGGCGAGATCAAGTTTGCGGTTGACCACAACGATGCCCCCAAATGGGGACTGGCGATCGGTGGAAAACGCTTTGTGGTAAGCAGATTCAAGGTCGGCCGACGTACCAACACCACACGGATTGGTGTGCTTCAGTATCGCGACGGTAGCGTCTGCATACCGAAACTCGTCGATGATGGTGAGTGCCGCACTCAGGTCCAAGAGGTTATTGAAGGAGAGGTCTTTACCATGCAGCTTTTCGAAGAGGTCTGACGAATCTCCAAAGAGTCCAGCCTGCTGGTGCGGGTTCTCGCCGTAACGAAGAGTCTGTTGTAGTGGGGCGTCCATAACGAACGAAGCGGCAGCCCCGCGGAAATAGGCCGAGACGGCGGTATCATAGACTGCTGTATGATCGAAGGCTGAAGCAGCAAGGTCGCGGCGGGTAGCCATGGAAAGTGTTCC
>JAURNP010000188.1 GCA_030830105.1 Rhodothermales bacterium | reverse complement strand
CCCAACCCCTTCAATCTTACCACAATGGTCACTTACGGCTTGCCTTCAGCTTCTAAAGTACGTATTACCGCCACAGATCTACTTGGTAGGCAGGTGGCTACACTCGTAGCAGGCGACATGAAGGCAGCAGGGTATCACACGGTCCAGCTCAACGCTGACGGCCTTGCTTCAGGCACATACCTCATCTTAATAGAAGCAGGGGACTTTGTGGCTTCGCAACAGGTGGTTTTATTGAAATAGCACGCGCATTGCTGACGGGGTTGTCCCGCGCGCGACCAATCAACCAATGTCACTTGACCTATTAGATTTGGACTTTGAGACCGAGGCTCGATTATTTGGTCGTGCCTTCGACCTGGGTTCTCAGCATTAAAAGATGCTGGCTCTTCTTATCCGCGCTACAAGTTTTCAGTGCAAGACTTACTGCAGCCATACTGCGTACCTACTAATTGAGGTTACGTTATAGGTTAACAAAAACACGGTATCATTGGGTAGCACTAATTATCCATGGATATAAAAAAAGGCCTCCAGGGTATCCTGAAGGCCTTTTTTAGTTGTCAACGCGTATCAGCGCAGATCATAAATGTGCCCAGGACTGGAATCGAACCAGCACGTCCTTGCGGACACCGCCCCCTCAAGACGGCGCGTCTACCAATTCCGCCACCTGGGCAACAATCAGGTCTGGCATCGGCATAACCGACGGCAGAGAGGGACGCAAAGGTACGCAATCGGCACACATTCGGGAACGACCTGATATCATTTCATTTACACTTCAACCCGTTAGAGCCCCTCCAGACCCTCATCCCTCCAATGAAGCGTCTCAGACCGATCGTTTTTTTCTTGTTGTGCCTGGCGCTCACTTCGCCGTTAATGGCGCAGGAGGCCACGCATGATCGACCCGTAGATATCGCGCCCCTGGATTCCATTCGGAATTGGATGCCAATATCCGACCAGCTATTTACTGGCGGTCAGATCGCCAACGAGCAGGTGCCCTTGCTTGCCGAGAAGGGCGTACAGACGGTCATCAATCTGGCAACGCCTCGCCAGGAAGTGAATGGCCAAGAGGGGTTTCATGTAGCCTCCGCCGCCATGACCTACGTCAATATTCCAGTGGTGTGGCAAGAGCCAACCCTGGAAGACGTGGATCAGTTTTTTCGCGTGATGAAAGCGAATGAAGGGCGGACGGTGTACGTCCATTGTGTGGCCAACTTCCGCGGTTCGGCATTTACCTTCCTGTATCGGGTCCTCGTCGAGGGCGTACCTGAAGAGGAAGCGCGCAAAAACATGGAAGCCATCTGGGATCCCGTTGACTACCCTGCATGGGATGCACTTATCAATCAGGCATTGACCAGTCCTCGATTCCGAAATGAATAGAACGATCTCTTCCTTTGTTGTGCTCCTTGTCCTGTGGTTGGCTGCCGTTCCGGTGCTTGCACAGGAATCAATGGAGGCGCCGGTTGATTCCATCCTCAATTGGCGTGTGATCAGCTCCGATCTGTACACAGCAGGTCAGCCTGGGCCGCAGCACATGGCGGCGTTGAAGGCTCAAGGCATTGATACCATTGTCAGCCTGGCAACTCCCTCAGAGGCAAATGTGTGGGAGGCGAATCACGCTGAAGCGCTGGGCATGTCCTTCGCGAGTATTCCTTTTGGTGAGGACGGCCCCACACCGGACGATGTGGAGTGGTTCAATGGCGTAATGCAGGCCCAGGAAGGAAAGACGGTACTGGTCCATTGCAACTCTAACCGCCGAGCCTCGGCTTTTACTTTTCTCTATCGCGTGCTGGTGGAAGGTGTCGATCCGGATGTGGCCATGGCAGACGTCAAGACAGTATTTGACCCGGCCCAATCGGCTACGTGGTCGGGTCTGATCGACCAGATGCTTTCGGACACGACAGAATCGGCGGTAATTATCCAGCCCGGTGCGCCGGGGCAGGAGGGTACCATCATCGAGGATACCAATCAGCTTTCCCTCGGGCTCGGCACCCACACCGAAGCGGATGTCGCATTCATGCAGGGTATGATCCATCATCACGCGCAGGCCATCGAAATGGTCTCATTGATGGAAGGCCGCACAAATGCGCGTGACCTGACCATGTTGGGCAAACGCATCGACATCTCCCAGCAGTCCGAAATCAAGCTCATGGTCAACTGGCTCAAAGAGCGTGATGAGGCGGTACCCATGATGCACGCAACAGGCGAAGAAGGGCATGCGCACGGTGATCATGCGGGTCACCAGATGGATCAGCCCATGATGCCGGGCATGCTGTCCGCCGAGCAGATGCAACAGCTGCACGATTCAGAAGGCACCGACTTCTATCGGCTCTGGCTTCTTTTCATGATTCAGCATCACGAAGGGGCACTTACCATGGTGGACGAACTCTTCAGCAGCCCCGGAGCAGGCCAGAATCAGGATATTTTCCATTTCGCTTCCGAAGTCGATATTGACCAGCGCATCGAAATTCTTCGTATGCAGCAGATGTTGGCCACCGTTTCCTCCAACTGACCCAACCTTACAAACCGATGAGTACACGTACCCTGTTCGCGTTTTTGTTCAGCTTTGCACTGACGTTTTCTGCATTCGCCCAGGATGGCGAAATGGAAGCGGCCTGGGAATGGGATCCGGATGATCCACGTATCGGGCTGTCTTCGGGAGTGGATGATGCTGGAGAGGCCATTCTGAATCTGCAGAAGTTGGCTACGCTCCCTCGCCCGGATGGCTTCAAGTTGGCCGATGAAGCTGAATCCGGAGGTCGCATGAGCAACACGGACCTCGCTTTCCGCGACGAGTACGTATTCGTTGGTAACTACGCGGGGATCAACGTCTACGATATATCCGATCCGGCCAATCCGAGTCTGGAAGTTTCGATCGTATGCCCAGGCGGGCAGGGCGATGTCTCGGTTCACGGCAACCTGCTGTTCATGTCGGCTCAGGAGACCCGAGGCCGATTGGATTGCGGTGCGGAAGGCGTGGAAGAAGAGGTCAGCATGGAGCGTTTCCGCGGCGTGCGCATCTTCGACATTTCGGACATGCGTAATCCTCGTCAAGTCGCCGCCGTGCAAACGTGCCGCGGTTCGCATACCCATTCCCTCGTATCTGACCTCGCAAATCCGGAGCGCATTTTTGTGTATGTATCCGGTACCAGCCGGGTTCGTCCGGGCGATGAACTCCCGGGATGCTCTTCTGCCGAGGCGGACGAGGACTCGAATACGTCCTATTTCCGGATTGAAGTCATCGAAGTCCCGCTGGACAATCCTGCGGACTCGCGCGTGGTCAACGAGCCACGCATCTTCGAGGTCGAAGGCAACATTGCCGGCTTATGGGAAGGGGGCGATTACGGTCCAGGAACGCAGTCCTCGCGCCGTACGGATCGCTGCCACGACATCACGGCCTATCCGCACCTGGGTCTTGCCGGTGGCGCTTGCTCCGGTAACGGGATCCTGCTTGATATCTCGGACCCATCGAATCCGGTGCGTATCGAGGATGTCGCCGACCCGAACTTTGCCTACTGGCACTCCGCCACGTTCAATAATGACGGCACGACCGTGCTGTTCACCGACGAGTGGGGCGGCGGTGGAGCGCCACGTTGCATGGGCTCCGACCTGCCAGAATGGGGCGCGAATGCCATGTTCAAGCTCAAAGATGGTGAGCTCACCTTGGCCGGTTATTACAAACTTCCTGCGCCACAGACTGAGTTCGAAAACTGCGTAGCCCACAACGGGTCCTTGATTCCGGTTCCGGGTCGCGACATCAAGGCGCAGGCCTGGTACCAGGGGGGGCTTTCGGTCTTCGACTTTTCCGATCCTTCCGAGGCGTATGAGATCGCTTTCTTCGATCGAGGCCCGATCAGCGAGGGCGGGCAGTCTCGCCTGACAGGTGGCTACTGGTCGACGTACTGGTACAACGGCTACATCTACGGCAGTGAAATCGTGCGCGGCATGGACGTCTTTGCACTGGAGCCAAGCGAGCACCTCTCACAGAACGAGATCGACGCGGCCAAGCTGGTAATGACTGAGGAGCTTAATCCGCAGAACCAGATGCAGTATTCCTTCCCAATGCACCCGTCGGTTGCCAAGGCCTATGTCGACCAGTTGGTTCGTGCCGGCGAAATGACGAGTGATGAGCGAACGGGCCTGTTCGCGAGCATTGACGCCGGTGATTCCACCGCTTCAACAACCGCTGCTGCTACCCTGGAAATGCAAGCTCTTCGGAATTTGTCCGCGAACCAATCGGATCGCTGGGACACGATTCGAGTTCGCCTCGCGGAGCAGCTTTATGCGGTAGGCCAGTAGCAATTCTTTTGCTTGATTTGCCGATCCCGCTGAGGGATGGCCTTTTGCGGGCGCGCGCGACACGATCGCGCGCGCCCGCATGCATTTACTGAGACGGATTGGAGGAACTGAATTCTTGATGAGGAGGTATGTCATTCCTGAAACGCACATTCTGGGCCTTTTCCCAACTCGTGACTACTCCCTCACATAGCACCCGGCTTTCGTCGGTTTTCCTTTTGCTTGTCGTTCTGACAGGCTGGATTGGTGCGCCTCTGGTTCACGAGATCGAGCACGCGCTCGAGCGTGCCGACTTGGCACACGTGCATGATGAGCACGACGGCGTCACCCTGCGCACTGGCTGTGATGTATTGCCGGAAATCGCCGAGGAATGTCCGATCAGCTTGACGAATGTACCGGCCGTTGGATCGCTGGGCACCCCTGCTATCGTTCCTGATGCAGATCGCTCTCCGTGGGTAGCGTATGAGAGCGTGCAACTCAGTCGTCCTGCTTCATTCAAGTTTGTTCGAGGGCCGCCGGTCTTGATCTGAACTACCGTCGCGCGCGATGTCGATGCGACGGAACTCTCGTTGACATGTCCGACATGTCTACAGATCATGACTATGCCCCGATGGGGCGCAACTACTCGTTTGAACAATGAAGACTTTTCTTTATCGGGCCAAGAGCCTGTTTTCTATTGCCTTTGCCCTCCTTTTTCTGACCGCTTGTTCCAGTAATCCAGCCGGACATGACGATGATCATGATGAGCATGCAGAAGTTGAGGGTATCCAGATCTTGCAGGGGACGGCTGTCCTGTATCAGGTCCTCGAAGGTGACGTTTCTTGTGACTCCTCACCCTGTGGAGTTTCAGTCGCGGCTGGCCAGACCCTCTCGGGCTTGGAAGTAGCCTGGATTGATCACGACGGGGACGAGGTGCATTCCGAGGATCTCGACACCGAGTTTACGCTCGGGTTCTCGGTAGTCAGTCCTGGCACTGCCGTAGTGGAGCAGAATGGTCGCTTCGGACTCAACATCACTGGTGTCGTGCCGGGTACAACGGCTATGCAGGTGCAGCTCAACCACGACGGACACGCTGACCTTACCTCCCCACCGGCTTCGGACGCAAGCGCTATTCAGATCACGGTTACTCAATGATCCTGAGCCGGATCAACGGATTGTGGACCTTCCTGGCGATGGTCGCTCTGGCCGCGGGGCTTGCCCCGCGGCCAGCGGCCTCACAGGCCACAGCGGTCGAAGGTGTGATCCGGTCGACGAGCGACAATCACCCCGTCGAGTTTGCTCTGGTCTTCCTGGATGAGATCCGACGGTCTGCGACTTCAGACGTCCAAGGGCAATTTAGTCTATCCAACGTTCCTTCGGGGCAACACACATTACAGATCAGTCGGATCGGGTTTGAGAACCTGGTGCGCCTGATAAATGTGACGGGGGAGGATACCCTGCGGCTCACACTGTTCATGGATCCAGAGGTGATTCTCCACGATGAAGTGATCGTGCAAGGAGATCGAAGTGTTGGCGAGGCTGTGGTCACGGATCAGGAATTGAAAGGAGAGCAGCTCAGGGAGCACCTGGGAACGACGATTGCGGAGACGCTCAATGACCTTCCCGGACTGAGCATGCGGTCCATGGGCCCGGCGCCCGCCAGGCCGATTCTCCGGGGATTGGGAGGCGAGCGTCTTCTTGTACTTGAAAATGGATCCCGGACAGGGGATCTCTCGCAGACTTCTTCGGATCATGCCCTCGTAATTGATCCGTTGGCAGCTGAGCGGATGGAAATTGTCCGCGGCCCCGCTGCCTTGATTTATGGGTCCAATACGATGGCAGGTGCCATCAATGTCGTCAAGGAGTCCATACTCTCGTCCGTACCGGACCACATCCACGCCAACGCGACGTTGCAGGCTCAGAGTGTGAATTCAGGTATCGCTTCGGGATTCTCCATGGCGGCGCCGATGGGATCCTCGTTTGCCATCCACGCCAGTGCAACTGTGCGCGAGGCTGAAGACGTGCGAACTCCGAACGGACGACTCGGCAATACCGATCTCTCTTCCAAAACGGGAGAAGCTGGCGTCAGCTGGATCCGTCCTTGGGGGTACGTCGGATTCAATGGGTCGCTCTACGATTCGGACTATGGCATTCCGGGCGGATTTGTTGGCGCGCATCCCAATGGCGTGTCCATCGCGGTAGAGCGTAAACGAGCGGAATACCGCGCCGAATTGCTGCGTCCCAAACCGTGGATTGATCGGGTTGAATGGGTCGGTACCTTGTCGCGCTACTTCCATCAGGAATTTGAGTCAAGCGGAGCCCTGGGTATCGAATACGGGGTGCTCACCTGGAGCACCAAGTTGACGGCGCACACGGGTCGATTGGGGTTCTTCGATCGAGGTGCGGTCGGCATCTGGGCCGAATTCAGAGATTTTGCGGCTGGTGGATTCTCATTCACTCCAGCCACGACGGAGCGTACGCTGGCCGCGTT
>JAURNP010000003.1 GCA_030830105.1 Rhodothermales bacterium | reverse complement strand
GCACCTCTTCAGTTACTGGGGGAATCGGAAGTGGGGGAAGCGGCACCCTGGGGCAGGTCCCCCAAAGGGGCATTTGAGCTTCGTCCAAGGGGCTGGCAGCATTAAATCCATTAGGCTCCACAGTAACATAGCGTACACACCAGTCGCTGAGGTCCTGATTAAAAGAGGTTGCATCACTGAACATCAGATTCATTGCGCGCACATTCGCAACATCCCAGCCCCCGATGTCTTGATTGAAACTGGTTGCTCCTCTAAAAGTGCTCGCCATAAGCTCAACATTTCTTACATCCCAGGCGCTAATATCCTGCGACCGGGCTGTTGGATGCGCCCCAAAGATCCGACACTCCCGTTCCTGCCCTAGGCAGGATGCGGCGAACCACACTGGCAAGACATCCCTACGGACGTTGTAGGGTGAGGCCCTGCATGACCTGATTGGTACAAAAAAAGGGCCGGGCTGCATACGCAGCCCGGCCCTTTGAGCGACCGACTTACGGGTCAGTCGCTATTCATCTTTTCGTCTTGTCCTAGTTGCTCGGAGGCAGAAGGATCGCGTCAATGACGTGGATCACACCGTTGGATGCTTCGACATCTGCTGCTACGACGGTAGCGGAGTTGATCTGGACAGAACCGTTGGAAACGGAGATATCAAGATCGGACCCCTGTACGGTCGTGGCTTTGGACAGGCTTGTCACCTGTTCCGATGTCACGCGACCCGATACTACATGGTAGGTCAGGATGGCAACCAGCTGATCTTTGTTCTCAGGAAGCAGCAGAGATTCGACCGTTCCGGCAGGCAGCGCAGCAAAAGCCGCGTCGGTTGGGGCGAAGACGGTGAACGGACCCGCTGACGTCAGTGTGTCTACGAGGTCGGCAGCCTGCACAGCCGCGACAAGGGTGTTGAAGGAACCCGCCGAGATGGCGGTTTCAACGATGTTGCTTCCTGGTGCTTCGCTCTCATCTGCAGAGTTGCTGTCGCTGTCGCAACCGACGAGGACAAGCATGAGGAAAAGAGCGGTGAGCTTGGAAAATGCTTTCATGGTCCCTCTCGAGAAATTGGTTTGTTTGCCGGAAGGCTCCGGCGGCGTTTCGACGGACAATTTCCAACACCTTGTTTGGGTATACCATCACCCATCGACAAGCGGCACTTTGTTAAGACAAGCGGGACAAAACCACTACAAAAACGGGCAATGAACGAGCACTAAACGTTCCGGAAACGGATTATTGCGTAGTTTGGTACGCCTCCAATCATTTTTCGCCGAAGACATCGGAGATGACTTTCTTCCGATGAGCGAAAATCCGGTTCAACTGCAGCTTGATCAGCGGGTAGGCCACGTCTCCAAGAGGCGAAAGCGGCAACGCGTATTCCACTTCGTCCACGATCAATGTCCGATCGCCATGATCCTCGAATCGGTGGACGTGAATCCATTTCTTGTATGGACCCTTGAGCTGCGTGTCTGCGAAGTCGTGAGGCGGATTCCAACCCGTGATCTCGGTGCGCCACTTGAACGGAATGGCAGCCAAGCGAATCTGGTAATCAATCAACGCACCTACTTGCATGACAATGGGCTGATCCGAGAGGATCTTGAAGCTCAGTTCGTCCGGAGTAATGCGTTCCAGATTAGCGGCATTCGAGAAGAAAGCGAAGACCTCGTCGCGAGGACGCTCAATCCATTGCTCGGATCGCAGGTGATGCGTAACCATGAGTCGCAGGGTTGGGTGAAGCCGGGGCAGCACGCTTGCTGAGACACCCGACCAAAATTGTCACAAAAAGAAAGGGAGCGCCCCCCGCCGAGGCGCCCCCTTATGACAGGTGTCTTCCGATGAAGTTACGGAAGGATCACCGCGTCAATGGCATGTATGATGCCGTTGGAGGCTTCAATGTCTACCGCTATGACTGTTGCAGCGTCGATATAGACCTTGTCCTCTTTGACTTTGATGTCCACCGTCGAGCCCTGCACCGTGGCTGCTTCCGTTAGAATGACAACCTCGGCAGAGGTTACCCGACCTGGAACCACGTGGTAGGTCAGCACTGCGATAAGCTGATCCTTGTTCTCCGGCTTCAGCAAGTTTTCGACCGTTCCCTCCGGAAGGGCTGCAAATGCTTCGTCGGTCGGAGCGAAGACCGTGAATGGACCCTCGCCTTTGAGGACGTCAACCAGCTCGGCGGCCGTAACGGCTGCGACCAGCGTTTCGAACGTGCCGGCCTCCACTGCGATGTCAACAATATCTTTTTCAGTATCGGGCTGGGCGGCAACATTCGGCGCGGACCAGAGGACCAGCACAGCGAGGAGTGCAATCGAGAAAAGGTTTTTCATAGGACGTAACGTAGGATAGTAATTGGCGTTTGGGCCCGACTTCTTCGAGCTGGTGCCTGTTAGGTTTTTAAGGCCATCGCGTCAGGCCTGATACCTTCATGAGACGGGCTGCGACTCGCTTCGGTAAGCGGCATAGACGGGCGATGAGCGGCTGGGCGCGCCAGGCTTAGCCACCCAAGGTGTTCTCGACCTGCTGCCAGTACCGACGCGAGAGTTTCAGCTCTTTTCCGTCATTGAGATAAACGATATAGTCGCCATGGAAGTACGGCTTGATCTCTCGGATAGTGTTGAGGCAGACTATGGTCGAGCGATGGATTCGTACGAAACGGTCACTCGGAAGCTTCTTCTCCATCCCGGTCATCGTCTCTCGAATCATGTTCTTCTGATTGCCACTATGCAGGATCACGTAGTCGCCTGCGGCTTCAACCCAGTCGACGTCGGAGGCGTCTACGAATCGGATGGATCCGCGATCTTTGACCATGAATCGAGTATCGTTCGCCGATGAAACGGGCGTACGTGTCTCGGCCAGTAACTGACGGAGGCGCTCCTCCAAATCGGCACGACGCGTCTGCTGCAACTGCATGCGGGCCTTGTCCAGCGCCGCTTCGAAACGATCATCCGAGAACGGCTTCACCAAGTAGTCGATAGCGCTCGTCTCGAACGCTTTGACCGCATACTCGTCATAGGCTGTTACAAAAACGACGGGCGGCATCTGGTCGGCTCCGACTTCGGAGACAACCTCCAGACCGGTTAGTCCCGGCATCTGGACATCGAGAAATACCAAATCAGGCTTATGCTCGCGGATGGCATCGACAGCCTGACGACCGTCTGCTGCCTCAGCTACGACCGCGACATCACTGACACCTTCGAGCAGCAGTCGCACCGTATCGCGCGCGAGCGACTCGTCATCTACAATTACGACATTGAGCGAGGCTTCCATGGTTATTCCACCTCTGCGGGTAGTTTCATGATGGGCTCGGTGGAGAACGGCACACGGATGTTCACCTCCAGGCCGCCGAGTTCTCCGTTCCGGAAACTGAAATCTTGTTGGTCACCGTACAGGTTTTCTAGTCGCTCCTGGGTATTTCCTACTCCGACTCCTTTCTGGAGGCGCTCGGGATTACGAAGCCCTGGGCCGTTGTCGGCAACGGTCATGCTCACAACCTCGTCCTTCAGGCGCGCGAAAATGCGTATGACCCCTTTGTCCATCGACGGCGATATTCCATGGTGGATCGCGTTCTCGACGATGGGCTGCAGAATCAGATTGGGCACATACGCTCCCTGTAGTTCCTCATCCATCTCTATCTCAACTCGCAAGCGATCTCCGAATCGAGTCTGCTCAATCGCCAGATAGCGTCGCAGGAAGTCGAGCTCCTGCTCCAAAGGAATCTCTTGCTGCCCTTTATTCTCCAGTGCAAGACGAAGGAATTGGCCCAACTGGCCGAGCATGTTTACAGCCAGACGGTTCTCACTTTTGCGCACGAGTGCGGCTACAGAGTGCAGCGTATTGAACAAAAAATGCGGATGAATCTGCATCTTCAGCGGGCGCAGGTTGGCCTGGGCTAACTGGATCTGAAGAGCAGCCGTTTGGGCTTCTCGGCTTACGTAACGGCGATAATACTCCCACGCTGAATACAGCCCGACGATGGCCGTATAGGTAAAGATGTTCGCGTGGATGCGCGTAAAAAAGTGGACGCGATAAAGTCCTAGGGATACCTCTTCGTGCAGTCCGGTCGTGCGGAAAAGCATGAGGTTGACGGCCGAGTGCACCAACATACTTGCAACCAGAGCCGGGATATGCACAGTGGTTAAGACCCGTTTCCAGTTGTCCTGATCGATCGGGTGAGAGCGGCTCAGCTTAACAATGACGGGCGTCAGGAATGCCCAGATGTACCAGTTTGGCAGCGTCGAAATCAACGCGTAGGACCAATTCAACGGCTGCGCCATGACCGTCTGGTTCAGATAATAGAAGCTCAGGGCGGCAACACCCGGAATGGACCACACCAGCACATACGCTGGGAGATTGAACCAGTCTGCCCAGGGTCTGGGGATCGTGGCCGTTTGGATGCGTGCTGCGGAGGACATGTTCGTGGGTGCGAGCGTTTTTGGGGGTCGGTCGCGCGATGATGCTTCAGGGGCTCCGGATGCGATAGACCCGTGCGACGAACGGCAAGGTGCGTCGGTAGAAGGCTTCAGAGAGCGATGGACGGCAGGGGGAACTGCGGGTTTGAAGCCGTCTCACTCCTTCAGTGGATCGTAGGCCTCATTCGTTTCGGGAAAGCGATGAGAAAGAAGTCCCCTCGAGATTGGAATGCGGGTTATCTTGCGGCTCCTGCCTCAGATTCCTCCCCCATGGCTCTTCGCTCGCTTCCCCTCTTCGCTGTTCTTGTCGTCTTGCTGATGGCTGGGTGCGCTGACTCCTTGCCCGAGTCTTCCGTGAGCGAAAATGACAGCGTGGCTGAGAGCGTCCGGATGGAACAATCCTTTCATCCCACGGGGATGTTTGAAGACGACTACAACATTCGATACGAGGTATCGGATACGTCGTGGTCGCAGCATCCGGGAAGTCGTTATCGGATTGTCACTGCAGCGGATATGAATCGTGTTCTCTTTCTTCTGCAACCGGCATCCGACTCTACGGCCGATCGATGGACGCGCGTCGATTGGACCCATTTCGAGGGAATGGCTCCCTGGACCTGGGGCTTTTGCTACACAGCATGGGATCTTCCCACGATGGACGCAGCGCTGGCGAGCGAACCCGCTGACGCGTCAACGCCTATGACTGGCTGCGGTGGGTTTCCTTTCTCTCGCATGCGAGTCCTTCCAGAGTGACCCGTACGAATCTTCTGGCATCATTTATCCAACTCATCTGCTTCATGAATAGAACCCGCTTTATCCTATCCGTTCTTCTTCTGCTGTTCGTCGGCCTGCCCGCCCACTCGCAGGAGGCCGATCCAGCCGACGTTGAGAGTATCGACGCCATCATAAAGGCGTATTACGAAGTCGTCTCGGGTCCCGCTGGGGAATCCGGAGACTACGCACGTGACAAGACCCTGCACCATCCGGATGCTTGGATTGCCATAGCAGGAGAGGATGCCGACGGAAAGCCTTCTGTCCGTCGACTGACGCTGGAAGAATTCTATGGAGACAATGCTCCGCGCGAAGAACCCTTCTGGGAATACGAGTTGGAGCGCGACGTTCTTCGCCACGGCAACATGGCACATGTGTGGAGCCGCTACGCGTCTTCCCTCGAGCCCAATGGTGAGCCCTACACCTCCGGCATAAACACCATTACGCTCTGGCATGATGGCGAGCGCTGGTGGGTTATGGGCTGGATGTTCGATACATCCGAGGAATAAGAATGATCATTGCCAAGTGGATGATTCTCACCCGTAAACAGCTTTGGATTAGCCCTTGTTCATTTCAGCGCTTGATCTCTTCAAGGTTGGTATAGGCCCGTCAAGTTCACACACGATGGGTCCGATGGTGGCGGCGCGCGCCTTCCGGCGTAGTATCGGCCAGCACGTGGAGCAAGGTCATCTGGTCCTTGGCCAGGATGTTCGTCTGCAGGCCATCCTCAAGGGTTCGTTGGCCTGGACCGGAAAGGGACACGCCACCGACCGAGCCGTCGTTTTGGGACTCAATGGATACACCCCACGCGCGCTGATCAATGCGGATGTGAACGAGCTTATGGGCGATCTGTGGCAACGTGTGCATATCGATACCGACGGCTGGTCGGCCTCGTTCGCTCCTCCCGACGATGTGATCTTTGACCGCGGTGAGCCACTGCCGGAGCACCCCAATGGGATGATTTTCCGCGTCTTGAATCGAGAGGACATATTGCACGAGCGGCGATATTTTTCCATCGGAGGCGGGTTCATCACGGGACAAGAAGCGATCGAAGAGATAGAGGCACCGCTGGCAATGGAGGATGCCGAAGGCTTCCCGTACCCATTCGAATCCGGACGCGACATGCTGGTCATGTCACAGAAGTGCGGCCTGTCCATTGCAGGCATGAAGCGGGAGAATGAGCATCGCTACCACGGGGACAAAGAACTCGACCGTGGATTGGATGAGATCTGGATGGTAATGAAGCAATGCATCGAGAACGGTCTCGGTGCCGACGGGACACTACCCGGCGGACTGAACGTCAAGCGCCGGGCCCACCATCTCATTCAGGCTCTCCGAAGCGGTGAAGGCCGCGTTTCCATGAATGACTGGCTTTGTGCGTACGCCATGGCCGT
>JAURNP010000187.1 GCA_030830105.1 Rhodothermales bacterium | reverse complement strand
GTCACCGCAAACGCGAACGGGACAATCATGGAAGCGAAGCCTATGAAGAGAACCGGTGGGTGGATGACCATCCAGTAGTTTCGCAGGAGATCGTTGAGCCCTTGGCCATCCGTAGGGATGATACCGGCCTGGATCATGGGAGCCGTGGGGAATTTCTCGGCCAGTGTCGCAAAGGGGGACGAACCAATCGGCATAGGCCCAATTTGCAGACCGGCAATCATGGAGATCAGAAAGGCTTGACAAAGGCAAATGATCGCCATGACCGGCGCCTCATAATCCCTCGCAAACGTGATCACGGCTACGCCAACAAGCGCATTCATGACGATCCAGAGCAGGAATGACCCTTCTTGTCCGGCCCAGGAAGCCGCCACCAGGTAATCCAGAGGCAGATCCATGGCCGTGTTTTCGTACACGTAGGCGTACTGAAAAGCGTGCGTGACGTTGAGGTAGATGAGCAGGCCGAATGAGGCGATAATGCCCAGGGTTGCCACCCACCAGGAAAGTCGTCCAATGCGCTTCCATTCATCCACCCGCGTTTCCAGCTTCGAGGAACGCAGGAAGGTGAGGCCTGAGAGAATACAGGCCACGAAAGAGAGCAGGATCAGGAGTTTTCCGATCGTTCCTATCATGGGTCCACGCTTAGATGGCCAAACAAGACGGCGTCAAGATAGATGCATGAACACGCAGGCTCGAAGCAGGATCAATCGCCTTGTCCATATTCATGTTTTTTTTGAACATGATGGGGGCGTATGATCCGCATATCAGCACTCTTCGCGGCCTGGGTAAAGGGCGGCTCACACGTATGGGCCGGATACAAAAATGGCGCGTGCCCGCCTCAAATATGGAAGAATCTCCATTTCCCACATAATGGGTACCGCTCGGTCTCTTTCGACTTCCAATGCCGACATAGTCGGATCGAACCAGGTTCGATTGAGGCCTGTCGTCCAAGCCCGAAGGAGGGCTCCCTACAACAAAAGTGTTAGATTCTTATCGTGTTGAGACGGGTCGCGCCGTACTCTCACAATACGACCGGGCCGATGGGGAGGCAAGCTAAATGCGTCGATCTGCAGGATGATCAATCACGTCAGAAGGGCTTTTGACAGCTTCTTCTCGAGGTCGCTCAAAACGCCATTCACGTGCTCTCCGGGATCGAGCGCTGAAGACCGTTCAACAAACAGCTCCTCCGTGATGGCCAGGCCCGTGATGACGGCAGCCGTGAGATCGGATTGCTCCGGGTGAGAATCCCGGAAGGCTTGAAGCTTGGTATTCAGGTACTCAGCCATCTCGAGGGTCGCCAATTCATCGTCTTTGGCTACACGCAGCGTATAATCTTTTCCAAGTAGACGGACTTTGATCGGGGTCAATTCGCTCATGATCCTGCCTCCTCGGATGGGGTTTTGTCGTTTTCCGCCTCGATCAATTCATTGATCATGGCAATGTAGTCCTCCAGTTTCTGCCGTAGCTCGTCAGGAGACTCCGTGAACACGACCTGCGTACCGTCAACGGAATCGTCTTTTCTGTTCTGGACAGCATCCAGCTCGCGACGCAGCGCAGTATTCTCTTCGCGTAGACGATGCAGTTCTTTTACGGCAAGGTCAATGCGATTGCGCAGGCTCTCGAGTGCACGCGTGCCTTTCAGATGCGCGGAGCCACGTTTCCGATTGGCTGAGGCCTGTGCGGAAGAGCCGCCCTCGAACATACTTTGTTGTCCTGGGATTTCTTCCCGGTCGTGCGAATTGGGAGAGGAGCTCATATCGGAATGTCATGTCTAATTCAGGGCAGCATCAGGTAATCCTGCGTCGGAATATAGTATCAACCCCGAAGTTTGGCATCAAACTCGCGCTCAAGTGCTTTCAGGACACGGCTCATCACCTTATCCACGTCTTTGTCGCGGAGCGTCCGGTCTGCGCCCAAGCGAAGTCCAAAGGCCAGGCTCTTGTTGCCTTCACCGACGTGTTTGCCCTCATAGAAGTCGAATACGAATACTTTCTTCAGTAGATCTCCTGCAGCACGGCGGATGGCTTCCAGCATGGGGCCGGCCGGCTGAGTAGATGGAACTACAACGGCAATGTCACGCTCCACGATTGGGAATCGGCTGATGGCCTGGAACGTGGGCCGAATAGCGGCGGCTGCCGCTTCGGCCAGGGCAGTGAAGTCCAGTTCGGCAACCAGGCCGTCGTGGCGCAATGAGTATGCATCGGCTACATCATCGCTGACACGCATCAAGCTTCCTATCCAGCGCTTGCCAAGAAGGATATCCACGCCCCACGATGCCAGATCGGAAGCATCTCGTTGCTTGTAGCGAGGCATTTCAAGGCCGATGGCGCCGAAGACGCGATCCATGACACCTTTTACGTCGAACAGGTCCGAATCACGGGCATCATCCTCCCAATACTGTTCCTGCCACCGGCCAGAAGCCAGAACCATGAGGGTTTCCGTTTCCGTGTAGTCGCCGACAAGGGTACGATTCGTTTGGCGTTTGGTATGAACACGACCGAATTCAAACAGGCGTACCGCCTGCTGGCCATGATTATGGTTGTGTCCGGCCACACGAAGGAGTCCGGGCAGGAGGGAGGGACGCAGAGCGGCCATCTCTGTGGTGATGGGGTTCAGCGTTTCGACCACCTCACCGCCAAAACGACCACCCGGTAGGGCGGGGTCGTTGAAGCGCGCCGCTGTCTCGACTGGCAGCATCGAATTGGTATACGTTTCCCGGAAACCGATGCCTGCGAGGACGTCGCGAAGTCGCTCACGCAGCTGGCGATCCGTCGCCATGCCTGGCGTGAAATTCGGAATACGCGAGTGGGTGGGCTCGGGAATATTGTCGTATCCGAACAGGCGAGCAACTTCCTCTATCAGATCGATTTCCCGCTCGACATCGGGGCGGAATGAAGGCACCGTTACATCCCAGACAGCGGGATCCGTTTGGGTTTCGGTAGTACCAAATCCGATGGCTTCGAGCAAGCGGCCCATCTCATCACTGGCAATCGGAGTTCCAATAATGTCTACCGCCCGCTGGGCGCGCAGAGAAATGATGGGTGCCTCGTAGGGTACCGGGTGTACATCGATCATGCCTTCGACCAACGTAGCATTCGCCAGCTCGACCATCAGGTCGGCAGCGCGCTTCGCTGCCCACGCCTGGCCTTCTGCGTCCACACCGCGCTCGAAGCGGTAGGAGGCATCTGTCTGGAGGGACAAAGCCTTGGCCGTGCGACGGATGGAAGACGGATCAAACCAGGCTGCTTCGATGAACACGTTGGACGTTTCATCCGTGACCTCGGTGTTCTCACCACCCATTATGCCAGCAATACCGATCTCGCGCTCGGCATCGCAGATCATCAGAGCGTCCTCGGGCATCGTACGCTCCTTCGAATCGAGCGTGGTGAAGGAGCTGCCCGCCTTGGCTTTGCGAACGATGATGCTGTTGCCGCTCAGGCTATCGGCATCGTACGCGTGCAATGGCTGCCCGCACTCGTACATCACATAGTTGGTGATGTCCACGATGACGTTGCGTGGACGCAAGCCGATGGTCAGCAGGCGCTGCTTCATCCAGGCCGGCGATTCCTTGATTTCGACACCTTTCACGAGGATGCCGACGAATCTGTGGCAGAGGTCCTCGGCTTCGATCGAAACGCTGAACTCTTCAGATACTAGGTCACCAGTTTCAGGAATGGATACCGCGGGCCGGCAGACTTCCTTTCCAGTCAAGGCACTGACGTCGCGGGCAATACCGAGATGGCTGATAGCGTCGGGACGGTTGGGCGTGATAGCAATATCAATCGCTGTATCGGACGTGGAAATTCCTTTTGCGCTCAGGTAATCCGGGAATGGCGTACCTACGACAGCTTCCTCCGACAGCACCAGGATTCCGTCATGGTCGCTGCCAAGGCCCAATTCGTCTTCGGCGCAGATCATCCCATGGGACTCTTCGCCGCGGATTTTGGCCTTCTTCATCGTGACCGGGACCCGCTCTTCCGGGTTGTCACGGCTGGGCAGATGAAGCGTCGTGCCAATGGTGGCAACCGCCACTTTCTGGCCGGTTGCCACGTTGGGAGCGCCACATACTATATGGAGAGGCTCCTCGCCGCCAACGTCCACTTTGCAGACGGAAAGGCGATCGGCATTCGGGTGTTGGCCTGTGGAAACCACGTGACCAACAACGACCCCATTCAGGTCGTTGCCGGTGCGTTCGACGGATTCCACCTCGAGTCCGCACATGGTCAGCCGATCGGCAAGTGCGTCATCACTCAGGCCATGGGCAATGTAGTCGGACAACCAGTTGGTACTGATAATCATGATGGTGCGGGATCAGCTGAATTGTTCGAGGAAGCGAACGTCGTTTTCATAGAGGATGCGGATATCGTCGATACCGTATCGCAGCATGGCAATACGCTCGACGCCCATTCCGAAGGCGTAGCCCGTGTATTTCTCGGAGTCGATTCCCACGCCTTCAAGGACATTGGGATCGACCATTCCACAGCCGAGGATCTCCATCCAGCGTCCGCCGCCGGGAAGATTTTCGTCATGCCACCAGATGTCTACTTCGGCACTGGGCTCCGTGAACGGGAAGAAGCTGGGACGGAAGCGCATTTTCACGTCTTCCCCGAACAGCGTCCGTGCGAAGGCATGCAGGATCTGCTTGAGGTCGGCCATGGTCACGCCTTCGTCGACATGCAGGCCTTCCACCTGATGAAAGAGGCAGTATGACTTGTAGGAGATAGCCTCGTTGCGGTACACCCGTCCCGGAACGATTACTCTGATCGGTGGCTCTCCATCCTTCATCACCTCCTCGAGCACACGGATCTGCACGGGCGAGGTGTGCGTGCGCAAGAGGATACCACCATGATCCTTCTCGGCATCCTCGATGAAGAAGGTGTCCTGCATGTCCCGGGCCGGATGATCCGGTGGGAAGTTCAGGGCGGTGAAGTTGTGCCAGTCATCTTCGATTTCAGGTCCTTCTGCGACATCGAAGCCGTAGTTCTCAAAAACTCGGGTGATCAGACGGGCCGCCTGAGTGATGGGGTGCAGGCTTCCTTGAGGCTGGGTTCTGCCGGGAAGAGTCAGATCGGCAGGAGCAGCCGAACTGGATCCATCCGCCGACAGGGCCGCTGTAGCCTGCTCGAGTCGCTCTTCCACCGTGGATTTAGCCGCATTGATGGCCTGACCAAATGCCTTCCGGTCCGCCGGAGCAACATCTGGGATACGCTTCATCAAGGCCGTGATCTGCCCTTGTTTTCTGCTGAGGTACCGGATGCGGTAGGCATCAATGGCCTCCGCCGTGTCCAGGACGGCTCCTTCGATGTCCGCCTTCAAGTCTGAGAGGGCTTGAACGGCGGCTTCGGCTGCGGATTTGGAAGGTGAATCCATTACGGATGGTCGGATTACGAGAACGAAAATAGGAACGGCCAAAAAAAATCCCGCCTGTCCTGTAGAAGGAGGCGGGATTCTTGAACTCGTGCGAAAAGATCGCACCGCCTGCTACAGTGTTACGCGAGGCGGTCCATAAATCGCTGGTCAGTCGAGGCTGGGCACAGCATGGAGATTCCTTTTGAGGTTGAATTCAGGGTACGATTCAGGCGCCTTTCTTTACCACGGCGGCAAAGGCGTCCGGATCGTGCATGGCAAGGTGCGCAAGCACTTTACGGTTCAGCTGGACATCCGCTTTGCGAAGGGAGCCCATGAGCTGGGAGTAGGTCGTACCGTTGATGCGTGCACCCGCGTTGATACGCGTAATCCACAGACGACGGAATTGGCGCTTGCGAGCGCGGCGATCCCGGTACTGATACTGAAGGGCTTTCTCGACCGCGTTCTTGGCAACGGTATAAACGTTTTTCCTGCGGCCCCAATAGCCTTTGGCCATACCCATGATGGCCTTGCGGCGCTTGCGGGCGGCTACTCTGTTAGTTGCGCGTGGCATTTTGCTCTACTAATTATGTGCTCTTTGAGACCCTTGACCGGCCCGTAGGCGGCGAGGGTGGCGAAGGTGTCAGCCGTTGATCAGCTTCCGCATGCGCGGCTCATCAGCGGGATCGACCAGGGTCGTTCCGCGCAGGTTACGCTTGCGCTTCGGCGACTTCTTGGTCAGAATGTGGCTCGTAAACGCTTTCTTGCGACGGATACGGCCTGTGCCGGTCGTCGTGAAACGCTTCTTGGCGCCACTGTTTGATTTCATCTTGGGCATATCAACTGCCTGTTTAGGAGCCGAACCCTCCCTGGTGGGCCGATTCGGCTGGTTCTTCTCGATCGCGCTCCGATAAATTCGGGATGCACGCGATTCCGATTGAGCCTCAAAAACTACGAAATAGGGGCTCTGTGCGCAATGCAGCCTTAGATCAAGAATGCTAGAATTGCCGCTCTGCGCATCCGCTGCCTTATTTCTTCTTGATCGGGCTCAGGATGGTCGTCATGCGTCGACCTTCCATCTTCGGAGCCTGATCAATCTTGGCCAAATCGCCCAGCTCCTGGATGAAGCGGGCAAGCACTTCCATGCCGTGATCTTTGTAGATGATATCCCGACCGCGGAACTGCACGTAAGCCTTCACCTTATGGCCTGCTTCCAGGAATCCTTTGGCGTGCTTGGTTTTGAATTTGAAGTCGTGGGTGTCCGTATGAGGACGGAACCGAATCTCCTTCAATTCAATCGTGTGCTGCTTCTTACGAGCTTCTTTCTCCTTCTTCTGCTGTTCGTACTTGAACTTGCCGTAATCCATGATCTTGCAGACCGGAGGATCAGCATGGGGGGAGATTTCAACCAGGTCCAAATCCTGGTCGTCGGCCATCTGCATGGCTACCTCTGTGGGGTAGATGCCGTGATTTCCCTTGGGATCGACCACGCGGACTTCAGTTGCCCGGATGCGATCGTTCACTCGAATTCTCTGTTTAGCGATGACTGTGTGGATGTTGATTGATGGGAGTTCTGAAATATCCGAATGCTACCCTTAATGTAGGATTATGATTCAATCCATGCCTGTCAGGCATACATAGCAGTCAGATGAGCGTTCTTGTGTTGGTCTCCGGCTTCAGCCGATACCTTAACTGGATGCTTCCCGGCTGAATGCAGCACTGACTTCCGCACCCAGGAGGGCGACGAATGCGTCCAGGGATTCGGATCCTTGGTCGCCTTCACCATGGCGTCGAACGGAAACCGAGTCGTTGTCCATTTCCTGCTGTCCGACAATGAGCATGTACGGCGTTTTCTGCATCTCCGCAGAACGAATTTTGTAGCCTACCTTTTCGTGTCTCAGATCCGATTCAGCACGGAATCCCGCCGATCGAAGTCGTTCCACAACGCTTTCGGCATATTCGTTGAACGATTGCCCAACCGGCAATACCTGGACCTGTACAGGGGCCAGCCATGTCGGGAAGTTGCCTCCGCAGTGTTCGATCAAGACCCCGATGAATCGCTCCAGTGACCCGAAAGGTGCACGGTGGATCATTACCGGGCGATGCTTCTGATCATCCGATCCCGTGTACCAGAGATCGAAGCGTTGCGGCAGGTTATAGTCGACCTGAATGGTTCCGAGCTGCCATTCGCGGCCCAGAGCATCCTTGACCATGAAGTCCAATTTTGGTCCGTAGAAGGCAGCCTCGCCTGCGACCTCGATCGTTTCAAGACCCATTTCGACGGCCGCTTCACGGATGGACTGCTCGGCAGCATCCCACTGGGCATCGTCGCCGACATATTTCTCCTTGTTCGATGGGTCGCGAAGAGAAACCTGCGCTTTGAACTCGTTGAAGCCCAGCGAGGAGAAGACCAGCAGTGTCAGATCGATGACGTCTTTGAATTCCTTCTTGATCTGGTCGGGACGGCAGAAGATGTGCGCATCATCCTGCGTGAACCCGCGCACACGCGTCAGACCGGAGAGCTCTCCGGATTGCTCGTAGCGATACACCGTGCCGAATTCAGCCAGGCGCACGGGTAGATCCCGATAGGAATGCGGCTTGGCATCATAGATCTGGGTATGGTGCGGGCAATTCATGGGCTTGAGGAGATATCCTTCTTCCTCATCGTCCATCATGGGCGGGAACTGACTATCCGAGTAGTACGGATAGTGACCACTGATCGTGAACAGTTCCAGTCGCCCGATGTGGGGAGTGATCACGGGCTGGTACCCGCGACGAAGTTGTTCTTCCTTCAGTAAAGTCATCATGGTTTCCCGGAGCATGGTGCCCTTCGGAAGCCACAGCGGAAGACCGGAGCCAACCTTCTGCGAGAAATGGAACAGCTCCAGTTCTTTGCCCAACTTGCGGTGGTCGCGCTGACGTGCCAGTTCCAGCTTCTCCAGGAAATCGTCAAGCTCGCCCTTCTTCGGGAACGTGATCCCGTAAAGGCGGGTGAGCTGCTTGCGCTCCTGATCCCCTCGCCAGTAGGCGCCGGCAATGTTCAGAAGCTTCGCATACTTAATGGTCTTGGAGCTGGGGACATGCGGGCCACGGCACAGGTCCGTGAATTCACCTTGCGTATAGAAGGTGATGGTGCCGTCCTCGAGATCTTCCAGCAGTTCCAGCTTGTACTCGTCGCCTTTTTCCTTGAAGTAGGCAATGGCCTCTTCTTTGGGGACCTCTCGCCGCTCAAACCTCACATTACGTTTGGCAAGCTCCATCATCTTTTTTTCGATGGCCTCGAGGTCATCCGCGGTCAGCTGTCGATCGCCGAGGTCGACGTCATAGTAAAAGCCCTTATCGATGGCTGGACCGATCCCGAATTTGACACCGGGATAAAGCTCTTGCAACGCCTCAGCCATCAGGTGGGCCGAGGAGTGCCAGTAGGTTGTCCATCCTTCATCATCTCGCAGCGTGTGAATCTGGATGGCTGCGTCGCTCTCGATGGGTCGCGACAGATCCCTCGTTTCTCCGTCAACACCGATGGATACAGCCATGCGAGCCAGTCCTTCAGAGATGGACGTGGCCACCTCGTGACCGGTCACGCCGCCTTCAAACGAGCGAGTGGAGCCGTCAGGAAATGTGAGGGTGATGGATGTGGACATGGAAGATGTGCGAGGTTGAACTACTAGTGAGTACCCGATACACCGGGAAGCGTAATAATATATAAGTTGAAGCGCCCTTGGGACCTCGAAAATACCGGGTATTTGTCCCCTGGTCGAAAAAGGGGGGCACTTGCGAGGGTGATTGGTTGTCACAAAAGTGTCACATCTGCCGTAGCGCGGAATTCCTACGTTTCAGGAGGCGTCTACGGGGCATGAAACAAGGGACCCGTAGTTATCCTGCCCACTCAAGGGTGTCTGCTCCTTACAACGCCGGTGGTAGACGGAAATTGGATGGTTTCAGCAATAAAACCGGTATTCCTTCCGTTTTTAGCACGAACGCACATTCCCAAGGCTGACACGAGGTCAGCACAACCTGCTATGCTCATGAAGCTTTTCTACCGAGCCTTCTTTTCTTGCCTGCTGATGCTCGTCTTCGTCGCTCCTCTGAGAGCGCAGGAAGGTACGATCAACTACGACCGCGTCGTCAAGATCGAAAGCGATCTTCCACCCGAGATGGAGTCAATGAGGGATCAGATTCCCACGGAAAACACCACGAAAATGGTACTCCGATTCAACGACTTCGAGTCGACCTGGCAGGTATCTGCCGAACAGGAAGAACCGCGCGCTCGGGAATTCGGTGGTGGCGGCATGCGTGTTCGCATGCAACGCAACCGGGACCAGAATATCACCTACATCAATCATGATGAAGGCCAGATGACGGATCAGCGGGATTTCATGGGACGCACCTTCTTGATCCGGGACGAGCAGCCGGTTTTGGCATGGAAGCTCACGGGCGAGCAAAGTGAATTCGACGGCTACGTGGTGCATCGAGCTACCGCCATGCGCGATACGTCTTCTGTGGAAGCGTGGTTTGCCCCCGAGATTCCGGTAGCTGTAGGTCCGGGTCCTTTTGGAGGCCTACCCGGGGCGATTCTGGTCTTGACGGTCGACGAGGGACGTATGACCTTCACTGCCAAGAACATCCAGATGGGGCCCCTGGAAGAAGGAGCTATCGTGGTACCGGATGAGGGCAAGGAAGTGACCCAAGAAGAGTTCGACGGGATCGTCGAAGAAAAACGGGCTGAAATGGAAGCGCAGTTCGGTGGACGACGAGGCGGCGGACGCTTCATCATTCGGCAGTGACCGACGCTTCATCATCGCGACGCACCCCAACGGCACACTCACACTTAATTCTCGATCAATGAATCGTCTTTCCATCTTCAATGCGCTCTTCGCGCTACTTCTGCTGACCTTTCAAGCTGACCAGGCATCGGCTCAGGATCGCTTTGATGTCAGTGGTACCGTCGTGGATAGCTCGGGTGTGGGGCTGCAGGGAGCCACGGTTGTGGCGCTGACGGCCTCCGACTCAACGCTCACTAAGTTTGCGACCGCCAATTCGGACGGTGCGTTCAGGCTGCGTCGGGTTCCTGCCGGCGAGTATGTCCTACAAATCACTTTTGTCGGATTCCGGACGATTCAGCAAAACTTTTTGTTGACAGATGCGGATTTCGACGCGGGTCGGCTGGAAATGCAGATTCAAACCGAGGAGTTGGATGAGCTCGTCGTTTCTGCCGATCACATCCCGATGGTCGTCAAAAAGGATACGCTCGAATACAACGCCAATGCCTTTGCCACGCGCCCCAATGCGGTCGTTGAGGACTTGCTGCGGCGACTTCCCGGTATTGAGGTAGAGGCCGACGGTTCGATCACTGCCCAGGGTGAAGAGGTCAGCCAGGTGCTGGTTGATGGGAAGGAATTTTTCGGGGACGACCCTCAAATTGCTACCAAGAATTTGCCCGCAAATGCGATCGAGACCGTTCAGGTGTTTGACAAGAAAAGCGACATGGCCGAGTTCACCGGCGTGGACGATGGCGAAGAACAGAAGACCATTAACCTCGAGTTGAAGGAAGATGCCAAGAATGGCTACTTCGGCAATATGAGCGGTGGATATGGGGCCGATGGGCGATACGACGGCCAAGCATCCATCAACCGATTCTCGCCCGGGACCCAGTTGGCATTTATCGGTAACCTGAATAACGTCAACAGACAGGGATTCTCATTCGGTGATTACATCAGCTTCATGGGCGGTATGGGCGCCATGAAGGGAGGCGGTGGATTCCGGATGGATGGTGCCGGCAGTGGCATCGACATTGGCGGAAGTCTTTCGGACGGATTCTCGGAAACTGTGGCCCTTGGTCTGAATGCAAGCCGCGATTTTGGTAGCAGCACGGAGGTGCGCAGTTCGTATTTCCTGTCCAGCATTGAGAACAGCCAAGTCCGTTCGACGCTCACACAGCAGGTCCTCGGATCTTCCCTATCTGCGAACACTGATGAGAATAGTACGCAAGTCAGCGACAATATGACCCACCGGCTGAACCTGAACATCAGCCAGGATTTCGCCGAAGGCCATGACATGAGGCTGCGCAGCAACTTTACCATCAGCAATTCTTCGCTCTCCAGTATTGGATTGCGAAATACGGTAGACGGTATCGGCACCGTGCAGAACACGAGCGACACCAGTTATCTCACCGATGGGAATCAGACCCGCGGTCAGGCCAACCTGACTTGGCGCAAGCGTCTGAATGAGCGAGGTACCAGCGTGGTTGCTGAAACGCGACTGAACCTGAACGATTCGGATACCGAGGCGGATCTGGAGTCCCTGACAGGTGTGGCTGGCGAGGGTAATGCACTGACCTACGAGGAGATTCAACAGATCCAGGAATCGCTCGGAAATACGTTGCAACAGACGCAACGCGTATCGCTGACACAGTCCATCGGAGAGGGAAACTTGCTCGTCCTGCAGGCAGAGCGGCAAGCCATCAATGAGGACAAAGATCAAGTTGTATTCGATTTGGTCTCGGGCACACAGATTCGTAACGATCTTCTCAGCTCCGGGCTGGACCGCACCTACTCGTACCTGCGCGGTGGATTCACTTTCCGTCGCAACTGGGAGAAATTCAATTTGAATGTGGGCGCCGAAATCCAACAGTCAACTCTGGAGGGCACCATTCTGGAGAACGATATCTCAGTATCGAACGCTTACACGCATGTCCTTCCCATGGCTCAGCTCAATTGGTCACCCAAGCAGGGACGGGACGTTTGGTTTCGCTACACCACACGCACCCGGGAGCCTTCCATGAATGAGCTCCAGCCATTTACGGATAACTCCGATCCATTGAATGTATACGTAGGGAATCCTGAGCTGGAGCCTGAGTATCGCCACTCCCTGACGCTGCGGTACAACTACTTCGACCAGTTCACCTTCGTGAACTTGTTTGCCTGGATGTCCGCGACTTACACGGACAACAACATCACACGCTCCCGCACCATCGGGCGCGGATTGGCCCAGGAAATCACATCCGTCAACACAGAAGGGGACTGGACCTACAACGGGAATGTGAACTTCGGCGCACCGATTCGTCCGCTAGGTATGAAGTTCAATCTCTCGAACAATGCCATGTTCAATCGTGGTATAGAGATCATCAACGATGAGGAGAGCACGACCCGCACGATGCGAAATACCACGAAACTCACCCTCGAAAATCGTACAAAGGATCTCTTTGATCTGGCAGTGACCGGCTCGTTCACATTCAACGACGTCTCCTACAATTTGAATCCGGATCAGGACCAGAACTACGTGAACTCCTCTTACTCCGTGCGAGCAGGTCTGTACCTGGGTGAGACCTGGGAGATTTCCAGCGAGCTGGACTATCGAATGTACTCTCAAGAAGTGTTCGGTGAGGCTCGCTCCGTTCCGCTCTGGGAAGCGTCAATCACCAAGACCCTCGTTGGACAGCGTGCTGACCTGCAGTTGGTAGCGCTCGATATTCTTGATCGCAACGAGGGCATCAGCTTCACGAATACGGGCAACATGATCCGCGAGCAGCGTGTCAATTCGCTTGGACGCTACATCATGCTCAAGTTCGTGTACCGCCTTTCCGGCCCAGGTAAGAGTGGCGGCGGTCGAAAAGGTCCTTCGATCCGGATGGTTGG
>JAURNP010000186.1 GCA_030830105.1 Rhodothermales bacterium | reverse complement strand
GGAGCAATCCGAAAGACTGCTTTTCCTGCTCAAGGGCGAGATCCGCAGCCGGTTGTTGCTCGAGAATGACATGGTCGAGGCAAATCTGGAAGAGGATCGTTGGGTTCAACAGGCGCTAGAGCTGGTCTCGAATCCACGCCGCATAGCAGACCTGTTGGGATAGCCTATTCGAAGGCGATGCTACTTTCACCGGCCCGCGCTCGAAATCACGATGTCCTCTGTCGAGGCGACGCGGAAAAGGTCCGCGCACTCGGCGACGAAACAGCAACGGGCTGCATCATGGAATCAGGAGGCAGATGTAGGGTAGTCCGCCAGTGACAAGATGGATCGGAGCAGCACCTGTGCACCATGTATAATCTGCTCGTCCGTTGAATACTCATCAGGATGATGGCTCACTCCACCTCGGCTCGGGATGAAGATCATGCCAGCCCTGTAGCAACGCGAGAGTATATGGGCATCATGACCCGCTCCGCTGATCATGCGGTGTCCGGTCAATCCTTCCCGGTCAATGGCGTCTGCGACGGCCTCTACTACCCCACTCGCGAACGAACACGGAGCTACACGCGCTAGCGGCTTCCATGCAACTGTCAGGCCTTTTTCCGGTCGATGGGCCGCAGTACACAGAGACCGGATACGATTTTCTGCGTCTTCCAATGTTGCTGGATCGGGATGCCGGGCATCAACCGTGAAGACAACCCGGTCCGGGATGACGTTGATCAGGTTCGGATACCAGGTCATGGAGCCGATGGTCAGACGCAGGCCTTCGATTTCATCCGTCAAGATGCGCAACCGAGCTGCGAGGTCCGCGGCGTGCTTTCCAGCGTCGCGACGCAAATCCATAGGCGTGGTCCCCGCATGGTTGGAAGCGCCCTCGACGGTCACTTCAAACCAGGACAACCCCTGGACACCTGTAACAATGCCCACGTGGCGATTGAGTGTTTCCAGAACCGGTCCCTGCTCAATATGCAGCTCCAGGAAGGTGTCGATTCCCAGATCAGTCAGCTCATCTTTGCCCGCGTAATCCAGGCGGTCCATTTCCTCGCCCACTGACACCCCGTTTCGATCACGTGCTTCGCGGACGGCCTCGAGGCTCAGATCACCGGCATGAAAGAGGCTGCCCATCATATCGGGCATGTAGCGTACGCCTTCCTCGTTCACGAAAGAGGCCAGCACCAACGGGCGCGCGGGCCGCCATCCAGAGGTCACGATCACTTCCAGCGCCTCGAGTGCGGCTACCACTCCCAGCGACCCATCCAGGCGGCCCGCGCGCCCGACCGTATCGGTATGCGAACCAAACATGATAGCGCCGGCATCAATCGGGCCACCTTCAGGATACAGGACGCCAAACAAGTTGCCCACCTCATCAATTCGGACCTGCAGTCCCAGCGCCTCGAGATGGTATTGCACCCAGTTGCGACCGGCCAGGTCTTCGTCAGAAAAAGCCAGTCGTTGAACGCCGCCCTCAGGCAAGGCGCCAATGGCAGCCAGGTCATCCAGTCTACGCAGCAATCGAGGGGCATCAATATGCATATGGATTCAGCGGGGAATGGGAATGGAGCAAGGAAATGCAAGATCCAACCCGGCTGCGTGATTGTCCACCCGCCCGACTACTCGGACTCGAGCGGAGAAACCCTGCCGTAAAACATCACGTAGGACAATTCCCGTGCAATCGCGTCTTCCATACCCCGGATATCGTTTGAACTATTCAGCGCTCATTATCATGGCTCGTAAGTTAAAGTCATTCCTGATCGTGGCAGGTCTCCTGATGGCCGGCTGTCAACAACAGGTGCAGTCTCAGGACCAGCAAGACGCAAACAGCTTCCGTTCATCCAGCTCCATCGCTTCGAACGAGGGAGCACTGCAGGATTCAATCACATTCGGGCGGATGAACGCCATTACCCGTGCGGTACAGAATGCAACGCCTGCCGTGGTGAGCGTCAACGTGACGCAAAATCAGCAGGTTCGAGTCAACCCAAATCCGTACAACGACCCGTTCTACGATTTCTTCTTTGGTCGGCAGCGCAGCCGTGTACTGGAGCGACAAGTCCAGTCCATGGGCTCAGGATTTGTGATCAGCCCATCCGGCTATATCGTGACCAATGACCACGTTGCTGGCAATGCTTCTGAAATCACCATTGCCTTTCCAGACGGAACTACGCTTCCAGCGCAGCTCATCGGATCTGATCCCGGTACGGACTTGGCTCTTCTGAAAGTAAATCCCGAAGAGATGCTGCCATTCCTCGAATTCGAGTTGGAGGGAGAACCTATTGTTGGAGAGTGGTCCATTGCCCTTGGCAATCCGTTTGGATTGTTTGAGGCAGCGGACCCTACGGTCACGGTGGGAGTGGTCAGTGCAACCGGGCGTGACCTGCAACCTCAGGACAATCGATTTTACATGGACATGATCCAGACCGATGCGGCCATCAACCGCGGTAACTCTGGCGGTCCGCTTCTGAACGCTCGCGGAAATGTAATCGGCGTCAATACGGCCATTTTCACCGAGTCAGGAGGATCCGTCGGGATAGGCTTTGCCGTCCCGGGAACGAAGGCAGTTGAGATCCTCGAGGAGATTCGTGACAAGGGTTTTGTCGATCGTTCCTACTACACGGGCTTGCAGGGCAGGACACTGCCGGAACAATGGGCGCAGGCGTTGGGGCTGGCCGAGGCACGGGGTGTTGTTGTAGAAGCCGTAGACCCAAGTTCACCAGCTGAGCTTGCCGGCTTCCAGCCATACGACGTAATCCGAACCTTCGGTGGGGAAAACGTAGAAACTCGGGAAGACTTCCTTTCCTATCTGTTCCAGTACCGTCCCGGCGAGATCGTGACCATCCAGGTCATCCGTAGTGGGTCGGTGATCGAACTGGATATGGAACTGGGAAGCCAACGAGCTGCAAACTGAGCAGCGCGTATTTCCGAAGAGCGGACCAGCGGCGGTAGTAGCAGCCCTCTTGGAGATCGATCACCCCACGCCGTTCCGTCCTGAATGTGACCGGGATGGTGCCGCCGTCATGGCGGATCTTGAGGAAGTTGGCACGCGATTTCAGTGAGGAATCCAGGCCGCCGTGATCTCCGCTACGTTGCCCGCGATATCACCGCTGCCGCCGAAAACGGCGCTTCCGGCAACAATCACGTCTGCACCGGCACCAGTGACTTCCGCTACGTTTCCTGCTTTCACGCCGCCGTCCACTTCGAGGTAAGCCGAGGAGCCAATCGCATCCAGCATGCCACGCAGGCGACGGATCTTGTCCGTGCTGCCCGGGATGTAGGACTGTCCGCCAAAGCCTGGATTTACAGACATGATGAGGGCGAGGTCAATGTCCGGGAGGATCTCATCAAGGCTCGAAAGGGGAGTGGCCGGATTCAGCGTCACACCTGCTTTGGCACCGGCGGCCTTGATGGCCTGGATGGTACGATGCAGATGGGTGGCCGCTTCGACATGCACGGTAATGATGTCTGCGCCGGCCTCGGCGAAGGCCTCCACGTAGGCATCCGGATTCTCGATCATGAGATGCACATCGAGAATGGCACCGGTCTCGTCTGCAAGCGGGCGAAGGGATCGGACAATCAGGGGACCGATTGTGATGTTGGGAACGAAGTGCCCGTCCATCACATCGATGTGAAGCCACTCGGCTCCCGCTGCCACGGCTTCCTGGCATTGCTCACCCAGTCGAGCAAAATCGGCTGAGAGGATGCTGGGAGCCAGGATGGGCATGACGGATTCTCGTTAAGGTCCGGATCAGGAAAAGATGATGACGCCGAAGGCAACCAGGATGGCGTTCACAAGCGCGAGCGGAAGCAAGACTTTCCAGCCTAGTGTCATCAGCTGTTGGTACTTGAAGCGTGGAAGCGTCCAGCGTACCCAGATGAACAGGTAGGCGAAGAAGCCGGCTTTTACCAGAACAGATCCAAGCTGCAGGATCATCAGCCAGACCGAGTCGACCAGACCAGGGAATTGGGCCAGGATCAAAGACTCGAACGGCAGCATGTAGCCACCGAAGAACATCGTCACGATGAAGAATGATGCGACGAAGAAGTTGACGTACTCTGCCAGGAAGAACATCCCGAACTTCATTCCGGAGTATTCGGTGTGGTATCCACCCACGAGCTCCTGCTCTGCCTCCGGTAGGTCGAATGGCGCACGGTTCGTCTCGGCGAACGCGGTCACAATGAAAAGGATGGCCCCAATAGGATTGCGAAAGACGTTCCATCCCAGGATGCCCCAGCCACCAGCCTGATCCTCAACGATCGTAGCCATGTTGAGCGAACCTGCGATCAGCACCACGCTGAGCACCGCAAGCCCCATCGATAGCTCATAAGAGATCATCTGGGCACTCGACCGCAGGCCTCCAAGCAGGGAATACTTGCTGTTTGAGCTCCATCCGGCCAGGGTGACGCCATACACCGAGATGGAAGTAAGCGCCAGCATGACCAGCACGCTGACGTCCATATCCGCCACGACCACGCCTTTGGCGTAGGGGATCAGCGATCCGGCACCAAGGGCGATGATTACCATCGAAAGCGGAGCCAGGGAGTGCACGAACGGGTTGGCCAAGGCTGGGACGATGTTCTCTTTGAACACCAGCTTGACTACGTCCGCAAATGGCTGCAGGAATCCGAACGGTCCAACCCGGTTCGGACCGGGCCGATTCTGCATGTAGCCGGAGACTTTACGCTCGGCGTACACCAGCACGGATGCTGACACCATAAAGAAGTTGACGACGACGAAGGCGATGAGCGCCGTCCAGTACCAGGCGAGATCCATAGTTAGATTCAGGCAGTGATGCCCGTCGTCTCGAGACGGACACCGAGTTCTCCCATTGCGGAATAAGTGGCTCCCTTGAAGGACGGATTCGATTCCGACACTTCATCCATGATCTGTCTGGGGCCCTTGTAGGACAGTTCCAGACCCAGTCCGGCAGCGATCTCGGGGAGCGAGACCCAACCGGGCTGGCAGTTGACCAGATTACTTTCGTTGTACCAGCGATCGAATGGCGTACCGTGGCGGTCGGCTCGACACTTTCCAATTTCCATGGACAGCGTACGATTCACACCGGCGATGGCTTTGGCTGGACGAAGCCGCTGGGCATGGCCGTCCATGTTTACATAGGTACCAACCGTCTCGACCGCCATGGCGGCAGGCAGCGCTACATCGGCGGCTGCAAGCGTTTGGTTGGTCGAGTTGTAATAGTGTAGAACGACTTTGACGTTCTTGAGCTCATTGACCGTACACATGGCCGAGGCAACCGGGTCGTCTTCCATGATGTAGACGACGTCGTACTCGCCCGAATTGAGCTTGGCCTTGAGTTCGCCGATCACGCCATGCTGCATGCCCATCAGCTCACACCCCTGTGCATTTGGTGTGCGATCATCGGTGCGCAACCATTCATCACCATGACCAGCCTTACGATGAGGCAGGTACATCGGGGCAGGAGCACCAACGTGCTTGGCCAATTTTGTCAGCAGGTAGTTGTCTTCCACCGTGGCCCAGGCGGATCCGAGGAAGAGAACCCGTGATCCGTCGACTCCTTCGAGGCAATCGGCAGCAGCTTTCCAGGCCAATTCCCACGAAACGTCGGCACCTTCTACGGTCGGTCCTTCTGGGCGATCGTCGTTGAACTTGGTGTATTCCAGACGCTCTTCGTCGGCCAACCAGAATTCGTTCACATCCATGTTGGTCCGCGGCGTGACCTTCATGATCTGGTTGTCCTTGACCCAGTAGTAGCAGTTGGAGCCTTTGGCGCCCACCGTGGAGATGGAGGGCGTCTTGCTCATTTCCCAGATCCGGGCTTGGAAGCGGTGCTCTTTCGAGGTCAGCGCGCCAACCGGACAGATATCGATGACATTCATCGAGTAGGGTTCGTCGAAATCGACTCCCGGAGGTGTCATCGGATAATTCTTGACACCGCGCTCGATGATGGTCAGCTGATCGCTCTTGCTGACTTCGCGTGTGAAACGCACACAGCGGGTGCAATTGATACAACGCTCGCCGTCGAGTACTACACGAGGCCCGAGGTCGATATGCTTGGGCTTATGCACCTTCTCGAACTCAAAACGCGATCCTTCGGGACCGTGCTTGTAGGCCTGGTTCTGCAGTGGACAGTGACCAGCCTGATCACAGATCGGACAGTCGAGAGGGTGATTGATCAGCAGGAATTCCAGCGTGTCCTTCTGGGCGCGCTTGACCAGTTCACTGCTGCGGTGCGTTTTGACGACCATGCCGTCAGACATCTGCATGGAGCAGCTGGTCTGGAGTTTTGGCATGAACTGGATGACAGGATTGCCATCATCGTCCAGGTTGACCTCTCCGGTGGCCCGGTCCCGCTGCGGCGTTCCTACCTCTACCAGACACTGACGGCAGTTGGCCGGCGCAGACATGGCAGGGTGGTAGCAGAAGTGGGGGAGATCGACGCCGTTGTCCAGACAGAACTGGAGAAGGCCTTGCTGCCCCTCGAATTCAAAAGTCTGGTTGTCAATGGTGACTTTGGCCATGATCGAAATAGGTGTTCAGTTCTCAGTCGGTAGTCTCGGCGGATGTTTCTTCCACCGTTTCCGTTTTTTCGACAATCACGCCGGTTGCCGTGATGTGCAATTCCAGGCCAGTGGCCATCTCTTCATCGCTGTGATCATCACCTTCGTGATGATTCTCAGCTTCGTCGCTTTGATGCATCGGGGCCTCGAATTCGAACAATGTTGATTCATCCAGCATTCCCCGGACAAGGGCCCGCCGGCCGCTCATGCCCTTGTCGAGCGTGAAGAGGTAGTTATTGTCTTCATCCCGAGGCATGACAATGCGTACGAGCTGGGCATCGGATACCTGCAGAGTCATCCAACATCCGCGTCCCTGGCAAACTTCTGTAATGGTACCTGAGACATTGACGGATTGACCCAGGTAGTCAGCCGGATTGGCCGCCATCTGTTGGACTGGGATATTTTTGTCCTGATCGAATTCGTTGCCGAATACGTCGTAGTTGGCAAATGTCACTGCCGACGTTGTCGGTTCTTGGACGTCAGCCGTCTCGGTGCATCCCGTAAGGAGCACGAACGCCATCATCGCAATAGAGAAAAGTCGGGTCATTGTTACAGGAGGGGTCATGATCAAGCCGTTGCCATGTCGACGCCCGATGCAACCAGCGATGGTTTGCACTTGGCTTCGAATTCGTCACGGAAGCGGTCGATGGTATAACGCACCGGCCATGCGGCTGCATCGGCCAGAGCACAAACGGTGCGGCCTTCCATCTGCGAGCAAAGGTCAATCAGCAAATCCAGATCGCGCAGGTTGCCCTCGCCCTCGTCAATGCGGGTGACGATGTTTTCGAGCCAGCCCGTTCCTTCGCGGCACGGCGTGCATTGACCACAGCTTTCGTGATGGTAGAAGTGTGTGATCCGGCGCAGGAAGGAAACCATGTCGGTATCCTCGTCCATGATCAACATGCCACTCGTTCCCATCATGGACCCGGCTTCGCGCAGCGAGTCGGCATCCATTGTTACGCCGTCAATCATGTCGGCACGCAGGACCGGGGTGGACGACCCCCCGGGCACTAGAGCTTTCAATTTCTTACCGCCACGCATACCGCCTGCCACCTCGTTGACGAGGTCTGTGATCAGCATACCTGTCGGATACTCGTACACGCCCGGGCGATTCACATGGCCGGAAATTCCGTACAGGACCGGTCCGGCGTGGTTCGGTGCACCGATGCCGGCATACCACTCGCCACCATTGCGGATGATGAGCGGGGCACAGGCAAGCGTCTCCACGTTGTTGATTGTGGTCGGGTAGCCCCAGACTCCCTTCTGGGCTGGGAAGGGGGGCTTGATGCGTGGATATGCACGCTTGCCTTCCAGTGAGTTCATCAAGGAGGACTCCTCGCCACAGATGTAGGCGCCGGCTCCCTTGTGGATCACGATATCACAGGAAAAATCGGATCCCATGATGTTTTTGCCCACATACCCTTTCTGGTAGGCTTTTTCGAGCTCGGCCTCCATGTGGGTGATCCAGTCGGCGAATTCACCGCGGATATAAAGGTAGGCGGTCTTGATCGACATGGCGTACGAGGCAATCAGCATGCCTTCAAACACCAAATGGGGATTGTATTCGAGCAGCTGGCGATCCTTGAAGGTGCCCGGCTCTGATTCGTCTCCGTTGCAACACAGGTAGCGAGGTATTTCCGGATCAACCGGAGGCATGAAGGACCACTTCAGCCCGGTCGGGAATCCAGCGCCGCCGCGGCCTTTGAGCCCACTCTTCTTGACCTCGTCGGTCACAGAAGTCGGCGTCCACTTGTCCGTCGTAACTACTTCGCGCAGGGCTGCATAGCCCTCATTGGCCTCGTAGGCATCCAATCGATGGAGGTCCTTGACCGGCGGAAGCAATACCCGCTTGTAATTGCGCCAATCGCCTGCTTTGCTCATTGCGTACCGTTGGGATTTTGGGGAGTCTCGCGTCTGGCGGGGTTCCTGATTATCGGATGGTTTCGCTGACGGGTCCAGCCTGATAAGTCTCCGTGCTGGAGACATCCGTTCTGCGGTTGCCACCCATTTCATCTTCGTCTTGCGGCAGGGTTACAGACGTGAATGCCGGCATCTTGTCTTCCCGGAGGGCATCCACGAGCGCGTCTATCTTCTCACGCGTCAGGTTGTGCACGTACGTTCCATTCGTGATCTGCAGCATGGGAGCCGAGCCACACGCACCGAGGCATTCTGCCTCCTGAACGGTGAAAACGCCATCTTGGGTGGTTTCACCCTTGTGCACGTCCAGCTTTTCCTCGAGATAATGCAGCATGTCGAAACCGCCGCACAGCTGGCACGAGAAGCAGGTGCAGACGTCGAGGACGTATTTACCTTTCTTCTCCTTGAAATACTGGGTGTAGAAGGTCGCAACCCCGTACGCATTGGAGTACGGAATTCCCACCTCGTCAGCAACGAGCTGGATAACTTCCGGGGGAAGAAAACTGAATTTCTCCTGCGCCAGCCAGAGCGCACGCATGACAGCCCCGTCAGCGGTCGGATACCGCGAAATCCAGGTCTGGATCTCTTTTTTCTCTTCGTCGCTGAAGTGAAGCTGATCTGCCGGCACGACCGGATCCGGCTTGCGGTCCGGAAGATCAACTATAGGGTGTTTAATGAAGTCAGCCATGAATCGTGGCGCTGAGTCGGAATGAATGTCTATTTGTCGGCTTCGCCCAGAACCGGGTCGATCGTTCCAATGAGGATGACCAGGTCTCCCATGTGGGCGCCCTCGAGCATATGCTCAAGGCCTTGGAGGTTGGTGAAGCTGGGAGAGTTCATGCGAGCCCGCCACGGGTTACCCGTGCCATCGGACTGTAGATAGAATCCGAGCTCACCTTTGGACGCTTCGATCGCAGAGTAGGCCGCGGCGCCTTTCGGAGGAGCAACGCCGGTATCCGTGTACATGAAGTCGTGGATGAGGCCTTCCATCGAGTAGTAGACTTCGTCTTTGTTCGGATAGGAACGCTTAGCGTCATCTGTTCGAACAGGGCCTTTGACCGTCTTGAGCTTGGCCAGGCACTGCTGAATGATCTTGACGCTTTCCTTCATCTCGTCCAAGCGCACGAAGTAGCGGGCAAGCGCGTCGCCTTCGGTTCGGATCGGGATGATGAAGTCTACTTCGTCGTACTTCAGGTAGGGCTCGAAACGACGAATGTCATGGGCCACACCCGAACCACGAAGGTTTGGACCGGTCATGCCCATCGCCACAACCTGCTCGGCCGTCAGGTGGCCGATACCCACGTTCCGGTCGATCCAAATGCGGTTGCGGTTGAGCAACTTCTCCCAGCTGGCAATCGCCTCAGGGAAGGAGTCGGCAAACTTCTGAATCATGCCGATGCCCGTATCATTGAGGTCCGTTGCAACCCCGCCGATACGGGAGTGTGAAACGGTCAGGCGGGCACCTGCCACTTCGTCGAAGATCGAGTAGATGTCCTCACGGAACTGCCAGGTCCACAGGAATACAGAAACAGCACCTGCATCCATCAGGCCCACACCCATCCAGATCAGGTGGGAAGAGATGCGGGCCAGTTCGGCCATCATCATGCGGATCCACTGGGCACGCTCGGGCACGTCAACCCTTGCAAGCTTTTCGACCGCCAGGCACCATGCAACGTTGTTCGCATAGGGCTGCAGGTAGTCCATGCGGTCCGTGTAGGGCATGAACTCCTGATACGTCTTGTTCTCGGCAATCTTCTCCACACCACGGTGCAGGTATCCAATGTCGAGGACGCTCTTTTCGATGGTTTCACCGTCCAGCTTGACGACACAGCGAAGAACGCCGTGAGTAGCCGGGTGCTGGGGACCGATATTGAGCACCATCTCATGCTCCAGCGGATCCGGGGGGGCACCGTCGCCGGAGGTTTCCAGCCAGGAGTGCTTGGTTTCCAGGCGCTTGTACAACGCTTCGTTGTGACGCGGCCAGAACTTGAGCGTCTCCGTCCAATCCGTTTGGGAAATCGAACTCATCAGTCGTTGTCCTCCTCGCTCTTGACTTCCTCGAAGCTCTGGGGCGGTTTGTGCCCGTGAGCTGCCGGGAAGGGATCCTCGGTCAGATCGCCCGTCGGTGCCTGCGGCGGCAGCGGCAGGGATCCCGGAACGCCCAGAAGCGGGAATTCCTTGCGGAGCGGGTAATATTCAAAGTCTTCCGGCATGTACATACGCCGAAGATCCGGGTGGCCTTCGAAGCGGATGCCGAACATGTCGTAGCACTCGCGCTCGTTCCAGTTGGCAGCAGGGTAGAGGTTGGTGACGGTTTGCGCCGTCATACTTTCCTCGTCAATCCGGATTACGATGCGAAGCCGCTTGCCATCCTCAATGTTCACCAGGTTGTAGTAGATCTCGTAACGATCATCCTCGGTGAAGCGATCAATACCACCGAGGTCCGCCAGGTACTTGAATCCTTTCTCATCCTTGAGGAACGTGCAGGTATCGATGATGCGGCTATGTGAGACGCGAGCGGTATGCTCTCCGGCATATACAACCAATTCATGGAAGTCATCACCGAGGTGGGACTTGAGCGCATCCATGACGTCGCCAACCTGAGAGCTGGCTTTTGCATGCGGATTGTTCTCGACGACAGTTTCAGGCTCCTGCGGGACAAAGCTGAACGGCAGGGTGCTGGGCGCCTTGGGAGTGTTGCTGGAATCAGCCATGCTTCTCACTGAGTGTATAGTCCAGTGGGGGAGATCGCATCGTCACCATCGGGCGTCACGATCTTGGGTCGCGCAGGGGCGATGGTCGGTACTTCCTTGCCGAAATCACCATCCTGCGCGATGGAGTACTCGTTACGAATCTTCTCCTGGATATCCATCAGGGCATGGATGACGGCTTCAGGACGCGGAGGGCAGCCCGGGATATAGACGTCCACCGGCAGGAAGTTGTCAATTCCCTGAACAACTCCGTAGCAACGGTGCATGCCGCCCGAGGAGGCGCATGCTCCCATGGCAATGCACCATTTGGGATCTGCCATCTGGTCCCAGACGCGACGAATAGTGTGGGCCATTTTGTAAGAAGCCCAGCCGGCGACGATCATGAGATCAGCCTGGCGGGGCGAAAAGCGCATGGCTTCACTTCCGAAGCGGGCCACGTCATATTTGGGCGCTGCGAAAGCCATCATTTCAATGGCGCAGCAAGCGAGGCCCATTGGCATGGGCATCAGCGAGTTGGAGCGAGCCCAATTGATGACGGCATCCACCCGCGTGGTGAGGAATCCTTCCTGGAGTGCGTTGTCAGGTCCCATGAGAACAGGGTTGAGTGAGATCAGATTCGGTGCGGGGGATCAGTCGAATTCGAGGCCGCCTTTCTTGATGTCATACAGCAGGCCGATGGCCAGGATGATGACGAACAGGATGACGACAGCCATGACGCCGCCAGCGGCACCTGCTGCAATGAACTCGTCAAAACTGACGGCCCACGGATACAGGAATACTACTTCCACGTCGAACACGATGAAGATCATGGCCACCAGGTAAAACTTGACCGAGTACCGTTCGCGGGCCGACCCGATTGGATCCATACCACTCTCATAAGACGTCAGCTTGATGACGTTCTCCCTTTTCGGGCCGAGCAGGGAAGCCGCCTTGAGCAACGAAAATGCGAGGGCAGTAGCAATACCCAGCTGGATGAAGAAAGGCAGGAAATCCGATAGCATGGTTGATCCCGCCTCAAGGACGGTCAGAACACTGTTGGGTTTGGTGCCGGCGTGCATTTCGAGCGCCCTTTCTGGGGCGGTCGGGAAACTTCGAAAAGCCCCTCTCAATGTGCAATCCGGGCGGATCTTCAGCGACCAAGAAAGTACCCATCAAAGCCCTGCGGGTCAACGAATTCCCGTACAAGTTTGGGCAATTGACCGCTAGTTCGCATTCAGCCGGGGCGGAGGTAATGAACATTGCCTCGCATCCGTTCGCAGATCGCTTTTTTTCTCACCCCGGACGCCCTCGGTTCGCAGGGGCAGTCGCTGCTGATTACGTCCTCGTGAACCTGACGAAAAGAGGCGCCGCGCGAATGCGCGGCGCCTCTCAGGCGCGCTCCCTGAGGAGCATAATTTAAGTCAGGAAAATTCTCCTGCTTTCCTGGCCTTACTTCATGGAGTAGGTAATCCGGGCCATCGCCTGGCGACCGATCTGCGGCGCACCAATGAACTGACGATGCATCTTGTCGGTCGCGTTCGAGACGGTAATGTCGAAACGCAGGCCTTCCTGGAACTTGTTTAGATCGTATCCAGCACCAACATCCAGCAGGAAGTAACTGTCTACATCACCTACATACGGACCGGAAAGGACCGGGAATCCATCGGTGTAACGACCAGATGCGTTGAACGAGAAACCGGAGTTGAAGTCGTACTTGAATCCAGCGCTTCCTTTCAGGGTCGGCGCATTGAGAGCCAACTCGAGACCCGTGCCCGATTCGTCAAGCTCATCCTCATCGAAGTAGTCGTCGCTGACCAGCGAAAGATTTCCGAACAGGCTCAGGCTTTCGTTGGCGATGTACTGGAATGCAACATCTGCGCCGAAGAAGGACACCTTACCGAAATTGCGGTAGGTCAGCATCAACTCAGGAATCTGACCTACTCCAGGATTGTTCTCCATAGGCTGTACAACAGCGACCGGCGTCTCACCATCCGGCAAGTCATCACCAGCAAGCGCAACCAGAAGACCCGCTGCAGCCTGCGGACTTACGCCCATGAGGCCGAGCGCGCCGTTCAACTGAGCATTACCCGAGATTCCGGTCGCAATCGCTGCAATCAGGTCGTTCGTTATACCTGGAACGATGACGAAAGGCGTCTCCACTAGCAGTGGACCTACGAAGTTGTCTCGATTCGTGTAGTAGCCGTCGATGGTCACGAGCAGCTTTTCATTGATCACGCCTTTGTACCCAACCTCGAACGTGTTTGTCACCGTCTGAGACAGTGGACTGACATCTTTCAGGTCACGTGTCGCTTCCAGCTCAATCCCCAGCGTACTGGCGTTGAGCGTAGCAAGTACTCCAGGAGAAAATCCGCTCACCTGCGTAAGCTCCGGATTCAGCAGAGCTTGCAACGTGCCTGCCGTGGCGGCATCGACCGGAAGCCCCGCACCGGAAAGCATGGCGGCCAGGGTTGAAGCCGAATAGTCACTCACGCCGGCGTATAGTCCAGCATAAAGGGCGTCCATCGGCAGGCCGATCGGGGTTGGAGCACCCAGCGTTGCTGGATTCAGGCTCGAAGCGACCAGATCAGTACCGGCAATGGCCGAATACGCTGAGTTACGCTCCCAGGTATATCCGTCGGCGGCGCCACGGCCGCGCAAGAAGATGTCCGTTCCTGGAATCTGACCAGCGACAATGTTCAGGAAGTTCGAGTTCGTCCCGTGTGAGGAGTACGCCCGGTTGAATGTGACTCGGAATGAGTGCGAGTTGTTGGGCTTGAAGACCAATGCAGCACGCGGGCTGATATTGATATCCTGATCTCCAATCGAGGAGTAATCTGCGCGAACGGCAGCCGTCACATCCAGCTTGTTGGTGAGCTTCGTGGTCGACTGCAGGTAACCGCCCACCTCATCGATGCCATCATCCGTCTGGATGGTGCCTTCGGTATCCGGTCGAATCATTTCAAAGTCACCACCGACGATGAGGCCCTGACGACCACTGGCGTTGGCCCAGTCGTACTGTGCCTGACCCACAAGTTGAGTCGAGAAGTCAATGACCGGGAATGCTCCGTACACGAAAGAGTCGCCACCGTCATTGCGGTTCAGGTAAACCTGCGCAAAGAAATTGTCGACGTTCAGGCGGAGCTGCCCATACGTGTATCCGTATCCATCTGCATGGACGGTTGCGACACCAGAAAGCACCGTGGCTTAGAGGGTAGAGTATCCAGCGTTTGCCGTCAGCGATCCCGTATCAGAGAAGCGATACTCAGCCGACAGGTT
>JAURNP010000185.1 GCA_030830105.1 Rhodothermales bacterium | reverse complement strand
CCTGAGCAGGATTGTATAGAAATGAAGCGGGGCGCCCGGCATTCGCCGGGCGCCCCGCCTTGCTTCTAGGCCTTGGGAGAGTGCTCCCTCAACTTACTGAGTCGTCCTAGAACGTCCCTTCAAAAACCAGCGCGTTGAAGAACAGGCGCTGCGTCCCGTGCCAATGGGCCCGGAAATTCAGACGCTCCTGAAAGAAGATGACATTGCCGCTACCATAGCCGCTGGCAAGCACCGCGGCCTGCCCCGGGAACTGCTCGTGCTTCTCCTCGGACAAGTAGCCCGACAGCAATGGCTCGTCGCTGTACGCACCTACGACTTCGGTGGATGAGCCGTTGTGCTGATACACCGTCGAACCCTGGCGGAATACAGGAAGCGATTCAGGCATGCCATAGGCCAGCGGGTGCGTCGTATCCAAGTCCACCTCGAAGATGGACCCGCCAATCCCCTGCGCACCACGTGCATCACCGAATTGATCGTACGACAGGTTTTCCAGGATTTCTTCCATATCCACCGACTGCTCCTCCAGATCGAACAGTTCGTTCGACATCGCCCAACGGTTGGCCGCAGACATAACAATCAGTGTCCCGCCGCCACGCGTCCAGTCTTTCAGCGCATCGGTGGCAGACTGCGACAACCCACCCGCCGTCAGTACGATGACGTTGTAGCGGTCCAGATCCAGCCCCGCCAAGCGCGCTGGCTCAATCAACGAGACGGGCATGCGAAAACGCTCCGAAATGGCATGCCATGCTTCACCGGTAGCATACGTGGAGGCGCCTGAGCCCGCCGTGAGGGCAATGCGCATGGGAGCAAGCACGCTGGTGCTGCTGCCACCAAGATCCGGCCCGTCCGGCGTCAATCCGGAATCGGCCTGATAGACTTCGACATGATCTTCCATGACGGCCGTCTGGATGATATCGTGCACCTGGCTGTGATCAGATGCTTCACCCGGCATCAAACGACGTTCGAGCTGGACGATGATTGTGCCCCGATCAAACCAGAGCTTTTCACCGTCCACAATGGCGCTAAACGGATTATTTGCCATACGCAGTGGCACACCTGCCTCTTGGAGGCGATTCACTGTCCGAGGCGCGAAGAAGCGATTCCAACGAATCAGATACGCCACACCTTCCGAATCGCCCGTCACCGCACCTCCATCCAGGGAGACCGGACTTTCAATCGCTTCGCCGGCGATGCCTTCGATATCCTTATCCGTTTTCAGCCAATCGACATCAAACGAAAGCGGAAGTGTCCAGGTTGAAACGTCATAGAACAACGAGTCCTCATAGGTCAAGCTGCGTTCGGTGAAAGCCTCGATTGCCCGAAATTGTGGCTGTACTGCTGGCACGACATACCCGTTTCCAGCTCGGACGGTAACACCGTCAATAGTCACGTCTTCCGTCAGCTCATGAAACTGAACACGATGGCGTTGCATGAGCTGCGTGAATTGCTGCGCACGCGTCCTTCCATCTTCCAGGGACAAAACCCAACCAGTGTGATCCGCATCTCGCGCCATCTCCAGCGCCTCGGCATAAAAGTCACGTTGATAACGAAGGAGCTTGTCTCGCATGGAAACGCCGGCCTTCAGTGTCGTAAGCGAAGTAATGAACTGGTTTTGCACCGTGTAAGCGTAGTGAAGCTTTCCGCTGCTTGTGGAAGCGATGAGCGCGCGGGAGGAGCCCTGCTCAAACAGGATGCCGATGCTACCATTCACATCCGGGAAGGCAGAGCCTTTTCCCAGGAAGAAGTCATCAAAGCTTTCCTCCGAGTAATACGCTGCGCCAACCTCATCCAGACCTGCTGCGTGATACGTGGCAATCTCAGCCGTCAGCTCAGTATTCAGCTTAGGCGTGTTCGGGTTATTGCGGGATGGAATGCCAGGCTGAAAGAAGAACGTAGCGCTGCCACCCATCTCATGGTGATCTGTCAGGATGTGCGGGCGCCAGGTGTGAAAGACACTCATGCGTCCCACGCTTTCCGGGTGCTGCGCGGCCATCCAATCGCGATTTAGATCGAACCAGTAGTGGTTTGTTCGCCCACCCGGCCATGGCTCATTGTGTTCACGATCCTGACCATCAGACGTAGCCACTCCGCCGCGATTACGATTAACCCAGTCACCAAAACGATCCCGCCCATCGGGGTTATACATCGGATCAAGGATGATGACAGCATTTTCGAGTTGATTCTCAATCTCGGCGCCCTGACCGGCTGCCAGATGATACAGATACAGAACGGCGGCCTCCGTGCCGGAAGACTCGTTTCCATGCACGCTGTAGCCCTGATGCAGAATGACAGGCATATCAGACATCATCTCATTGGTCATCGCGTCAGGATTGTCCGCTACACGCTGTTGTGCAGCAAGGATTTCGTCGAGTCGCGCATGATTTGCCGGCGTCGTGATGACGGCATGAATCAGATTTCGACCCTCGTAGGTGGTGCCGTGCGTCCGGAATACCACACGATCACTGGCCTCGGCGACAGCGCGGTAATACCACTCCACCTGATGAGGCACCGTGTGATGGGTACCAATCACATGCCCTATGACAGATTCCGGCGTCGGAACTGAATCATCGTAGGAATCGACACCCGTCGGCACGTCCATGGCGAAAGGAAGTTGCTGGGCCTGCACGGAAGTCGGCAACCCGCTAAGCGGCAGGGCGATCAGCAAGAACGATAGAGTGAGAAGTCGATTCATGGACCGATGCATCAAGTTTGAGGATGGAACAGAACGAGGCCGCGCGATGTGCGAGGTTGCGATCAGTCATTGCTGTAGAGATAGGCCAGATCGACGAGGAAAGAACCTTCACTGTTTGCAGCCGCGAACTTGCCATTCTTGCCACGGATTTGTGCACCGCCGACTTCCCCGGCGGCATTCAGAGCGTAGAATTGGACATTGAAGTCTGGTTCGCCTTTGTCGTTGAGTAGATAGGCCTTGCGAGTGTGATCGGCGATACGTTCACACGCATACAGACAGGCCTGCTCCGGCGAGTCGCCTATCCTCATTCGCTCGACGATGAGGAATGAGGCGCAGTTTTCGAGGTTGGCTTCTCCCCGACCCGTCGAGCCAGCCGCTCCTACTTCATTGTCACAGTAGAGTCCGGCGCCAATGATGGGTGAATCGCCGACACGGCCCGGTATTTTGAAGGCGAGTCCAGAGGTGGTAGTCACCGAGGATATATTTCCTGACAGGTCAATAGCAGAGCAGTGAATGGTGCCCCAGGTGCGCTGTTGCTCGACATAATCTGCTCCAATGGAGGCGTCATGGGCTTCATGCGGCGGGAGGTAATCGTCACTATTCGACAGATTCTCGCGCCAGCGCACCCAGCGTTCACGAGCCCGCTCTGTCAATAAATTTTCGACAGGGAATCCGTGCATCCTGGCGAACGCCTGCGCACCCTTACCGACAAGATTGACGTGATCGGTGCGTTCGAGGACCAGTTTGGCAACTTTGGAGGGGTACTTGATGCCTTCAATGCACGCTACAGATCCGGCGCGACCCGTGGGGCCATGTATGACCGCGGCATCGAGCTGCACGACGCCATCTGCATTGGGCAGTCCGCCGTAGCCAACGCTCGTGTCGTTCGGATCCTCTTCGACCAGGTTCACACCTGCTACTACGGCATCAAGGGCATCTGCGCCGGTATTCAAGACCTCCATCACTTTCTCGACTGCATTGCGACCATTTCGGGAGCTGATGACCACTGGGCCTTCCGCCTTCCTGTGAATCGGTGCCTGACTCGCTCCCACTACCCGGGGAGCGCTGCCTAGCGTTGCCGCTCCGACAGATGCGGCTGCAGTCGTTTTCAGGAACCGGCGACGGGAATTTGCAGGGCGTTTGGACATGGTAATCTCCGGGCTTCAGAACCCTTCAGCAGTTAACTTGAGCGGACCGCCAACCTACTGAATTCCCAACCTTCAGAGCAACCATGCGGGCAATATCCGGGCGCCCTCCTGTCGGACGACTGCATGTCCTGACCGATTTCTTCTTTCAGCAGCGGTTTTCTCATGCCCAAATGGCCCTTATGGCTATTCAGGGCGGCGCCGATGTAATTCAGTTTCGTCAGAAGACAGGATCTATCCGGGACATTCTGGTCAGTGCCCACGAAACGGCGGATGTCTGCCGAGAACATGGCATTCCTCTACTCATTGACGATCACGTCGATGTGGCCCTGGCTGTGGGCGCTGAAGGAGTCCATTTAGGTCAAACAGACATGCCACTCAGTGACGCACGGCGTATTCTCGGCGAGCACGCCATTATTGGCGTCACGGCTCCCACGGTATCCCTGGCGGAACAGGCGTTGGAAGGCGGCGCCGACTACATAGGATTCGGCCCCGTTTATCCCACCCGTTCGAAAGCAAATCCATCGGCGGTGAAAGGGCTCAAGGGCGTGCTCGAAATGGCGAATGCCGTAGATATACCCGTCATTGGAATTGCAGGAATCACCGCATCGCGTTGCGCCGATGTCCTTCGTGCAGGTGCGCACGGGGTAGCCATCATGACAGCCATAACGTGCGATGAGGATCCGCAATACGCTGCCGCCCAATTTGCTCGCGCCATTGAAGGCGTCGGGCGACTCGCCTAGATTGAGCCGTCAGCTGCTCTTTCGGCACCACTCCTCACCTATACCACCCGTCACCTATACCACCCGTCTCTATGTCGTCTCCCGTCGCACTTCGCCAGGAAGCCCTTCGCCGCGCCATGCAGGCCGATGGCCTGGATGCCATTTTGCTCAATCCAGGACCTTCCTTGCCCTATTTGACGGATCTGCATTTCCATATCAGTGAGCGACCAGTAGTTTTTGGCCTTTCGTTGTCTGGAACGCCCACTATCACCGTACCAGGGCTCGAGGCTCAAAAGCTGGAGCACGCGGCATTCGCGTTGCAAACAGTGACCTACACGGAGGATGTATCGAAGTGGGGCGATGCTTTCCGGGAAGGATTGTCCCAATTGCGACTTTCAGATGGTGCTCGCGTGGGTATCGAGCCACGCAGCCTCCGTGTGCTGGAGCTGCGCTTCATCGAGCAAGCACTTCCGGGTGTCGAGCTGGTTTCGTGCGAAGAAGCGATTGCCTCGCTGCGATCGCGCAAGGATCAGTCTGAAATCGATCAGATGAAAGAAGCTGTTCGTATGGCGCAAGCGGCACTGGACGCAACGCTTCCCCACGTGAAGGTGGGAGTTTCCGAACGGGAAATTTCAGGTCGGTTGATTGCCAATTTGCTGGCCGAAGGGTCTGGCGGAGAGCTTCCTTTCCAACCAATCATTGCTTTTGGCGCCAATTCGGCCAATCCGCACGCCGTTCCGACGGATTACCTCGCCCAAGAAGGTGACCTGATCCTTTTCGATTGGGGTGCCAACAACAACGGTTACTTCTCGGACCTGACGCGTACGTTTGCTCTAGGCGAACCTACCGATCGGTGTCGAGCGATCTTCCATGCAGTGGCAGATGCCAACAAGGCAGGGCGTGAAATCGCCGGACCAGGCGTCCAAGCAGGTGCCATTGACGAAGCTGCTCGCAGCACGATCGTAAGCCGGGGTTTCGGTGAGTTTTTTACGCACCGTACCGGACATGGCCTCGGTCTTGAAGTGCATGAGGAGCCTTATATCCGCGACGGAAACACTCAGATTCTCGAGGAGGGCATGACCTTCACGGTCGAACCGGGTATCTACTTGCCGGGTGAAGGCGGAGTACGCATTGAAGACGATGTCGTAATTACAGCTGATGGCGCCATCAGCCTCAGCGATTACGACCGGGCGCTGCGTATACTCCCCGCATGAGTACGCCCCTCCGCATCCTCGGAATCGCCGCCCAGCCTGATCAGTTGGCGTGGCTATGGTCCAAAATGGCCTCGCTTGGCGGTGCAGGAGACGAATTAGCCAGGGTAGTACGTCCTGATGGACTCCCAGACGAGTTGACTGACTATGACGCAGTGATCTTGGATGATTCCATAGGTCTGGAATCGGCCCTGTCGATAACCATGGAGGTGATTCAGCAAACCACCCCGATTCCGGTCTTGATAGCCATCGAATCTGCAGATATCGCGCACTGGGAGCGTCTTCTGCGAACCGGCGCGCAGGATCTGATCTTCAAGGACACGGATTCGCCAGCTGAAATTCGTCGCCGCATTTCCAGGTCCATGAGCCAAGCGAACGTCCTACAGGCGACGCAGGAAGCGGAGGTTCGCCTATGCACCATCATCGAAAACATTGATGATGGCGTGCTCATCTTGGATTTGCAGAATGCCATCATGTTCGCCAATCCTGCTACTGAGTTTTTGATTGATCGGCCTCTGGACGAACTTTTTGGCCTGAAGGTACCGTTCGAAGTACCGGATGGCGGCGAGGACACCGTAACCATCAGGCATGCCTCCGGGGTGGATCGAACGCTGCACCTGAAAATCTATCCGGTCATCTGGGAAGGTCTCGAGGCGCACCTGATCACCTTGCACGATGTGACCGAGGAACAGGAGACTCGCAATCAACTGCGTCTGGCCCGGAAATCGGCTGAAGAAGCAGCATCCATGAAGAGCACGTTTCTGGCCAACATGAGTCACGAGTTACGCATGCCGCTCGCCTCCATAATCGGCTTTGCACAACTCATTGGCGAAGGCACAGAAGAACCGGACTTCAAAGAATTTGCGGAAGCCATAGAATTTAGCGGCAATCGGTTACTGACCACTATTAATGCAGTACTTGAAGCCACAAGGCTCGAGAAGCACCACATTGATCCGTTGTTGCAATCCGTTAAAGTGGATGCAGTCGTCGAAGAAGTTGTGGCTTCCCTCCAGCCCCTTATCCAGACAGATTCTGTCAAGCTAAAATGTCACGGCGAGGGCTCACCTGCCGCCAAAGCCGACGAAGACTTCCTGGTACGTATCCTGAATAACCTCATTGGAAATGCCGCTAAGTTTACCAGCGAAGGATCCATTACGGTGACCTGGAAAGAAGAAGATGGATTCGTCCATATCGACGTAAAGGACACGGGTATCGGTATTTCTCCGGAGTTTCTCCCTGAGCTATTCAACGAATTCACTCAGGAAAGCACCGGTGCTGGTCGAACGCACGAGGGTACAGGTCTTGGCCTGACCATCGTCAAGGGCCTCGTGGACCTGCTCGAAGGCCGTATCGAGGTGAAAAGTACTCTCGGCGAAGGCTCGTGCTTCAGCGTGTATATTCCGCTCGCCGACGTAGCGTGATACGTTTGACACTTCGTTCCTGAACCCACCGCTCGTTCCTGAACCCACAATCAGACCCTGCCCAATCGTGGTAACCGAACCAAATCAACTATTCGCGCTATTGGCCGGTGTGCTAGCTCTTGTCTTCTGGCTGAGCACCATACCGGCACTGAAAAAGTTCTTTACCATCCTACCGCCAGTCATCTGGGCCTATTTCGTGCCCATGCTTTTGACTACGACGGGGATTACGCCCTCTTCTTCGGAAGTCTACAGCTGGATGTCACGGTATTTGCTACCGTTTTCGCTCTTCTTGCTGATGATAACGGTGGACTTGCCCTCAATTCTGAAGCTAGGGCGAAAGGCGATCATCATGATGCTGGTCGGTACTGCTGGGATTGTCATTGGTGGCCCAGTAACCTACTTGATCTTTGGCGCATTCCTGCCCGCTGATGCCTGGCAAGGCTTTGCTACGCTCTCTGGTAGCTGGATTGGAGGTACAGCCAACATGCTGGCCATCAAGGAGAGCGTTGGCGCCCCAGATTCCGTGCTTGGACCCATCATTGTGGTGGATACCGTGGTTGGATACGGATGGATGGGCATTCTGATCTTCCTCAGCGCCTTTCAGAAACGCTTCGACAAATGGGTCAAGGCTGATAACAGCGCCATCGAACAGGCCAACAAGCGCCTCTCCGAAATCGATCAAACCCGTCGCCCGGTGCAGCTGAACGATT
>JAURNP010000184.1 GCA_030830105.1 Rhodothermales bacterium | reverse complement strand
GCGGCGACGCTGTCGTGCTCGCTACGACCCTTGGCGCATTGGGCGCGGTAGCTGATAATGGCGATGGTACCTATACAGCCACGTTGACGGCAGGAGTAGTGGCTGGCGTTGCTCGAATTACCGGTCTTTTGAACGGTCAGGCAATTCTCTCAAGTGCGGAAGTAGAAATCGCTATTCCTGAGTGGATAATTGGCCTGAAGGTTGTTGATGTTGAGGGATATGCGCTCATCAGCTGGGATACAGTCACCGATGAGGTTGTAGAAATACGTATCAATCGAAGAGAGTTGGATGAAGAACACGAGTTGATTTCGGTTGAAAAACCAGAGTCAAGGTCTTTCCAAGACCGAAGTGTTGAGAGCGGAATCAGCTATTTATACCAATTAGAGGGCGTTGCAGCTAATTCTGAAAAAGGATATAAATCGCAAGAAATATCGTTTGCTACGCAATTGCGAGCAGATTCGGCTGTGAAGCTTGAACAACCATTTCCGAATCCTTCTTCCGGATACGTGACAGTTCAGTATTTCATTTCCAAACCGTCCCCCGTCGATATTGCTGTCTTTAATAGTTTTGGAAGCCCTGTACTGTCTGTAAGAGGGCCTGAGCAAGGTGTTTCTAGTGCAGGTTGGTTTTCTATTCGCTTTTCTGTTGGCACTCTGCCGAGCGGGACTTACACAGTGGTCGTCCGAACAAACTATGGTTCATCTAGCCGATCTTTTGTAGCAATACGTCAGTAACGATTTTCTAAATCAGTCTGTTGTTTATGTGAGGGTAGTCAGTTGGAATAATGATCAGAGCTAACTGAGCCCAGATTATACATCCTTACCATCACTAATGATTATTAGAGGATGAGAAATGCCTTGACTGAAGCTCATGACGGGAATCATAGAGATAGAATCGGCTTTCTCATTAAGGAGCAGACCTTGACCTGATGCGATGATTCATTCGTGTGCGATCATCTCATTACCAAGCGCTTGAGTCGCTCGTTGAGCATAAGGTTGGCATCTGGTATCGGCAAAGGGGAATGAACTGTTACCAGCCCTTGACCTAGTCAACCAACTGATCCAACACGTTTGAAAACCTATCTATAAAGCCCATTTTTTCGTGGGTAGTTCGGCCTCGACATTCTTGTGTTTAGCGATGGCAGTGTACTTCATGCTGCCCTCATAAGGCTCGATGAGAATCTTCAATGTCATCAATGCCGATTCTGCAGGACGATAGTCGGGAAGCAGCGCTGGGTAAATACCTTTTTTGGGCCATCCTCCACCACGAGGAAGCACCCAGAGCTGTCTACTTGTTCGCCTTCGGGTGATTGCATCACCGTCCGAAAGACCCCGCCGAGCTTCAAGTCAATGTCACTGTCTACCGTTTTCAACGGGGCAAATGTAAACCAATGCAGTACGTGCTTCGACTCAGTCTAGGCCTCCCAAACCAATTCTGAAGCTACCGAGAATTCTCGCTCAAGCTTCAGGTCCAGGTTAAGATCGAAGTCCTGCTCAAATACATTGATCGCGGCTATTTATCTTTTTCCCGGAATTCCTACCCAAAGAAGTAACACATGAGGAGCCCAGTTAACAAGCCTTTAATCCAACCTATCCAAGTTGCCTTCCTAGGATTGTTGTCAACCCATTCGTACTTCTTCTTGATGTAATTCTTTATCACGTTAGCACCGATAGCTTATGAAGGATGGAAGCAAGGAAGTATGTGACTACACGGCAGGAATTGCTGTTGAAACAAGACGCGCATTAACGTAGCGATACTTCCGATAAGGCGCTATTATCGGAAAGGAGCACTCTCCCCCATGTCGTGAGTGCCATGGCTTTTGTCTGATGTCGCCTAGTTGGTTGGTGGGCTCTCCATCAGTTCCCGACTTTTAATCGAAAGCCAACTGCACTCGAATCCACGAGCATCCCGCAAAATGACTGAGAATATGCTTGGACGGGAGCGATCAACTATCGATGCCAATTCGGAAGGTGAGCGTGGAATAGCTCTTCACTCGCTGACCGCCCTGAATGGCAGGTCGGAAAGTGTGACGCCCGGCTGCACCGAGCACGGACTCCTCGATTCCGTAACCGATGAGGTCCACAGCTTCTTTCTGGGAGCCATCTTTGTTCAGCAGATAGCGCTCCACGACACGCGTGCCGGCAACGCGGCCACGTTCATCGACCAGAACTTCCACGACTACTTCAGCCCGCACGTTTCGGCGGTTCGCCTCGGGCGGATACTCCGGTGTCGCAATGCGGACGGGGGAGGGGCTACGATCAGCACGTGCTGCCACGGCCTGGTTTCCCGTATTGGCACCTTCGACGTTTTTGTCATCGTTTCCGGCCTCGTTCAGGTCGAGGGCAACATCAGCGATTTCCAGTTCGATATCGTCCAGCACAACATCATCCGGCATGACGACCGGAGGCTGGGGGATCGGTGGCGGTGGCTTGCGCTTCTCCTGGGTGGTCTGCTGGATTTCTTCTACCTGGATCACCTCCTGCCCGCGGGTGTCGAAAGTGGCGCCGCTAAAATCCATGGTCGGAGTAGGCCAGAACAGGATACACGCATTGACCGTCAGCAGGCTCAGCGTGAGCGTGCCCAAGAAGTGAAGGAGATAACGCTCCCGACGGAAGGTATTTTTCTGAAACTTGTTCAGCGCAGTCCGGAGAATCTAATGATGTCGGATAGGCGAGCGTACGACGTAATGCAGGCCAGCTATCCGGGCTTCTGACAGCCTTTGCAACATACGTATACCAGACAAGCGAGGTCCACGCCAGTTCCTGAATCGTAGTGGCCGTCTCGCAGGCGGTCATTGTGGATAACTGATGGGTTCAGAGACGGGCGCATGCCCTGCTTTCATCGTAATTTATCGGAGCAGATTGTCATAAGATATGACCCACGAAAACCAACGCCGTATCTTGTTGCTCATTCCCAAACCCAAGACAGCGAGACTCGTGCTCCACAAGCACCCAGACTCCGGCTTACAAACCGAATGACGAACAGCCTTCCCAACAGGTAATGGGGAGGCTTTTTTTTTGACCTTTTTCGACCGCACCCCATCGAACATCCGCCTCAAGGCGGTAGATCACGACTCCAGGACCATGATCAATCCTCAAAACAATGAACTCCTGCTGACTCCGGCCCCGTGCAAAATGGCCCTCGCCGACGGAACGGTAGTGACTGGAAAAGCGGTAGGCTTCCGCGGCGAGACGGGCGGCGAGTTGTGCTTCAATACGTCCATGGCCGGCTACCAGGAGATATTTACTGATCCGAGCTATGTCGGTCAGATCATGATGATGACGTATCCGCACATCGGTAATTACGGGACGATGGACATGGATATGGAGACGCACAGCCCCATGGTTTCTGGCGTGGTGGTGAGGGCATTCTCACCGCGCTTTTCGAATCTGCTTACCGATGAGTCTCTGGATGCCTTCATGAAGAAGCACAAGCTGGTAGGGATCTCCGAGATTGACACCCGCGCTCTGGTGCTTCACATTCGTTCGAAAGGGGTGATGAACGCTGTCATTTCCTCGGTTGACCTCGATGATGATTCATTGATCGAGAAGGCCCGGAATTGGCCCTCGATGGAAGGGCTGGAGTTAGCCTCTCGAGTGACGGTCAAAGAAGCGTATGACTTTTGCGAGGGTAGTGGCCCCAACTTGGCGGTCTTCGACTTCGGTGTGAAGCAGAACATTTTGCGCTCATTCAAGGCGCGCGGATGCTCGGTCCGCGTATTTCCAGCGGCCACCGAACTCAAAGAGGTTTTGGCCTGGGAGCCCGATGGCATCTTTTTCTCGAATGGACCGGGCGATCCGCGCGCAATGCCCGAAGCCATCGCCATGACGAAAGAAGCGATGCAGACTGGCATTCCGCTCTTCGGAATTTGCCTGGGTCACCAGCTTTTGTCCCTGGCAGCCGGTCTGAAGGTGTACAAAATGTACGTCGGGCACCGCGGCGCAAACCATCCGGTGCAGAACCTGCAGACGAGAAACGTAGAAGTCTCCACCCAGAATCACGGGTTCGCGGTGGATCGGGAGTCCATCTCGGACGACATCGCGTCCATTACGCATGTGAATCTGAATGACCAGACGGTAGAAGGCGTGCGCTTTGCCAAGTGTCCGGCCTTCTCGGTGCAATATCACCCAGAAGCATCTCCCGGCCCTCACGACAGCCAGTATCTCTTCGACGAGTTCATGGCCGATATCGAAAAACACAGTGGCGTCAAATCGACCCACGATCCAACCCCTGAAATGGTTTACGCTGGCGGACGCTGAGCCTGCCTCATCCAGACCTGACCACCCAAACGAACCCCGAAAGCGTACCCATCCATGCCCAAGCGTACGGACATAAAGAAGATTCTTCTCATTGGCAGCGGCCCGATCATCATCGGTCAGGCCTGTGAGTTTGACTACTCCGGTAGCCAGGCCTCCCGCTCCTTGCGGGCCGAGGGCTACGAGGTCGTCCTCGTTAACTCGAATCCTGCCACGATCATGACTGACCCGGTAACGGCGGACAAGATCTACCTGCGCCCCCTTACCCCGGAGTCCATCAAGCAGATTGTAGAAGAGGAAAGGCCGGACGCGGTGCTCCCAACGATGGGTGGTCAGACGGCGCTAAACTTGGCCAACAAGCTGCATCAGCAAGGATACTGGGAGAAAATGGGCGTGGATGTCATTGGTGTGGATATCGACGCCATCAACATCACCGAGGACCGGCAGCAGTTCCGGGACCTCATGGAAAAGATCGGTATCGATCAGGCGCGTTCCCGTGTTGCCAAGAGCCTGTTGGAAGCCAAAGAGATCACGCAGGAATTGGGCGGTCTGCCGGTCGTCATCCGCCCGTCGTTTACGCTTGGCGGTAGCGGCGGCGGAATTGTTTGGTCACCCGATGAGTTCGACAAGAAGGTCATGCGCGGCCTCGAACTGTCTCCGGTCCATGAAGTCCTAATCGAGGAGTGCCTGTTCGGGTGGAAGGAGTTCGAACTCGAGCTGCTGCGTGATGCGAACGACAACGTCATCATCATCTGCTCCATCGAAAACGTGGATCCGATGGGCGTCCACACTGGCGACTCGCTGACCGTAGCGCCGAGCCAGACGCTCACGGACAAGCAATATCAGCGCATGCGCGATGCCGCGATTCGCATGATGCGCTCAATCGGGACATTCGCCGGCGGGTGTAACGTGCAGTTTGCTACAGAGCCCAAGACCGGTCGCTTGATTGCCATCGAGATCAATCCGCGCGTTTCACGCTCTTCGGCTCTCGCATCCAAAGCAACGGGATATCCCATTGCCAAGGTGGCCTCGAAGCTGGCCGTGGGTTACACGCTGGACGAACTGAAAAACGATGTGACCGGAACGACATCCGCTTGCTTCGAGCCTTCCATTGACTACGTTGTTACCAAGATCCCGCGGTTCAATTTCGAGAAGTTCGAAGGAGTGGATGAGGAACTCACGACGCAGATGAAAGCCGTGGGCGAAGTGATGGCTATTGGCCGCACATTTGCCGAGAGTCTTCAGAAAGCCTGGCAGAGCCTGGAGAACGGATACCACGGTCTGGGCGCGGATCGAGACGAAACCGCGCGTTTTGAAATCCGGGAGCGTCTGAAGAAATCCTACTGGGACCGGACGCTGCAAGTACGTAACGCGTTCAAGTTGGGCGCCTCCGTCGAAGAGATTGCCGATATCTCAAAAGTGGATCCATGGTTCCTCTACCAGATCCAGGACATCGTGACGCTGGAAGGGGAAATCCGAAAGAAAGCACTCTCCCAGATCGACGAGCCTTTCATGCGCGAAGTAAAGCGTTATGGGTTTTCTGATTACCAGATTGCCTATCTGGTGCAGGACGACGTGACGGAGGAGGAAGTTCGTACCCGGCGTATATCGCTGGGTGTCAAACCTTCTTATCAGGTTGTAGATACGTGCGCCGGCGAATTCCCCGCCCAGACGCCTTATTTCTACTCCTCTTACGAGTCCCACACGGAAAGCGAAGTCTCTGACAAAGAGAAAATCGTAATCCTTGGCAGCGGGCCAAATCGTATTGGACAGGGCATCGAGTTCGATTACTCCTGCGTGCACGGGGTGTTGGCCGCAAAAGAGATGGGCTACGAGGCCATCATGATCAACTGCAACCCGGAGACGGTCTCTACCGACTTCGACGTGGCCGACAAGCTGTACTTCGAGCCGGTGTATCTCGAACGCGTGCGCGACGTGATCGAGCACGAGAAGCCGAAAGGGGTGATCGTGCAGCTGGGCGGTCAGACGGCGCTCAAGCTGTCGGGAGATTTCGAGCGACTGGGCATTCCGATTATCGGAACGACATTCGACAGCATGGATTTGGCCGAGGACCGTAGCCGCTTCTCGGATATCCTTAAAGAACTGGAAATTCCATTCCCTCCGTACGGCGCTGCCCGGACCGAATGGGAAGCCGTCCAAGAAGCCGAGAAAATCGGCTATCCGCTCCTCGTGCGTCCAAGCTACGTGCTCGGTGGGCAGGGCATGCGCATTGCCATCAACAAGGAGGAGGTCGAGGAATACACGCAGCGTATCTGGAAGCTGATGCCAAACAACGTAATCCTGCTGGATCTCTTCTTGGAGAACGGAATCGAGCTGGATGTGGACGCCATCTGCGATGGGGAAGAAGTATGGGTGTGCGGTCTCATGCAGCACATTGAGCCGGCCGGCGTCCACTCGGGTGACTCTACTGCGGTGCTGCCTCCCTATTCAATGTCCGACGAAGTGCAGCAGACGGTTCGACAGTACATCAAGGAGATCGCGCTTCGCCTCGGTGTGGTGGGGCTCATCAACGTGCAGATGGTGGTAAAGGACGACATCGTCTATGTGATTGAGGCCAACCCTCGCGCCTCGCGTACGGTGCCATTCGTGGCGAAGGCGACAGGCATTCCGATCTCGAACATAGCGACCAAGGTCATGCTGGGTCAGAAGCTCAAGACGTTCCGTGAGAATGGGCAGTTGGAATCGAAGCTCGAGGGCTTTGCCGTCAAGGAGCCAGTGTTCAGCTGGGATAAATTCCCGGAAGTACCGAAAGAGCTCGGACCAGAGATGAAGTCCACAGGAGAAGCCATCGCATTCATCGACGACTTCGACGACGAAGCCTTCAGGAAGCCTTTTGAAATGAGAAATCTTTATCTCTCGAGATAAAGATTCGCATCGGCCGAGCCGAAGGCGAGGCAAATGCACTTTTCTGTATCTGTCACGATGAAGAGATCCGGGGAGAATGCAGTTCTCTCCGGGATCTGAAGAGTGGCAGATCGGGCCGCGCAGCGGCCATCATTGCGTAGCAATGACAGGTTCGAATTAACGAGGCGCGTAGCGCCGAGTAAATGAGAAACCTCTACCTGACAAGGTAGAGATCGGGAATTGGCTGACCGTAGCGCCGAGCAAAGGCTCAATCTTCGTTTATCCACGGGCTGACTTCCGATATGGTCACATACATCTCGTCGTCCGCGATTTCCTCGGTCCAGTCGATGGATACTTCGGCGGGATAGCCGCGGTCGGACCACGTCACCTCAAGAAGATCGGCCCGTCCTTCGGCGCGCTCGATCATGTCGAAAATATCGTCGATCGTCTCCAGGTCACCCAAGTCGATGTATGGTACCTCCTCGTTGCGCTCGGTCATGAAGGCGCTCACGATTTCGTTCTCCACGACCTGGATCCGAATGGTCCCGCTCCAAACGCAGAAACACCCCCGGAACAGTACGAAGCTGTAGGTACCGTCATTTGAAGAATTCCACTCAGCCCGATGGCTGGCCAAACCCAGAGAATCTTCCTTGTCTGGCCCTATGATTTCGCATCCAGAACCAAAAAGAAAGAATGAAAGAGTGAGTGCTAAAATGGTGTGACAACGCATCGCGGGGGAGTAAAAGTGGAAATAAGTCTTTGTCCGAAGTTCGATCGTCAGGCCAAAGGCAGCAGGTCCATTTCGGCTGACTGGACGTTTCCGGTGCCCGAAAGGGTGTCGAGTGATACCGAATCGATACGGCCGACGCGATTGGCATCGTATTCAGTCTCCACCCGCACATGATTGTCCGTAAAGCCGCTCATCATCCCCTCCCGGTTGACGTCTTCCCATAAAACAGGACGCTCACTGCCCAGATAAGCGCGATAAAACGCCGCCCGTTTTTTCTCCGAAAGAATGCGTAGTCGACGATTTCGCATGGAGCGCACCTGTTTGGGCACAACCGCACCCCCCATTTTGTCCAGCTGATCCACCGCACTGGTTTCCGGACGCTCCGAGTAGGTAAACACGTGGAGGTAGGAAACTGGCAGTTCGGTCAGAAAAGACACGGTGTTCTCAAACCGCTCATCGGTCTCGGCAGGAAAGCCTACGATTACATCAACACCAATAGCGGCGTCCGGCATGACTTGCTTGATACGACGCACGCGGTCCACATAGAGGTCACTTCGATAGCGACGACGCATTTTCCCGAGCACGAAGTCATCCCCACTCTGGAGCGGCAAGTGGAAGTGCGGCATGAAAGCCCGGGAGCCCGCTACAAAATTGATGATGTCGTCTGAGAGCAGGTTCGGCTCGCACGACGAAATGCGGAAGCGGTCAATGCCGGTAATCTGGTCGAGCGCTGTCACGAGATCGAGCAGCGACTCGTCCCGTTCCTGGCCAAACAGGCCGATATTCACGCCTGAGAGGACGATTTCTCGATACCCTGCTTCGGCAATGCTCTCCGCTTGGCGGATCACATTAAGGATGGTGTCCGAACGGCTCTTGCCTCGCGCCTGCGGAATGGTGCAGAACGAACAAATGTAATCGCAACCGTCCTGCACCTTCAGGAAAGCCCGGGTTCGCTCCGATGCGGAATACGCCGCGCCATATACGGACACGTCATCTATACAGGAGACGCTGATCTGCGTCTTTTCTTTTTTGGTCAGAGCGTCGATGTAGCTCGCGGCGCTGAACTTTTCGTTTGCACCAAGCACCAGGTCGACCCCTTCAATGTCCGCAATCTGCTCGGGGCGCAACTGGGCAAAACAGCCGGTTACAATAACGAAGGAGGCCGGATTGGCTCGCAGTGATTTGCGGATGGCCTGTCGGCATTTCCGGTCTGCCTGCTCTGTAACCGTACACGTGTTCAGCACTACCACATCGGCGGCCGCTCCGAAAGGCACGACATCATACGCGTGCTCCTGGAATTGCTTGGATATAGCACCAGTCTCGGCAAAATTGAGCTTGCAGCCCAGGGTATGGAAGGCGACGGTTGCCACGAGAGGGTTATTTGAATGCGATTTTGCTTCAGGGTAGGGCGGCAGTCAAACGTGGTTGGTATTTTTGTGGTTTCACCCACCGGCGGGCAAAGACCCGGCTTCACTGAAACCTCGGCTGCATGTTTGCCAAAGAAGGAGTTGGCCTGATACTCGGAGCGCTGACGATTTTTGTCGTCCTGGCGATCCTCGGATTTCTTTCCGGAGGATGGCTGGGCCAGGCAGTTACAGCCTTCGGAGCCCTCATTTTCTTGTTCACCTGCTGGTTTTTCCGCGATCCGAACCGGACCATCACACAGGTTGACGACCTGACATTGCTTTCGCCGGCAGATGGCAAAGTGGTGGTCATCCAGGATGTCGAAGAGCCACTGTATCTGAAGGGGCCAGCGAAGCAGATTTCGATCTTTCTTTCTCCGCTTAACGTGCATGTGAACCGTATTCCTGTCGCCGGGACGATTGAATTTGATGAGTACGTTCCCGGCGACTATCTGGTGGCCTGGCACGAAAAGGCAAGCGAACTGAATGAGCGGAGCCAGTTGGGTGTCCGGCACGCGGCTGGACACAAGGTGCTGTTCAAGCAAATAGCCGGAGCGGTCGCGCGGCGTATTGTGTACCACGTCACCGTTGGGGCGGAGGTAGAGACCGGTGAGCGCTACGGTATTGTCAAATTCGGCTCTCGGATGGATATCCTGGTCCCGCCCGATGCGGAGATTCTGGTCGATTTGGATGACAAAGTGCAGGGAGGCATTCACGCCATCGCCCGCCTGCCGGAGGCTTCCTGATGCGACTGCCCAGAAGAAAAAACCCACGCCCCGGTATCAAGCAGCGCCGTTTTCGGCAGCGATTGATCACGTATCGGGAAACGCGTCGCAGACCAGCTTTAAAAGGAATACCGCGTTCTGCCGTCCCTTCATTTTTCACCCTGATGAACCTGTTTTGTGGCTTCCTGGCCATAATTCAGGTCAGCGAAGGGGATTTGCACAATGCGGCGTGGTTGGTGCTGCTGGCATCGTTTTTCGACCTGCTGGACGGCATGATGGCGCGTCTCACAAACGGAACGAGTCTGTTTGGGGTAGAGCTGGACAGCCTGAGTGATATTGTATCCTTCGGAGTCGCACCTTCATTCATGATTTGGGCCTTCGGACTGAAAGACCTGGGTACGGCAGGTGTTATCGTGGCTTCACTCCCGGCACTCGCTGGGGCCATTCGCCTGGCACGGTTCAACGTAAATTTCGAGGGGACCAAAAGCGCCTACTTCTCCGGACTGCCCATTCCAACGACGGCCATGGTCATCGTGGCCATCATCCTGAATGAGGAACTTGTGCGGGAATGGGTATCCGAGCGGGGGGACCTCAAGCTGATTTTGACCACCGTCATCATCCTGGCAGGTCTCATGGTCACCAATATCCCGTTTGACGCGCCGCCGAAGCTTACGGCCAGGTATGCCCGCACGTATCCAGCCAAAGCCGTTTTATCCGTGTTGTCACTAATCGCGCTCGTGATATTCCGCGAGGTGGCTTTGCTGATCGTCTTGCTGGTCTATCTGGCCATTGGGATGGGCCGGGCCGGTTGGCGGTTGGTCATAGCCATTCGAGATGTAGAGCCAGAAGATGAATCCGCGGGTGACGTCCCCGCAGATGGGTGAATTCTCGGTCAGTCGTGATTGGAGGGCCCGTGCAGTCCTGGGTCCATCGTATCTTTCGACAGCATCACCATAAAGCCGTCCTCTGGATCGGTATAATTGACCAACGCCGCTAACGCCATGTTCAAAGCAGAAATCACGGTTACTCTTCGTCCCTCCATCCTGGACCCCCAGGGGAAAGCGGCTCATCATGCCTTGGGCGAACTCGGTTTTGAAGGCGTTCACCAGATTCGCATCGGTAAATTCGTGGAGATGGAGATCGAGGCTTCCAGTCTTGCAGACGCGGAGCGTATTGCCCGCGAAGCCGGTGATAAATTGCTTGCCAACCCGGTCATGGAAGACTTCGAGGTAACGGTACGTGAGCTCACCTCAGCCTGAGCACCAGCGCGAACTTCTTGTCGAGGTTCTGGAAGAGGAGGAGGTCTCTGCCGCCTGGCGGGTGCTTCTGTTCAATGATGAAGTGCACACATTCGAAGAGGTGATCGCTCAGATCATCAAGGCCACCGGGTGTGGTATGGCCAAGGCCGAACAACTGACCTGGAGGGTGCACTCGCAAGGCAAAGCGCAGGTGTACGAAGGCGAATTCGAAGAATGTCTGCGAGTGGAATCAGTACTCTCGGAGATCAACCTGATCACTCGGATTGTAGGCTAAGGAGGCGTTGCGGTCTGATTTTGGGCCTGACCGCTTAGGTCTGGGACGAAGAATTTGCCGCCTTGAGGAAAATTGTGCTGTCTGAGAGGGTCCGAAACGGCCCCTGAAAGTGGGTTTTGACGTCTGGGTGCCTGTCGGCACGGTTGTTGGCCTATCTGGAGCAGGACAACAAACCCCTCAGGTAATCCGTCATGATCTTCACGACTCGCAAGCTCTACTCCTCCATTGGCCTTTTGACAGCCATGTTGGTGGCAACCGCTCTCTTCCTCGCGCTTCCCTCCCTGGCGCAGGACCAGTCAGGTGTCGCCACCTGGACTAATATCAACGAACACGGACGGAAGACGGCCTCTGGTGAGCGCTACGACCACCGTGCCCTTACTGCCGCACATGGCTCGCTGCCATTCGATTCGATGGTTCGCGTCGTGAATGCAGATACCGAAGAGTCCGTAGTTGTACGCATCAACGACCGCATGAGTGGCGAGTTGGGCGCTGTGATCAGCCTTTCGGGGGCAGCAGCTCGTCAGGTAGGCCTCCATCACGATGGACCGGCAGAAGTAAGCCTGCTGATCTTGGACCTTGAACAGTCCGTTATCGTGGCTGCCGAAGGATCCTCAACCAATGACCAAGAAGATATTCGTACGGTGCCGATGAACACAGGAGCCTCCATGGCCAACGTCGTCCCCACCGTCCCCGAGCCAACACCCGCTACCGGCGCCGCTACCGGTGCCAATGAGACCGTCCAGGACATCGAAATGACATCCTGGTTCACCCTTCAGATTGGATCTTTTGGAACGCTCGATGGCGCCGAAGAACTGGCCGGCGGTTATGCCGAAGCGTGGGTTCGCGAAGTGGATACGGATGCGGGAGCAATCTATCGCGTCTATTTCAGCCGCTTTGACACCGTAGAGCCGGCTCGCTCCGCCCAGAATAGGCTGTGGGCCGATGGCTAAGACAGTTTCCTGCGAGAAATTGGTCCCTGACACACTTTCCAAGCTTCAAGGTGCGCATGCATAGGCGTGCCTGAGGGTTTCCGTGCAGACATGGGGCGGGGTGGCGAAGGCCACCCCGCCCCATGTCATATTTAGTTGCCCTTGGTAAATTTGATT
>JAURNP010000183.1 GCA_030830105.1 Rhodothermales bacterium | reverse complement strand
TGGAGAAAATGGGGCGCTGTCCCGATCGGGGCACCAAGAGTGGTTGGAGATGAGGCACAAGATAGGCACAGGGGGCAAAAACCCCGAGGGGCCGGCGCATACTCTGCGTCGGCCCCATCAGCACCATGCAGACCCTCCCCGGTTTTCAGATACCGGGTCCCGTTTCGGATTCCGGGGGCCCTGGGGCCGCACCCGGAATAGGACGAGTCCACATTCTGTGATTCCTGTTTCTATCTACGAAACCACTAATCCCAGGTTTATAGGCAACGCCATGATGCGACGGTAGGACGGATCCTTACACGACCCAGCGTGCTTAAGAGTCACATTTTGCCCGCATCACGAACACAGCATTTGAGCGATTCACCTGTGGAGGCAGCATGCTCCGTGCAGCGGTTTAACCGCCCCATCCAAAACGCGGATTGACCACGTTGTTGTAGATAGAACCGAAACGGTAGGAGAAGCCGAATCCGAACTCATAATCGAAGGAGGTCGGCAGCACCGCATTGCCGAGAAGGATTTCCTCGTCGTCCGATTGGCGCTGCGGCAGCCATATCTGGTCGTGAACTGAAGAAACTTCGACATTGAAGTTGACCGACAGCCCGCGCGCTATCCGAACGTCCATGTTGGTCCGGAGCGATATGTTGTACAAATCGAAGAGGGACTGCTCAAAGTCTGTGACATAGGATTCCAGCGAAAGCCGTGCACCCGCTGATCCCCAGGGCTGGCGGAAATTGCCAAAAACCATGAGCTGATTCTGCATCATGGTCTGCTCCGTCTCGTTGTAGACCGTCAACTCCTCGTAGCGGTTGTGCCGAAAGTTGATTTCGTAGCGGGCGCGAAAGTCACGTGTTGACGATTCCGCGTACGGAAAGAAGGCAAACTCAACCGTTGGAGAGACGGAAACGGACAGATCCGTATTTCGCTGCGAAGAGGTGTTTGACCAAGAGGTGATACCAGCTGACCAGTGATCACTTATACTTTTGACCACCTGTCCGAACACACTTCCGTCTCGACGTGTGGATCGCACCGTACCTGAGGACAGGTCGAACTTGCTCTCCCGGTAGTTGAAGCGCCCACTGAACCCGATTTTCCACTCTTCGGTTACGCGGTCCGCCGACAGCCGCGTGTTGACGCGGTATTCCTTTTCATTCTCCTCGCCTTCCAGATCGCCGTCCATACTCACTCGGAATACCCAGTAATCCCACGGGTCTTCCTGGGGCTCGTCAAGCAAATCCGGTGCTTCGTGCACTTCTTCAATCGGGACTGAGACCTGAATACTGGCTCCCACGTCTGTGGTGAGAAGGAAACGCACGAGACCGCTTGCAATCGCATTAGTGAGCCCATCACGCCGCTCAGCTTCTGTCTGGTTAACGTCAGACGTGTAGATGTGGAGATCACGCATCTCCGAGAGCTCATCCAGTCCGATGAACTGCAGCTCATAATTTCTCCCACCCGATCCCGTCGACTGACTCGTGATGAGTACATGGACGTCGGCTCCAACTCGATCCCGGATGTAATTCACATAGGGGATCGTACGGCGGATGTAGTCAAAGTCGCAGGAACGCTCACAATCCAGGTATACGTACAGGGTCTCTGTTCCGTTGGCACCGTTCTGAGCGGATACGGGACGAAGGGCCAGGAAAAAGAGGCCGACCAGGACAATACTGGCACGGATGATTCGGAACATGCGTAATTGTCAGCTTGAAAAAAAAGAGAGGAGCCAGGTCTTACAGGACCTGGCTCCTCTCGAGGACAAACCGCCTTGAGACAAATCCTGGATGAATCAGTTTTCGCCTCGCAAGGATTATCGGCTCGAGTGCCAGATCCTTAAATGCTATTTCCGAAAGTGGTTGATCACTTACCAAAAATGAGCAGAAAAGGCCTGTAATCGTTTGGGTAGTGGACGAGGTTAACGGCCCAAATATTCCATCTGAACAGGCTTTCATGCGAAATACATAGTGCAAGCCCACCGAGGAGATAACTGTCGAGGTTATTCCTTCAAACCTGTCAGAAATACGTGCGTACCACGGTTTCAACCGTGACATTCTCGACTCCGAGCCCGCATGACAGAGCAACTCCAACGTCGCATCGAGGAAGCACTGCACCACCAAATGGCGGGTGCAGGCCACGTTACTGCGTCTCAGCTGCAACATGCGGCCATTCCGGAAGGGTTGCGTCATTTCCTGGTCAAATCGCTTCAGCGCAGGATTCACCTCGAAACCCATCAGGCCCTGGCTTGCCTGGACAGTTGGATCGACGTGGATCACGAGTCGGTTCACGCTGCAGCCGAATTATCGGCTGAGATGCTCTTTCAAACGGCGCGATTTTCCGAAAAGGATTGGAAGCGGGCCTGCTCTCAGGCCGTATCTGCCTTGCTGCAGTATTTATACGAGCCGGCCCGAGCATTATCCGAGTTTTCCTTCCCGTCCGGAATGCACTCCGTGCCGGCCGATGACCTGCGCCGAAGAAGCGGATATTTTTCGGACTATCCGTACATCGCGCGAGCCATTGACGCATGGCTGGAGCAGCGCACCTCAGACATCGTAGATCGCTCAGCTTTTGAATCGGCCATGTGCCATCTCGATGCGCGCATGACGGAGGATCACGGAACAGACCAATGGATGGGGCTGCTTCAGCCGATGATCGACCTTGTCACTTTTGCTGGAATCGAGCCCGATGGCGTTCCTGTATCCATGATGGCACGATTCTTCGAAGCAAAAGATCGTCCCGCGCTGGCGTCACTGGTTCAATCAGCCGCTTCGGTCCACAGCGCTGAAATGATAACGGTCCCATCACTGCGTGAGATCATCGACAAAGGCCTGGAGAATGAACGGCTCCAGCATGCACAACAATCTGCACCTCCTCCTCCAGCCGCCACCGTCGAGACTTCCGAGTCGGCACCTGCACCCGTAGCGTCCGACTCGAAGGCGCCTGATGCCCCCGCTGCAAAGGACCTTGGACAGCCTCTTCCGTTGTGGAAACGATTCCAGCAGCGGGCCGACGGCATGGAGTCCAGCTCAAGTTCCTCCGCTGCGCAGGGCCCGGATAAAGAAGGGCAACCGCTGTGGAAGTCGTTCGAATCTCCTCAGGACGCTGGGCCGTCCGAGTCCAACTTCGAATCTGAGTCGGAGTCGGAACTCCTTTCTACTCCCGAATCCCTCGAGGACACACCCGTTGCTGATCCTGGTCAGAATCTCCCCATTCAGGAAGCTCCTCGATTGGAATCACAGCATATCGTCCTGGGCACGGCCGTTCGCTCCCGTGAGCGCTTCATCCGGGCGCTTTTCGACAACGATGAGACCTCCTATACCGATGTTATGGATGACCTTGCTGAAGCCCCCGATTGGTCCAGTGCTTCGTCCATCATTGCCAAACGCATCTACAAACCGTATCGCATAGATATCTACTCGGACGTAGCCGTTGATTTCACCAACGCTGTAGAAGCCCGATATTCAGGCATTCCTTCCTGATCAACGGCAGCATCTGCTGCGACCGAATACACACCTGCCCACATGCGCACCAACGACGAGTTGCTCCAAGATCTTCAGAACCGCCGCGAAGAGGCTCGCCAGGGAGGCGGCAAAGAACGCATCGCGAAGCAGCATGAGAAAGGGAAGCTGACCGCCCGGGAGCGTATCGAGATACTACTGGACGATGGCTCGTTCGAAGAATTGGGTATGTTCGTGCGCCATCAGACCAAGGACTTTGGCCTCGAATCGAACCGGCCTTACGGAGACGGGGTCGTGACAGGTTACGGGACCATCGATGGGCGCCTGGTCTACATATTTTCGCAAGATTTTACCGTCTTCGGAGGTTCCCTCGGCCAAGCGCATGCCGACAAGATCATCAAGATCATGAAGCTGGCCCTGGAAAACGGAGCACCCGTCATTGGCCTGAACGATTCGGGCGGTGCGCGCATCCAGGAAGGAGTCGTTTCCCTGGGTGGCTACGCAGAAATTTTCCTCCAGAACACCATGGCCTCGGGGGTCGTCCCGCAAATATCTGCCGTTTTGGGCCCGTGTGCTGGTGGTGCCGTGTATTCGCCAGCCATTACTGACTTCATTTTCATGGTCCGCTCTTCGAGCTACATGTTTGTCACCGGACCAAACGTCGTGAAAACTGTCACACAGGAGGATGTCTCCTTCGAAGATCTTGGGGGTGCCGATACTCATGCCAGCAAGAGCGGGGTTGCTCACCTGGCCTTCAACAGCGAAGCGGAGTGCCTGATGGGCATCCGGGAGCTGGTCTCCTACCTGCCGTTGAATTGCGAAGAGCCGCCTCCTGTCGTTCCGACACAGGACCCCAGCGATCGGGCCGATGAAGCCCTCAATGATCTCGTCCCGTCAAATCCGAACAAGCCATACGAGATGCGGGAGGTAATCAGCCGCATCGTGGATGATGGACGCTTCTTCGAGGTCCACACCGACTATGCACCCAATATCATCGTTGGATTTGCGCGTATGAATGGGTCCAGTGTCGGGGTTATCGCGATCAATCCTTCGGTCCTGGCCGGGGTGCTCGACAACGACGCCTCGGTAAAAGGGGCGCGGTTTGTCCGATTCTGCGACGCCTTCAATATTCCACTTTTGGTAATGGAGGACGTGCCGGGCTTCATGCCAGGTACCGATCAGGAATGGCGAGGCATCATCCGGAACGGAGCCAAGCTGCTGTACGCTTTCTGCGAAGCAACGGTACCCAAAATCACTGTCATTACCCGTAAAGCCTACGGCGGTGCCTACGACGTGATGAACTCCAAGCACATCCGTGGTGACCTGAATTTTGCCTGGCCCACGGCCGAAATCGCCGTCATGGGTCCCAAAGGCGCGGTAGAGATTATTTACCGGAAGCAGATTGCGGCTGCCGAAGACCCTGCCGCGGAAGAGGAGAAGTTCATCGAGGACTACAAGGACCGGTTCGCCAACCCTTATGTCGCGGCCGAATACGGCTATGTCGACGATGTAATCGAGCCGGCTGAAACCCGGTATCGCCTGATCCGTGGATTGGAGATGCTGAAAAACAAGGTGGCCAAGAACCCGCCTCGCAAACACGGCAATATTCCGCTCTAAAAAGCCAATCCTTGATTCCTGAAAGGGATCGTGGAGCGCCGATGTGCGTTATTGCGTACGACGTGAATCGGCCAGATCGGTAGTTTTTGATTGCTGGTAGCAGCATGAACCGTTATTTTTTACGTTCATCGGTCTCGGCCCTCCTGTTCTTCGCGCCCTTTTTCCACTCCTTTCAGAGGCTTGCGCATCGTGCGGAATTTCATCTTTTCGCTCCTGCTGGTGACCCTGACTGTGACCTCGGCCTCGGGCCAGGACGCGGTCCTCGATCTCGAACGTATGCAGGCCTTGCCAGCGCAGTCGATCGAGCCACCGGCTATACGGTCGTTGACCATCGCCGTAGCACAGTCGGATACGGTTACCAATACCTCCTTCTTGGAGCGCCTCTCAGTCCTTTACAGCTATCAGTCTGATCTGATGGCTGCGCTGGCCCGCGATGATGAGGATGCAGCCGCCAATTTGCTGGATATGGCCATGGCGGAACTGGGCGAACTGGTTCAGCGCGACTATATCGCCGAGGACCCGCGTTTCAACTCGGCATACCGAGTTCTGGTTGACGAATATGAGCGGGCCTACGGTCCTTCAGACACTCTGTTTGCTGCTTTTGGGGATATCTACGACGTCCGCAAAGCGCTCTTCGCCGAACTGGAATCCATTGAAGACCCGCTGCTGGAAGACGTAGCACCCTCGGGACTGCAACCGGTGGGCACGGAATTTCCGATGACGATGAACCGCTTGGTCGAATCGTCGATGCAATTCTTGCTGCGTGAGCGCAGGGAAACCCTGCAAATTTGGTTGCAGCGTGCGGATACCTACTTCCCGATGATCGAGCAGATCTTCGAGGAAGAAGGCGTGCCCGACGAACTCAAGTATCTAGCCATGATCGAGTCGGGGCTCAACCCCAGGGCGCGCAGCTGGGCCTCGGCCGTCGGTATGTGGCAATTCATTGCTGCCACAGGTCGAGCCTACGATCTTAATGTGAATGCGTGGGTGGATGATCGTATGGATCCAGAGCTGGCCACGCGCGCGGCGGCCAAGCATCTGAAGGATCTCTACCGGATGTACGATGAAGACTGGCAGATCGCGCTGTCGGGCTACAACTGCAGCCCGCGCTGCATACGACGTGCGATGCGCCGAAGTGGTGTCGAAGAGCCCACTTTCTGGGATATCTATCCCTACCTGCCGCGCGAAACCCGGAATTACATCCCGACCTATATCGCCACCTCGCTTATTGCGTCCAACCCGGAGGCCTACGGACTCGAACGGGGTGCTGTGGGGCCGGAATACACGTACCATGTAGTGCCGGTTACGGGCATGCTGAGCCTTTCGGATGTGGCAACTATGGCCGGCACCGACGTGGCGACCATAAAAGCGCTCAACCCGAATCTGCGTCGCGACACCCTTCCGCCAACCGTGGGAGCTTTTTATCTGCGCGTGCCGATAGGCTCCTACGACTCGTTTGTGGCGTCGTATGAAGCGCTGCCGGAGTCTGCAAAGCGCCCATCGGGTGAATACATCGTTCGCCGCGGCGACACCTTGAGTGGCATCGGTCAGCAATTCGGTGTCTCCGTGGCTATGATCATGCAGAAGAACGGACTGCGCACAACCAATATCCGGATCGGACAGCGCCTGGTCGTTCCCATTGCCGAGTACTCCCATACCATCCCTGACATCCAGTTTGCGGACGCTTCGTCCTCGGAGATCCTGTATCGGCGGCGCGTGAACCGACCCATCCTGATGGAGCAGCAGGTTTCCTCCAGCGCAAGCGCGCAGGGCATTACGCGAACGGACGCCTCACCCAACACAGCATCCAATGCTCCCTCGGGCGGCACGCCGGTGCGCACGGTAAGTCAGACGAGCGCCTCCTCTGATTCGAAAACAGCATCGGAATCCAGTAAACCGGAAGCCCCGGTCCGAATCGTCCATACCGTGCGACGGGGTGATACGCTTAGTGGAATTGCCAACCGGTACGCTGTTCCTGTGCGCTCCATCCAGGGATGGAACAGCCTGCGCGGCTCAAGAATCAATGTGGGACAGCGACTCGAAATCTTTACGGACGGCCGCAGTGCGCCTTCAGCGCCGTCCGGGCCCATCACGCATCGCGTCCAACGTGGGGATACGCTCAGTGAAATTGCGGATCAGTACGATGTTACGGTATCCCAACTGCGGCAGTGGAATAACATTCGCGGCTCGAATATCCGGATTGGACAGCGTCTGAGCGTGTATTCCGACCAGGGACAACCTGTGGACCACGTTGTACGTCGCGGGGATACCCTCATCGAAATTGCGCAGCAATACGGTGTTTCTGTAGCCAACATCAAGGATTGGAATAACCTGCGATCCAATACCATCCGAATCGGGCAACGACTCAAGATATTCCGGTGAAACCCGGATCTACACATCTCGTCAACTGAGTCGACCTGGCGGGCAATTCAGGCCGGACAAACGAGCCTGAATTCTTTTTTGTGAGGGGGCACAATAAGCGGCCCTGTGCCGCCGTTTTCCTACTACACCTTCTGAAAAGGCCTGGATGGATGTCACTAATCGACATCTGAACCAGAATCCCTCCCGCCTACCTGATTCTCCCATGCACCCGGCTGACGAAGTGCTTGTTGCTCAATATGTGGAAGAGGCCGACCAGGCCGCTTTCCGCACGCTGGTGGATCGCCATCAAGAGCGCGTCTTCGGATACCTGCGAGGGATGGTCAAGGATCGGGATGTAGCAAACGACCTGTTTCAGGAAACGTTTTTCCGGGTCATCCGGGCGCTGAACAAGGAGCGCGGATCGTACACCCGGCAGGGCAAATTCTTGGGATGGGTGCTCCGGATTGCCCGGAATGCTGCATTGGATCACCTGCGCTCCCGCAAGAAGTGGCAGGATCTGGGCAATGGCGACGATGGTGACGAATCGGCCTGGTGGGATCGCCTGCCGGACGATGGTCCCAGCGCACTGGAATCCGTCCAGGACATGGAAGAGGTGGACTTACTGAAGGCGTGCATCGATCGGCTGCCTCCCGAACAACGCGAGGTTGTCCTGCTCCGGCATGAGTCGGATCTGACCTTTCGGGAAATTGCCGACATGACGAACTGCTCCATCAATACCGCTCTCGGACGCATGCGGTATGCGCTCATAAATCTGCGGCGCATGATGGAGGAAGCCAAGCGCCTCGATCACCTACCAGTCAACGACTGATTTATCGGAAAACGGCTACAATCATGCATAATGGCAAAAAAGACATTCTGCTGCACCTCTACGGTGAGGCCACTGACGCGGAAGAGCTCCGCTCCCTGCTACGGGATGATGAGCTGCGTCAGGAACACGCCGAATTGAGTGAAGCCAAGTTCAGACTGGACCATCTCAAGCGTGAACGACCAGACCCCGAGGTCATCAACCGGATTCTGGCTGCAGCGGCAACTGGTGATGGACTTCCTACGGCCAATAACCGAAAGGACCGACCCGCCGTCTCGCCCTCTGTCCGGCTACGGAAAGTGCTTATTCCAGCGCTCTCTGTCGCTGCTGCCATCCTGTTCGGTGTTGCCATTGGATGGTTCGGTGCATCCTCAGGAACTGGCACTTCGGCGGATGGCCCTGCGCTGGCCAGCACACCAGATGATTTGGTCCCACCAGAATCCCTATACCGATTCGTTCCTCCCCAACGATCCTTGACTCCTGCATCGCAGGCCGACCCTCGTCTGGCCTGGGACGATGCCTCACCTCTACTGGACATGCATCGCCGCATCCAGACCATGCGCCCCCAGGGTTCGCTTGATTGGGGTGAAGAAGCCGTTCCACTGGAATCTTTGCCGGGCCAAAACGCTGGCCGGCTACAGATGACGGGAACGGATAACCAGAAACGATGAGGAAAGACAGCCACTTGGCTGCGGACCGATACCATGAAAAAATTTCTACTGATCCTATTCACGGCCACGATGGCGGGCATCCCCGATGCCTCGGCAGGACTCCTTCAACAGCAAGTATCCGTCGTCCCTGTAGCTGAAAAAGTCTCCATTGAAGGCGGAATCGTCTTCGTCAATGGCAAGAAGGTGGATGAGAGCTCGCTACCCACCGGCCTGCGCGACCTGAGCTCTGAAGTCAACATGACGTTCTGGACTGCCGACAACGCCCTCATTGAAATCAACGGAGCCACGTTTTTCTTCGAAAACGGGACTTTTCGGGAAGCCGATCCGAGCGAACGTTCCGAGCGCAACGTGATGGTCATGTTTTCCAGCGAAGACAACGGGGCCAACGTTCGCCTCTACGAAGCCCCTGTTGCCACGACAAATTATATGGTTCGCGGCCGCAACCAGGAAACGGAAGTCATGCGCAGTTACGTGGCCCAGCTTCGCGAACAGGCCGAGCAGTTCAACCAGCTGACTTTCAAATTCAAAGAGGTTGCTCCTGAAACGAATGAAATAGCTCGCCAGATGGTGGTCGAAGCAGAAAACACAGCCCGACTGGCCAGTGTGCTGCCTCGCGTGGAGTACGAAGCATACCTCGGTTCGCTCCAGAATCAGAATCAGCGACTGTATCAGGAGTTGATGCGCGAGCGGGAAATGGAGATGCGAACCCACCAATTGGCGCAGGCCATCCACCAGACTGAAACGGCGGATCAACGCGCCGCCCATGAGCGGGAGCTACGACAGGTATTGACGGAGATCTTTGAACTGAAACAGGCTAACCGCGAAAAGGAGATCGAGGAGTTGGACAAACAGCTCAAGGATCTGCAGTCCCGACTGGACGATCGCGAGTCTCTCAAGGAGGATATCATAGAGAGCCGTTTGAACGACTTGCTGAACCTGCATCGCTGGTAGACGCTCCATTGTCATCAAGGCAGCCAATCCACTCTCGACGCCGCATATCACCTTCGTCGAAACCAAGTCTTAAACCAACCAGCACCATGAAACGTCTGATACCATCTGCATTCATGTTCGTCCTTCTCGGACTTCTGCTTGCTCCGGTGAACAGGGTAGCTGCTCAGGAAAGCTCTGATGAGAAGGTCCAGACCACGATTGAAATCAAGGACGGTAAGGTCTTCCTGAACGGAGAGGAAATTGCCACGCTCGAAGATGCCAACGCACCGATAGCGTTCAAGCGGAATCGGGATGGTTCGTCGAATACGGTATGGTCTTACGATGGAGACGATGTCGAACTCCGCAAAGAGCTCCGCGTCCGTCGCGGTCACGGAGATAATACTCCCCGTGTTCGCGGCATGCCCCGAGTCCATGGATTCATGTCGGATGGCGAAGAGAAGGTCGAGGTATTCAATATTGAGCGGTTCGCAGAAACCCTGCAGGGACGCGAGTTTGAGGAGCGTTTCGACATTGAGGTCATGGCCAATCGCATGGCTGAGGGCGTCGTGAACATGGAATCCGCTCGTGCCATGAATCTGCTGTCCAATCGCTCCATGACAAAAGAGGGCATCGAGGCCGATCGACGAAGTCGCGAGATAGCTCGTATGATTCGCCGCGAAGATGGCGATGTGGACGAGCTCCAAGCGGAGCTGGACGAACTACTGTCCAAGGCATTCGACGAAAAACAGAACGGACAGCAACAACGTATCGATGAGATGCGCGAGAAGCTGGCAGATCTGAAGGAACGCCTTGCACAACGCAAGAGGGATCGAGAAGAGATCATCGGAAAGCGCAAAAACGAATTGCTGGGACGCTCCTCCCGTTACGACTGGTAGAGCACCCTCACCCCTTTCGTGGGATGGACGAAGACAAAGGGAGGGTCATCGTTCAATCTGCGAAGGGTCGCGACCCGGA
>JAURNP010000182.1 GCA_030830105.1 Rhodothermales bacterium | reverse complement strand
CTGCCCTGAGGATGTATCAACGGTTTTTGAAACCGACGCTGTGGAAAATTAAAGATCATAAATGACGCAAGCCATTGAAAAATATGGCGGAGAGGCAGGGATTCGAACCCTGGGACCCGTTCCCGGGTCAGCGGTGTTCAAGACCGCCCCGTTCGACCACTCCGGCACCTCTCCGGGGAGAAATCTAGGGCGCTGTCACATCCGCTCCAACGATTCTCAGGTCAAATGTCGTCGAAGATCATTGAGGATTCGACGACATGACTTCCCCATCGAAGAAGCCCGAAGCTGACAGAATCAATGAGGCTGATTAGCCGAGCATCTCGCTCAGGATACCCGGAATGGCTTCCAGGGCACTGTCCAATTTTTCGGGCTGCTTGCCACCTGCTGTGGCCAGTTGTGGACGTCCTCCACCCCCGCCTCCTACGAGGCGGGCAACTTGGCCAACGAGTTTGCCGGCCTGTATGCCTTTGCCAATCAGATCGTCCGAGACGCTGGCGCACATCATGACTTTGCCGGCATCCATGTCCGCAGTGCCGAGGACACACACATGACCCGCTCCTACCTGATCGCGCAGATCACCGACCAGGGTCTGCAAGGCATTGCCGTCGGCGCCCTCCACGCGGCCCGCAATCAGACCCACTCCGCCCACATCCTGTACGCTGGCAATCAATGAGGACATTTTGCCCCGCAAAGCTTCTATGCGCAGTGCCTCAGCTTCTTTCTCAAGCGCCTTGGTACGTGCTAGAAGATCCGCCACCTCTTCATCCGTGGGGCGCTGTAGCGTTTTGAACTGCCCCCGTACACGGCCCAATTCGTCGGCTTCGTTGCGCGTGTAGGTCAGGGCGTCCATACCAGCGACGGCCTCCACGCGGCGGATGCCAGCTGCGACGGAGCCTTCGCTCGTGAAGCGGAACAGGCCGATCTCGCCGGTGGCACCCACGTGGATACCCCCACAGAGTTCGATGGAATACTCGGGGTCAAAAGTGATCATGCGTACGGTTTCGCCGTATTTCTCTCCGAAAAGCGCTGTGGCGCCTCTGGATAAGGCCTCTTTGATGGGGACGTCGCGCTCTTCCTGCTTCGCGATATTGCGCTGGATGACTGCGTTGACGCGATCCTCGATAGCTTTCAGGTCTTCAGGACCCACTTTCTCAAAGTGCGAAAAGTCGAAGCGCAGGTGGTTCGGCGCCACCAGCGACCCTTTCTGAGCCACGTGGTCGCCCAGGCGCTCGCGCAGGGCGGCGTGCATGAGGTGCGTCACGGAGTGGTGCTTGACGACGCACTCACGACGAGCTGCGTCGACCAAGGCGCTGACATCTGAAGAGGCGTCTTCAGGTAAACGATCCACCAGATGGATGATGCGACCAGCCTGCTTCTGCGTGTCCAGCACGCGGATCTCTTCGCCGCCGACGTTCAATAGTCCTGAATCGCCTACTTGACCACCGCTCTCAGCGTAGAAGGGTGTCTCATCCAGGATCAGCTCATGGATGGACTCACCGTCCGTGCCTTCGACGGTGCGCATTGCACGGATGCGACCGGCGCCTTCAGCGGACTCGTAGCCGGTGAAAGCCGAATCATCACCGTCCGAGACCTGCGTCCAGCCGCCATCACCCGAAAGATCGACTTTAAAGGAAGATGCGGCGCGTGCGCGCTCTTTCTGCTCGGTCATCAACTCCGCATAGCGGCCCATGTCCACGTCGAAGCCGGCCTCGCGCGCCATCAGCTGCGTGAGGTCGACCGGGAAGCCGTACGTGTCGTGCAGCAGGAAAGCGATTTCGCCAGCCAACTTGCCATCACCCGCTTTCGCCAGGAAGTCAGCAACGGTGTCCTCTTTCGACTCGTCATGGGTCCAAGCCTTACCGAGCAGTGTCATCGTAGCTCGATCGGCTTGCACGCTGTCAGCTGAGGCGCCATCGCCAGTCAGATGCTCGGACACCGCCTCGAAGGATTCTATACCCAGGCCCAGCGTCTCGAGGAAGCTCTCCTCTTCAGCTTTCACGACGCGCTTGATGTAGTCCTTGCCCTTGACCAGCTCGGGGAATTGCTCGCCCATTTCGCTGACCACGATGTCGACCAAATCGGTCATTGTCGGCTGGCGGAAGCCCAGGGTCTGATAGCCATACCGTACGGCGCGGCGCAGGATGCGGCGGATGACATATCCCCGACCAGCGTTGCCCGGCATGACACCATCAGCAACAGCAAACGAGATGGTGCGCAGGTGATCGGCCATGACGCGCAGGGCAATAGCCTGCTTTTCGGCCTCGGCATCCTTGGAATCCGCAATCTCGCGGTACGACTTGCCGCCCGTGGACTCGGACTTGGCCGAAATGGCGTCCAGGATGGGCAGGAAAACGTCCGTGTCGTAGTTGGACTTCTGTCCCTGCAGCACGGCCACAACGCGCTCAAAGCCCATGCCCGTATCCACATGCTTGGCCGGCAGGGGCTTCAAAGAGCCATCCGTCTGCGCATTGTATTGGATGAAAACCAGGTTCCAGATCTCGATTACTTGCGGATGGTCCTCATTGACCAACTCGATACCCGGCTTCGCTGCCCGCTCTGCATCCGAGCGCATATCATAGTGCAATTCAGAGCACGGACCACAGGGACCCGTGTCACCCATCATCCAGAAGTTATCTTTCGAACCGCAGTACATGATATGCTCATGCGGTATTGACGTCTCGGAGCGCCAAAAGCCAGCCGCTTCCTCGTCGGCGTCCAAAACGAGCTTCTTATCGCCTTCGTGTACGGTGGCGTACATGCGAGTTGGATCCAGCCCCCAGCGTTTGACCAGCAGCTCCCAGGCCCATCCGATGGCCTCCTTTTTGAAGTAGTCCCCGAACGACCAGTTACCCAGCATTTCAAAAAAAGTGTGGTGGTACGTGTCGTACCCCACTTCGTCCAGGTCGTTGTGCTTGCCCGATACACGAAGACACTTTTGCGTGTCGGCAGCTCGGATGTAAGAGCGCTCTCCTTCAGCCAGAAACACGTCCTTGAATTGGTTCATACCCGCGTTCGTAAACATCAGTGTCGGGTCGTTGCCAGGGACGAGCGAGTCTGAAGGCACTACGGTGTGTTCCTTTTCCTCAAAGAAGGAAAGGAATTCATTCCGGATCTGAGTGGCAGTCTTGGATGAGCTCACGAGCTGAAGCAAGGTTTGGGAGTCGTTCTGCGCGGCTGAATGCAGCCTTATCGAATCAAAAAATATACGCAGTGCAAACCATTTGACGGGACGAGGAATCCAAGAAGTATCAAGAGTAGCCGGAACGCTGCTAATACCTGCTCTGAGGGGTCTCTTGTTGGATGTAACTGTTGGCGCCTCAGGCGCGTAATGCAAATCAACCAACACGCCTCACGTATGAGCCGCGAGTGCCTCGGTGTCTGATCGGGGTATCCACATCTCAACCCAATCCATCTGATTCGTCATGCGCACAAAAGTCGTCGCCGCCCTGCTTGCCATCCTGACTGCCCTCGGCGGACTGAATCTCTTCCAGAGCATCAAACAGAAACTGACTCCCGAAGCCAACGCCCAGACGCTGGTTCTCGCGGAGGAAGGCGACTTGAAGGTGACGGAGGTTGGTAACCGTATCATCATCCGCGCCTCGGTTGCTGACGTTGAGTCCAAAATGGAGGTGGATACGGATTTCGATTTCGATTTCGATTTTGACTTCGACATTGATACTGACAGCGATGACGGCGAGGTGATGATCAGCGAGGGCTTTGACGTACGGCCAGGTGCTACTCTGATCGTGGATGTCTCTCATGCTGACGTGGACATTGTCACCGGTTCGGGCGACAAAGCCCACGTAGAAGTGACCTTGGACTCGAACCGCCGCTTCGAGCGCGCCAAGGAGCAGTCCGAGGAGATGAACTGGCGTGTCTCAGAGGAAGATGGCGACACCGTCCTCATGGCCGACGACCTGCGTGGATGGAATAACATCAGCATGGATATCGATGTCACGGTTCACATTCCCACAGCGTTCAATCTCGATTTGCAAACCTCGCATGGCGATATCGAGATGGGTAACCTCGAAGGCGAAGTGTCTGTTGTCACCAGCCACGGCGACGTCGAGATGGGCGATGTGAGCAGCCGCCGTGTGTGGGTCAAGTCATCTCATGGGGATATCGAAGGTGGTGCGCTCAGTGCTGGCGTCATTGAAGTCCAGACCTCGCACGCCGACATCGCTTTCGGAAGCATTGAATCTGACGAATTCTCGGCTACAACGTCACATGCTGATGTTGAAATCGAACGCTTGACCGGAGAGTCCCGCATCCACACCTCGCACGGCGATGTGGATGTCGTCCTGGCCGACAATCAAGGCGTCGATATTTCGACCCAGCACGGGGATGTTGACATTACCATGCCGTCTGGAGCAAAGATGGATTTGGACCTGCGTGCGTCGGAAGTCGAGATCAGCTCACGCATGGATATCAGCGGACGTGTTTCGGAAGACGAAGTGGATGGCGAACTTAACGGCGGTGACGCGTTGCTACGTGCCCGCACCACTCATGGTGACATTACTATCCGCTAAAATCCAATTACATGAAGCATGATGGCGGCTGGAAGGCTTCTGATATGCAGTCTTAGGATTCGTTTTTGGTAGCTCTGGCATCAGCGACGAGGAGTTTCACCTGTTTCTGGCCACAGGCTTGAGCGATACGGGTACCATGCAGCGCGAGCCGACCGAGCAGATCGAGCCGACCGAGCAGATCGAGCTGGTCTTCATGCCGCTGGATGAAGCCGTCGAGATGGCGCTGTCTGGACAACTACCCGATGCGCCGACGGCATTGGGGTTGATCCTTGCCAAGCAGAAGCTCTCGGCCTGAGCAGGATTGTATAGAAATGAAGCGGGGCGCCCGGCATTCGCCGGGCGCCCCGCCTTGCTTCTAGGCCTTGGGAGAGTGCTCCCTCAACTTACTGAGTCGTCCTAGAACGTCCCT
>JAURNP010000181.1 GCA_030830105.1 Rhodothermales bacterium | reverse complement strand
CCCGGATTCGGGAAGAACGAGGGATCGGTCTTCGGTCAACCATGGCCACAGGGACCGCAGGGACCCGGCCATCAGCCCGACCAAGGCCGCCATGGTCACGTCATGAGCTCGTTCAAGCAACCATTTCAGGAAGACCGCGAAGCTTCCGAGTCCGATTCCTGCACCCAGGACAAAAACGCCGATCACCATCGGATCGCGTGCGTCGATGGCTTCAAAGATGGGGGCGTACATACCCAGAACGAGCAGGATGAAAGCCCCGCTCACACCTGGTAGAATCATCGCACAGATGGCAACTGCGGCCGCCAGGAAAACAGCGATCATTCCGGGATTTCCCGGGTCAAGCGGTGGAATGCCAACCAGCAGGAACGATATGGCGGCCGCGACCAACATGACGCCCACGTACCTGGCTCCATGATGATTGATGCGTAGCCACGGAATGGGAAGAGTGCCCAGGATCAGGCCGAAAAACAGGCTGCGGCTTTCTTCTGGCCACGTTTCCAGGGCATCGGGGATAATGGCTGCGCCCAGCAGTGGAGCCATAACAACACCTACAGCCAGCCAGAAGAGGAAAGGAAGATCCAGCACCCGGACGTCGGTCCAGAATCCCTTGATGTCAAACGTGAGCAACTTGAGCCCGGCGCGAACCAAATCGCTGAGCAGGGCAATGAGACGTTCGTAGATTCCGAAGATGAGGGCCATCGTGCCCCCGCTAACACCGGGTATGACGTTGGCAACGCCAATTCCCACGCCCTGGCCTATCCAGGTTAGCCAGCGAAGCATCGTCCCCATGCGTTTTTCGGATTACCGATCCAGACCCAGCATGCGGCGGATCTTTTTGTCGCCGTAAAGCTCCGGATGCGTGTCCGAGAGGTGCTCTTTCTGGTTTGGATCCAGGCCGAAAGCCATCTTGAGCGACCGGACGCTTTCATCGGCATTTCCCATGGCTAATTGAGCACGGGCCTGCGAAATGTAGGTCTTGGCACAATCGGGCTTCAGCTGCAGGGCCTTGCTGTAGGCTTCGAGAGCTTCCTCCAACTGGCCTGCCTCGAACAGCGTTTCGGCGAAGTCCATCCAGGCATCTTTGTTGCGCGGCGTGACCTTGACCACGGTGCGATAGGCGTTGATGGCCTCGGCCAGACGACCGAGGTTGTACGCGCAGTCGGCCTTTGCATGCCAGAATTCCGGGGTCTCCGGGTTCAGTACGATCGCACGGTTGAAGAAGGTCAGCGCATCGTCGAACCGTTCGAGTGCGTCATAGCAGCAACCAAGGCCATACCAGGCTTCGGCGTAGGTATCGTCGGCTTCAACCGCTTTCTCGAAGTAGTGGATCGAGCTTTCGTAGAGCTTCAACTCCTCGAAGGCCAAAGCAATGTTGTAGCATGTAGCGGCGTCATTGCCCTCAATCTCCAGTACACGCTTGTAGCTCAGGATAGCCTCCTTGAGCTGGCCAAGATTTGCAAGCGCATTTCCACGGTTGTAGTGAGCTGAGGCAAACTCATCGGCTATCACGATGGCCATGTCGTATGACTCAATGGCTTCGCGGTAGCGGGCGACGCGATTCAGAACGATGCCACGGTTGTACCAGGCGTCCTGAGAATAGGGGTCAATGTCCAGGTGCCGATCGTAGCATTCGATACTCTCGGCTTCCTTTCCCATCCGGTCGTAGCAAAATCCCAACTCATACCAGACTTCCGGGTGTTCCGCATTCACTTCGGCGCACTCTTCGAAAACAGCAATGGCTTCGGCGATGCGATTCAGTCGCTCCAGCGTTACTCCTCGGTTGAAGAGGGCCTCTTCGCTTCGAGGATCGAGTCGGAGCACATCTTCATAGGCTTCCAGCGCCCGTGCCGGCTCGTCGAGGCTGTCGAGCGTAATCCCCCGGTTGATCATCGTTTCCAGATCGGTTGGGTTCAGCTCAAGGGCCTTTTCGTAGGCATCCAGGGCTTCGGCGTGCCGGCCCATGTTGTTGAGCAAGATACCACGACGCATCCACCCGTCAGACGAATAGGGGTGGATTTCCAGAGATCGGTCTACGACGCGCAGGGATTCCTCAAATCGGCCCTGTTCGAAGTAGTACGATGCGATCTCCTCAAGCGTATCGGAGTCGAAGTACACAGAGGCGCCTTCGCGCTCGAAATGAGCGGCCAGATCTGCCAGACGATCGTCGTCCTTGAAGTCTTCGAAACCGAAGTTATAACTGCTCATGCGCTGGGCTCAAGGGTGCCGGGTGATGAAAGCTGGCCACGGGCCAGCAGGAACGGTTCGGGCTGTCGGCACGCCGCTCTAAAGCTGACGTGTGTCAAAGGTTCGCTGAGCGTTCTCAACATATGTGAGCGTTCCGCGAAAATCAACCGGTCGACAGACCGATCCCCTGTTATATTAACGTTGAAAAACGCGTTTGTCGTGTGTAAAGATCGTGGGCAGAAACGGCCTACAAACAGCCATTCAGGCAATGATCATAAGCTTCGAAGGAATAGACGGGTCGGGTAAGAGTACGCAGGCAAAACTGCTACTCGAGAAGCTGCAGGGCGAAGGCAGATCGGTTCTGTACGTTCGCGAACCAGGAGGGACGGATGTGTCTGAACGCATCCGAAATCTGCTTCTGGATCCGGATGTGGAACTGGATCCCTTCACCGAAATGCTTCTTTTTTCTGCCGCTCGTTCCGAGCTCGTCCGGACCCGTATCCGCGACGTCCAGGCATCTGGAGGCATCGTGATCTGCGACCGCTTTTTCGATTCCACAGTGGCCTATCAAGGCGGAGGACGCCAGCTTGCCGATCCATTGTGGCTCAACGATTTTCAGCGCTCCGTCACGGGAGGCATCGTTCCTGACCGTACCTATCTGGTTCGAGTGGAACTGGCAACTGCTCGTGAACGACTTGAGATGCGCTTCGGCGAAGAGGAAGCGGAGGACCGGATGGAGAAAGCGGGCGGTGCCTTTTTCGAGCGTGTGATCGCGACGTATGATAGACTAGCCGACGCGGAGCCAGATCGGTTTCTTGTTCTTGACGGTGCACGCTCCATCAATGATCTTCAGCGTCAGATTACAGATGACATGAAGCGCCTGCTGGCACGCTGACACCCGGAACTGCCCCATACAGCGCGGGTAAATCGAAGGGCCTCCAAAGACCGCTATGACCTCTTCACCTCTCTCGAAAGAACAGCTGGACGTAGTCCGCAGTCGATACCTGGATTATCTCCGGGAACGCAACCTGCGTCAAACCCAGGAGCGCCTGACGGTATTCGAGACGGTCTACGACACGGCAGATCACTTCGATGCGGATGAACTCTTCCTGCGACTGAAACAGGAAGGCGTGACGGTATCGCGCGCGACGGTCTACAACACATTGGAATTACTCGTTGATTGCAATCTGGTCGTTCGTCACCAATTCGGTAACAAGCAGGCCAAGTATGAGCGGAGCTACAGCTTTTGGCAGCATGACCACCTCATCTGCGAGGATTGTAATCATCTGTTCGAATTTTGTGATCCGCGCATCCAGAGCATCCGGGACATGGTGACCGAAATCTTCGGATTGGAGATTTCACGCCATTCGTTGAACATGTTCGGGCAGTGCAAGCGGGAAAATTGCGAGTTTCGGGCCGAATCACAGGCTTCTTAAGGCTGATTCTGTCGAGATGGCTCATCCATGCGGTTTTCGCATCGCGGGTATCCGGTCGATAAAAGGTATCCCAGCAATAAGGACTGAATTGGCGTGAGACCTGTCATGATGTATATTGCGAACCGGCCCACAAAAGGTCCGTTGGACCACACCTGATGCGACTGCTTCTTTCCACATTTCTAGTGCTGCTGCTCACCGGCGCCTCCTTCATGGCGGGTCAGGTCAGGCTTTCAGCGTTTGATATCCGTGACGTAGGCAGTGATTTTCAGGTATCTTGGACCACCGAGATGGAAGATGACCTGCGCCAGTTTGAGCTGATGCGCCGCTCTCCAAACAGCAACGATCAATTCGTTCGGGTCCATACCGCTCTCGCTCATGGAGTGGGGCAGGAATACGATTTTGTCGACACCCAGGTGTTCAAATCGAGTAGTGACAAGTTGGATTATCGCTTGGATGCGGTCTATGCCAACGGAGTCCGTGAAGCCGTTCGAACCGAGTCAGTGAACTACACGAGTACGGCTGTTCGCAGAACGTGGGGTAGCCTCAAAGCGATGTTCCAGTGAGAACTCGCATCATGACGGATAAACAGATCCGCCGTACGCTGGATCGTTTGGCCCATGAGATCGTCGAGCGAAATCGAGGCGCGGAAAACCTTGTCGTAGTTGGAGTAGAGCGTGCTGGAGCCGTTGTGTCTCGTGCGCTCGTGCAATCCATCAACAGGATCTCCCATTCCCAGCTGATGGCAAGTAGTCTGGATATTACCCGGTTTCGTGATGACACGCCGCATGGAGGTGGTGTACCGGACCTTCCTGATCTGGAGGATCGGGACGTGATTCTGGTCGACGACGTCCTGTTCACGGGGCGCACTGCTCGTGCCGCTCTTGATGCCGTTGTTCGATCTGGACGCCCTCGCTCCATACAGTTGCTGGTCCTTATCGATCGTGGCCATCGCGAGTATCCGATCCAGCCGGATTATGTCGGCCGAAAGATGCCGACGAAGCATCGAGAGCGGGTCGAGGTAGACACGGCTCATTGGGCGGTGGATGTCGTCGAATAAGACGAACTGGTAGAGGGATGCCTGAAGACCCCCATCAGGTCCAAGTCAATCATCGCCGGCCCAATCGAATCAGGGTTGTTGCGCGCTGCGCTCCTGAAGGAAAAGACGCACCTCGTACCCTTCCTTGACACTTGTGCCCGCGGCTGGTGCTTGCGATACCACGACCATAAAATCCTGCTCGTCTGGCCGGTAATCTACCGCAATGGATCGGAGCCTCAGCTCCAGCAAGGCCTGCGCGGCAGCCTTGGGCGTGAGGCCGGTTACATCAGGAACCGAAACATTATTGGCTCCCAAACCTGTTCCGAATAAGAGGTTGACGGTTGTTCCAGGTTCTACGCGTTGCCCGGGCGCAGGAAACTGAGAAGTGATAATATCCACGTAGACGGACGGAATGGAGTCAGGTTGGACCGAGCCCACGACCAAGTCTGCTTGCATGAGCATGTTTCGGGCCTGGCGAATGCCGTAAGACTCCACCCGGGGGACTACGACCGTCGTGGTGTCACCCGTGTTGATGGTCAGGTAAACGCGCCGCCCGGGCTTGACCAGGGCGAGCGGAGGCGGGTTTTGATCAATTACCACGTCCCGCGGCAGTTTCGGTTTGCGCAGAATGACTTCTTCCGCTCGCAGACCGGCCGCTGTAAGCGAATCCGTAGCCTCTTCCATCGTAAGACTCATTACATCCGGCACTTGGATCGATACGTCATACCGGGTGAAGGCAGGCATTAAGAACGAATTGAATACCAGATACAGGATCCCCGAAATGCTGGCCAGTACGGCAAGTCCCACCCAGAGCCATGGGTTGGTGACGGTGGAACGAATGGTAGTAAACAATTTCACGATCCGAGAGAGGATTCCAGCGAGTGAAGTGTCCTGTTGGAGAGCGCTCAGCATACGCGGCGCTCGGCTTGCGGATTCGGTCTATTCCACGATGGCTTGGTAGGCGAGGGCGGTCAGTTTGGCGAAGTCATCCACGTCGGGTCTGGCAATCATGGTCTGTGTCATGTACACGACCACCATGTTATGTTCGGGACTTGCGAAATAGGAGGTATGGTAGGCGCCGCCCCAGCCGAATTCGCCCTCCGAACCTGCCATTCCGTAGGCACCAAGGTCGGTAACAATACCAAATGCAAGCCCAACTTCGCGACCTGGCTGCGTAAAGCGGCCTTGGGAATGATCTGACAAGGCCAGCGAAACCGTGGTAGGGGAGAGAATCCTGACGCCATTCAGGTGGCCACGGTCTACCCACATCTGAAGAAAGCGGGCATAGTCCTGTGCAGTGGAAACCAGTCCAGCTCCTCCACCAAACGTTGCTCGAGGGCCATCCAGATAGTGCCCCTGGCCGTGATAGTGGTCATCCTTATCCGTTAGACGAATCAAGCCATCTGGTGTTGATCCGTAGACCACACTCAACCGATCCGCTTTCTCAGCTGGCACGAAGAAATGCGTGTCGACCATGCCCAGCGGATTGAAAAGATGTTGTTGCAGGAATTCGTCCAGCGGCTGACCAGCGGCCTGTTCGACGACGGCTCCCAGGATATCCTGGTTTAGTCCGTACACAAATCGTTCTCCCGGATGTGCGTCCATGGGCAGATTGGCAACGGTACGGGCGAATTGCCGGATGCCCTCTGGCCTATCGGCCAAGTACCAGTACCGCATGTCGGCCGCTTCCCACTCTTCCGCTGCATGTCCTTGTCCCCAGCCCACGCCTGCGGTATGGGTAAGCAGGTCGCGAATGGTGATCGGTCGATTGGCAGGAACGACGTCATACCCATCTTCGCTTTCAACGGCAACGGTAGTCTCCAGCCACTCTGGCAAGTACTTGCCGACTGGTTCTTGGATGTTCAGCTTGCCCTGTTCTTGCAATATAAGGACGGCAGTACTGACCACGGCTTTGGTTTGCGATGCGATACGGAAGAGATCCGTCGCGGCCATTGGATCTCCTGCTTCACGGTCCCGCATACCGACGGCTCGTTCATAAACAAGATGACCGTTCTTCAGGATCAAGGTCACGGAGCCCGGGATCAATTCACTCTCTACATAATCATCCATGAGGTTGGCCATGCGTTCCAGACGTTCCGCCGACATGCCAACCTGTTCCGGCTCGGTCCGCTGAAAGGCCTGGCCCACTGCACTGGAATGGGTGAGAACTACGGCCAGGATCAGGCCAGTAAGGATTCGATTTATGGAGGTTCTGCGCATGTGTCGGAGGGTTGAATGGAAATTATATAAGGTGCAGAAATGGGCGGATAATCGAGGCTTATGCGGAGAATGAATGAAGCTGAACTTTTTCTGTAAAACCCGGAAACCGGTGTGAGGAGGTCGTGTAGGAGGGCGTCGGTTTTCGAATGGAAGACGCTGCAAAGCGGCCAAGATTTGAAGGCCCTGTTCTTTCCCTGAATGGATGATCAGCTGGCGGTTCTGGGTCAGGCTATTTGAAGAGATCAATAAGATGTTGATCGCGATTTGGCCGGAAAATGAAAGCGCCGTATTATACTGGTCCGCGCCAAAATTCGGCTGGCTACCCAAGATCGGCCAAATCAGTGCGCATGGGAATGTTCTTTGTTTGATGGAATTGAATATATAGCGAGTCCTTGTCAATTCGCGCCGTCATTTATTTGTCGGCACGAGGATTGAGTAATTGAGCGAACCCATTAAACTTTTCTACAACGGAGAGTTTGATCCTGGCTCAGGACGAACGCTGGCGGCGGGCTTAACACATGCAAGTCGAACGAGAAAGGTTCTTCGGAACCGAGTAAAGTGGCGCACGGGTGAGTAACGCGTAGGCAACCTACCCCTAGAATTGGAATAACTCCGGGAAACCGAAGCTAATACCGAATAACATCTTTCAACCGCATGGCTGAAAGATCAAAACTCCGGTGTCTAGGGATGGGCCTGCGTAGGATTAGGTAGTTGG
>JAURNP010000180.1 GCA_030830105.1 Rhodothermales bacterium | reverse complement strand
CGCCGAGGAGATGCAGGCTCTTGAGGATAAAATGGAAGAACTGCTCCAGCGAATGGAAGAACTGGATAGCATGCCTTCCGAAGACATGCAGGACCTGCTGGAAGACACCCAGGATCAGGAGATGTCGCAGCAAATGAATGAGAACGCAGAGAAGCTGCGCAATAATGATTTGCAGCAGGCTCAGCAGCAACAGCAAGACATGTCGCAACAGCTGAGCCAGATGTCCTCACAGATGAACGAAATGCAGATGGGCATGCAAGGTGCTCAGATGCAGATGAACATCGCAGCTATTCGGGCAGCCCTGGAGGATATTCTCATACTTTCCCAGGGACAGGAGCAGCTTCGTATTCACGTCTTGGATCTAGCCACGGACTCCCCTCTGCTGCGTGAAGCTGCCCAACAGCAGGTTGAGCTTTCCGAGGGGCTTGCGGTAACCTCCGATTCGCTACAGGCTATCGCACGAGAAATCCCTCAGATGACGCGCGACGTGCAGCAGCAAGCTGGCGACGCGCTCCGGGAAATGAGTGAGGGTACCAAAGCCCTCACAGAGCGCGCTGCACGTCGCGCTGCAGGTCACCAACGTGGGGCCATGAGCAGCCTTAACGAACTGGCCCTCCTGCTTTCCGAGTTGCTCGACCAGCAAATGAACGGCAGCGGTGCAGGACAGAGCAATCAAAGCATGGAGCAGATGATGGAGCAGCTCCAGCAAATGGGTCAACAGCAGCAACAGCTCAACCAGCAGATCCAGCAACTCCTCAACGATATGCAAGGGTCACGCCTGACCCAGGATATGATGGAGCGTCTGCGTCAGATGGGTGCGCAGCAGGAACAGATCCGGAATGAATTACGGCAGCTCAATCGTAATCGGGATGCCCGTAATAAATTGCTGGGTGATCTGAACCGGGTGGCGGATCAGATGATGGAGACCATTGAAGAACTGCATCAGAACCGGGTATCGCGTCGTACGATCCAGCGTCAGCAGCAAATCATGACCCGGCTGCTGGAGGCTTCCCGCTCCCTTGAACAGCGAGGCAAAGACGATAAACGTGAAGGACGCAGCGCCGAGGAAATCATGCGTGAAAGCCCGGCGGCCTTACCCCTTTCGGAGCAACTGGAGCGCATGCGCCGCGATCTGATTCGCGCTTTGGAATCCGGTTATTCTTCGGATTACGAAACGCTGATTCGCAGGTACTTCGAACTCCTGCAATCGGAAACAGGGACCAACTGATCTATCCGCCTCAGGCGTAAAACGTTGCCCATCGCAAAGATTCTAGAGGAAGCGAGCGCGGTATTCGGGCGTAGGAATACGACACGTGTCCTGCTTGCCAAACCAATCGTAGCGGTTGCGAGCTACCCAATTGTAAACGGCATTTCGGATACCTGACGGCACGATGCGGAATACGCGCAGCCATGGCCAAGCACCGGGCATATGAGCGCAGATTTCGAGTACGGCATCCGAGGCTGTCAGTACCGTATCACCTTGAATGAGAACGATGGAATCGAAGTATCCATCCTCCAAGCCGTGCTCTTTGAGGGCTGCCAACCCTTCTTCCGACTGTAGTGCACCAAACATGAATCGAGCCTGCGTATCGCGGTCGATCAGGAAGTTGACGCTGGCGTTGCAAAAATTGCAGACGCCGTCAAAAAGGATGATTGATGGAGATGTATTCATGTCTCGAAACGGGGTGATGAGCCGATTTCTATCCATTCTACATTCTGAAACGAAGAAGAGCCGGTTTCGCTTCGAAGTTTGCGGCGCTTCGCCAGCAATTCGCGAAGGCAGCCATCCCCTTGAAAAAACAGGCATCTGTTGGTAAATTAAAGGTTATGTGCGTTACGTACCCCACATGGCTGTTCGCCATTGCGTATCGCGCATGCCCGCCGACCGGGATACGGAGGTGCAATAAGGCGAGCGAGGACTTTCGGGCGGTGTTTTTTGCACTGTCCGGTCGAGAATAATGACTCCCCCCGGGGCATCTTCTCCCGCTCCCTGTCGTCGAAACCCGCACGACACGATTGCACTCGACCTCCTGGTCGTTGACCAAGCTTTCGACAAGTGAGATCAAAACCGTGATCCAGGTATGGCAAACGCGATGAGGATTCTTTTCATCTCCGGAGAAGTCGCCCCTTTCTCAGAGAAGTCCGAACTGGCTTCCGTTGTCCGCTCTCTTCCGGAAAGCCTGCACGAATCAGGCAAGTTTGAGACGCGCATCATGATGCCCAGGTATGGGACCGTCAGTGAGCGTCGCAATCGACTGCATGAGGTCATCCGCCTTTCTGGCAGCGAGATTACCCTTGGCGACCACACCGAAACGCTCCGTGTCAAAGTAGCCTCGATTCCGGGCATCCGGCTGCAGGTCTACTTCATGGACAACGATTATTACTTCAAGCGCAAGGGCATCTTTGCCGACAAGCAGGGTAAGCTGTTCGAGGACAATCTCGAGCGCTCCGCCTTCTATGCGCGCGCCGTCATCCGGACCATCCGAAATCTTGGATGGCAGCCCGATCTGATTCATGGCTTCGGCTGGCTTTCAGGACTGGTGCCATACGTTTTGCGCACGGAATTCGGAGAAGATGAGCTTTTCAAGGATGCCAAGGTGGTTTATACACCTGACAGCGTCGACTTCGAAGCAAAACTGAACGAAGAGAAGTTCACCAATCTCAGCCTCGCACCTCACGAGCGCCTGATTGGTCTCGAGCCTTCCGAGGCCGGGCAAGCGTTTGCCGATGCCGTGCTTCTCGCTCCTGGAGACGAGGGTGCCGACGGCGTCCCTGCTTTCAGCGGGGACAAGGAGTCTGAAATGGACGAAGCCGTCGCCGTTTACGAGAGTATCCTAAGCAGCGTACCGGCCTGACGCGTTAATGCCCCGTGAAGGGGAAACATCATCCGGAACGGCGGCATTTCAACACGCCTTCCAGTCCGAAACCCCAGCTTTTGTGCTTGGGGTTTTGGTTTTTACGGCCCCGGCATACGAGATACGCCGGTTCCTCCGTTCAGGAAGAAAGCCTGTTCTCATTCTGACCTGATACCTTGCCTCAATCCTACCCTTCTGCGTCCAATTCACGGCGACTGATTCCAGTACTGGCGCTCGCCGCCGGCCTACTGATCATGACCGGTTGCGACGACCCTTCCAATGTGGGCCAAGGCCTGCTTGACGCTCAAGCTGGTGACACCCGTGTGGTCTCTCTGCTACCTAATTCCATCTCGGTTGGAGACCGGTCTGACCCTACGGGCGGCAACGCTGCGTCGGGGGCCGTCCTATCGTTGATGGGGGTTGTCGACGATCCTGTCCGGGGTCAGATGACCTCTCGCGGATTCCTCGATTTCGTTCCTTCCAGCCAGTTCGGCTCCGAATTCCTGAGCGCTACCGTCGATTGGGCGGAGCTTTCCTTGAATCTGGATTATCGATACGGAGATACGACGGGTGTGGTGCAGTTTGACCTGTACGAAGTACCGTCCGATTGGCAGTCCACTGATGTGGATGCCGGCTCTTCCATCGATCTGGGTCCCAAGATCGATTCCTACGAAGTAGCCGTTCAGGAAGGCATAGCAACGTTCACCCTACCTCCTGCCTGGGTCCAGGATTATGACGCCATCCTTCGTGATGGGTCATTTTCGGATGTTTTCCACGGATTCGCAATGGTCCCCACCCAAGGCCAAGCCATTGTCGGCTTTCGCTTCAGCGATTCGTCGCTGCGTGCCTCAGCCACTCCTGGTGATACCGTTGCATTCGCACTCTCCAAGGTAGGTTCGCTGACCGATATGCCCGATGGAGACCCTTCCTCTGGCCGGGTCTTCCTTGGAGATGGTTCGCCCGGCGGAGTGGATATTCGATTTGCCCTGGAGGGAGCCGATTTTGAGCAATCGCTCATCCATCGAGTCATTGTCAATCTTAATCCGGAAGATGTTGCAGCCAGTTACCCACCCGGGTTCGCGCGCCCTCTGCCAGCTGTTCTGGGCCTTGAGGCTGTTTCCGAGGACGGCGAAACGCGCCTCGAAATCGCCGAGGTTGCAGTGAATACGGATGGCCGCTTCGTGATGGACAACACGACGCTTACCAATGTTTTCCAGTCGGCCAATCTCGGACGTTCTGTGCTGGATCGATTCGAGCTGGACTTCCCGAGCGATCAAAGCGGCGTAGGTTTCTTCGTGCTTCCGACGGACAGTGCAGAGCCTGCCATCGAGGCCCTCATCACCGCTACGCCCATCAATTGATCATGAAAAGCATGTCAATCACTTCTCGCGGGCGCTCGGTCTTGACTTTCACAGGTCTGCTGATGTGCCTTTTGACAGCTGACCTGGCTGTCGCCCAGAACTCCAATGATGGCTCTGTCTACACTCGTTTCGGGCTCGGACAGCGTCACACGTGGCTTTCAGCCAAGGGTCAAGCCATGGGTGGCGGCGGTCTTGCCCTGTCGTCAAGCCTGTACGCCAACCCTCTGAACCCTGCATCATTGAGCGATCAGATCCTGACGCGGTTTGCTGGTGGACTTACCTATGAGTCGATCACGACGGAAGCCGATGGATTCGATCCTGGAAAGCTGGCATCAGGGATGCTTTCGGGCGTTCACCTCACGTTCCCGATCCGAACCAATAAAGTGGGTCTCGGATTTTCCATGGCGCCTTACACACGCGTCTCCTATCGCATTCAGGACGTTGGGGCCGTCACCTCCGATCCCTCCAGTCAGGAAAGCTCGGCGATCATCAAAGAGTTCAACGGGAATGGTGGACTCTACCAGCTGACAGGTGGAGTGGGTTACCGCTTCTCACCACGTCTCAGCGCAGGAGCCAGCGTAAACATGCTCTTCGGGATTCTAGAAGAGGCGCGTTCAACCATCTTCAATGACTCCCGATTCGTAGATCGTACGGTGCGTGAATCAACGCGATTACGTGGTGCCTCCGCCACTATTGGCGCCCGTTACATCCTTCCCGGCCTCCCAGAGGGCATGGGCCTTGTGTTGGCTTCTACGTTCACACTGCCCACTACGCTGGACGGTGAACGTTCGTCGGCGCTGACCACTTCGGTGGGCAGGGACACCCTCGGAACGACGACGAATGGGGACGTATCCCTTCCCATGGGATTCAGTGCAGGAATCGCTTTCCAGCCAGAACGACGTTGGACCATACTGGCCGACCTGACCTGGGAAGAATGGACATCTCTTGAGTCGGATTTTTCCCTTCCCGGAGTGCCAACAAGTGGCCAAAACACACTTTCTGACCGTATTCGTGTGTCTTCCGGCATCGAATTCTGGCCAGGATCAGGACGCCCGTTTGCCTCCTACGGCTCCATGATCGCCTACCGCCTGGGCTTTTATTCCGACCGCGCTTACGCCTCCCCGGTGGCCGATGAAGCCATTCGCTCCGTCGGCGTAACGGGTGGACTCAGCCTTCCTTCGCTGATCCCTGGCACGACTATTGATTTGAACATCGATGTCGGGCAACGAGGCCAGAATGGCAACGGGCTCGTCAAGGATCGCTACCTGCGATTCGGACTGAACATAAATTTTGGTGAACGTTGGTTCGATCGCTTGCCCTTGGGCTGACGCCAACAGCATCTTAATCCGCATGTACCCTACGTACTGCAAAACGACTTGTACCATGACCCTCCCATCATTCCGGCTTGAAGCACTGGCGATCGCCATGCTTGCTTCGGTCATCGGCCTTCAGGCAGTTCCTGCTGCCGCTCAGCCCTCGCCTGAGTGTAACGAGGACGACGTACCCATGAATTACAGCCTCTACTACGAGGATTACAAGATAGAGAGCTGGTCAACATCCCTTCCCTACCTGAAGTGGATCCTCGACTGTGCACCAGGCTTTCCGGGTAACAATGATCGTAATTATGAGCGTCTGGTGGATGTGTATGAGGGACTGGCTCTCAGCTCGGAAGACGACATGCAGCGTGCCTACATGGATTCCGCTCTGTTCGTCCATGACTTCGCCCCCGATTCGCTGAATGCGGCTGGTGTCGAGGTTGATCCATTTGACTGGGTTTTCGGCAAAGCTCGTTTCATCCAGAAGCATAATGCCATGCTGCCAGACCTGCAGACCGAGGTTGGTGGCTTGTACCTCGCAGCGTACGATCTGGATTACACGCGTCTGCAGAACTACTACGTCAACTACATCATTGCCGATTTCGTCAGCAAGGATCGTAAAGGGGATGCCGTTGACTTCATGGGTCGCGCCGAGGTGGACTTCGCTGATGACGAAGACGTCATGAACACCATTGAAACGTGGCGCGGACAGCTTTTCACATCTCCAGAAGAACGTATTGGATTCCTTCAAGGACAGGTTGACAAGAATCCTGAAGATGGAGAATTGAAGGCGGAACTGCTTCAACTCTACATTGACGAAGGTATTCGTGACATGGCCTACGAACTGGCCGACCAAGTCATGAATGACAACCCAACCGGTCGACTCTACCGCACGGTGGCCAAGATGCGCCTCGATGATGGTGACACCGAAGAGGCTATTCGTCTCTACGAAGAGTCGCTGGACATGGAAGGTGGTCAAGAAGCAGCTCGTGAAGTGTACTTCAATGTCGGTATTGCCAATCAGCAGGAAGGCCGTCTCGCGAGCGCACGCTCTCAGTTCCGCCGGGCCCTCGACGCAGACCCCAGCTACGTCCAAGCCCTTATCGCCATCGGTGATCTTTATGTCACGGCGGTGCAGGGCTGTGGCACTTTCGAACGCGAAGATCGCGCCGTGTATTGGCTCGCTGCCGACTACTTCGATCGCGCAGCGTCGCGTGCAGAAAGCAACACGTTCGCCAACCAGGCACGCCAGCGTCGCCAGAATATCCAGCGCTTCTTCCCGACGGCGGAAGACAAGTTCTTCAAGAACTGGAATCCAGGAGATCGCTTCACGATCGACTACGGATGCTACACGTGGATCGGCCAGACCACTACGGTTCGCTGATCTCACATGGCTGTGAGTTGGTGACGGAGGTACTCCATTCCAATTCACAGAAGCGCAAGCGTTTTGCAAGGGGCGCTCCCATCCGGGAGCGCCCCTTTTTGCTTTTATTCAATGATTGTTTTCGAGTGTTTTATCACCGTCATGACCAAGAATGAGCGGATGAAGGCAGGAAGCGCTTTTCTTCAACATTAAATGACGATCCAGCACCCCCCTCGACGTTGGTATTCGGGTGTTTGATGCCGATTTTTGTTCTGTCAGTCGCCTCTTCCCAACGGGGCCCACTCATACACTTGTCCGACCAACCTCGAGACTCTCATGTCCCTCATTGCCGACATCCAAGCCCGCCAAATTTTTGATAGCCGCGGTAATCCCACTGTCGAAGTTGACCTGATGACGGAAGATGGACACTTCGGTCGAGCCGCCGTTCCGAGTGGAGCTTCCACTGGTGAGCATGAGGCCGTCGAACTACGCGACGGCGATGCTGATCGCTACATGGGTAAGGGCGTCATGCAGGCCGTCGATAATGTCAATGAAGAAATTGCTCCCGAGTTGCTCGGATTCCATGTACACGACCAGGTGGAAATCGACCAATTCCTGATTGACCTGGATGGTACCAGCAACAAAGGTCGTCTGGGTGCCAACGCTCTCCTGGGTGTCTCACTGGCAGTGGCCAACGCAGCAGCCAGCTCCTCCGGTCTGCCTCTCTTCCGCTACCTCGGTGGTGCCGGCGCGCGCACGCTTCCCGTGCCCATGATGAACATCATCAATGGTGGCCAGCATGCCGATAACAGCGTCGACATGCAGGAATTTATGATCATGCCGACCGGTGCACCTTCCTTCACCGAGGCGCTTCGTATGGGCTCGGAGGTCTTCCACCATCTGAAGAAAGTTCTCCATGACATGGGTCTGAGCACGGCTGTAGGCGACGAAGGTGGATTTGCGCCCAACCTTGGCTCGAACGAGGAGGCACTTGAAGTCATCCTGCGCGCCATCGAAAAGGCTGGATATGCACCTGGAGATGACATTCACATTGCCCTGGACCCCGCCTCGTCTGAAATGGCCAAGGACGGTGGCTATTGCTTCTGGAAAAGTGACCCGGATCGCATCCGTTCTTCTGAGGAAATGGTAGCCTTCTGGGCTGATTGGGTAAATCGCTACCCCATTATTTCCATCGAGGATGCCATGACCGAGAACGACTGGGCCGGTTGGAAATCCCTGACAGACGCTGTAGGAGACAAGGTTCAGCTGGTTGGAGATGACCTCTTTGTGACCAACACGGCATTTCTGCAGCGCGGTATTGATGAGGGATGCACCAACTCCATCCTGATCAAGCTGAATCAGATCGGAACGCTCTCCGAGACACTGGCAGCCATCGAAATGGCACACAAGGCCGGATTTACAGCCGTCGTGTCCCACCGCTCCGGCGAAACAGAGGACACCACCATCGCAGACCTGGCCGTTGCCACGAACGCTGGTCAGATCAAGACGGGCTCGGCCAGCCGTTCAGACCGCATGGCCAAGTACAACCAACTTCTTCGCCTCGAAGAGCTGCTTGGAGCTTCTGCCGTCTATCCGGGCATGAAAGCGTTTCGTTTTTAGTACTTTGTGACGGGAAATCAACGTTTCCGGTCCATGGCTTTTCTTCAGAGCGTCAGCGCATTTCTTCGATCGATCCGGACCCTCCTGCTGGGGCTGGGGGTGGTCTTTGTAGCCATCTGGGTTCTCTTTTTTGACAGCCATAGCATCGCGACACGTATTCAGCTCATGGCTGAACAATCCGAGCTGACGGCCGATAACGAAGCCCTGCAAGCGCATATCGATGCGCTGGAAATCAAGCTCAGT
>JAURNP010000179.1 GCA_030830105.1 Rhodothermales bacterium | reverse complement strand
CCGGAGACTCCTCAGCAACTGTCTCGATCTCAACTCCTCCTTCGGTCGATGCCATGATGACTGTCTGATTACGACCACGATCCAGTGTGATTCCGAGATAGTATTCCTTGGCAATATCCACAGCATCGGCAATCAGGACCGAACGCACTTTCTGTCCCTCAGTACCCGTCTGAGGCGTTTTGAGCATCATATCCAGGATAGCATCTGCCTTTTCCCGAACTTCGTCGACCGACTTGGCGAGCTTGACGCCGCCGCCTTTCCCGCGTCCACCAGCGTGGATTTGTGCTTTTACGACAAACAGGTTGCTGTCGTAGTCTGCCTGCAGACGTTCAGCAGCCGCAACGGCTTCATCCGTCGTTTTCGCAACTATGCCTGCCTGGACGGCAACCCCATAGGAAGCGAGAATATCTTTGGCCTGGTACTCGTGGACTTTCATGGCTCTGGATTTGCGTAGATTGAGGAAACGAAAACTACAGCGTCCAGCGCGCTGTTTCTGCTTGGGTCGGTCGGCCTTCGCCTTTTTCGCTGTTTCTTTTCAGCTTCAGGCAGATGCCGGGCGATTGACATCCGGGATGGGGACTCCGCTCTGCGGATCACTCCGGTCAGACCCTCTTTCTCACACCGAAATACACCGCGCTCGTCCGCCTTGACGTACGACCTGCACATCATCCGACGCCTGCTGACGGGATACCTTCTCCTGATCGGAGGCCTGATCATCTTCTTTGTCGTCCTGCATTACGTGGAATACATCGATGATTTCATGGATCGGGGCGCCACCATGAGCGATGTATTCACGGTCTACTATCCAAGCTACATCCCGGAAATCATCAAACTGACGTCACCTCTGGCTCTCTTCATTTCAGCCATTTTCCTGACGTCCCGGTTGAGCCAGAAACTTGAACTTTCCTCCCTGCAATCAGCTGGTGTGTCGCTTTACCGACTCATGGTGCCTTTTGCGCTGACGGGCTTGATCGTCTCGATCGCCATGTTCGGTTTCAATGGCTGGGTGGTGCCTGAATCGAATCGTGTGCGTCTTGCCTTCGAACAGGACTACACGAAGGATGCTCCGGGACGCGCTGAATACGCCAACATCCATCGTCAGAACGCGCCTGGAAGTGTCCTGTCCGTCAATTTCTACGAGCGCCGTTCAATGACGGCCACCAGCGTGACGTTGCAGCAGTTTTCGAAAGAAGGTACCCTGCTGCAGCGCATTGATGCAGATCGAATGACGTGGAACGATTCCCTGCAAACGTGGACGCTGATGAGCCCGGTAATTCGGACTTTCGACGTCAACGGCGAAAGGGCTCGTCGCGAAATGGCCTCGTTGGATACGACCTTGGCTCTTGGGCCGCGTGATCTGGCCCGTGTGCAGGGGGATGTTGAAGCCATGACCATCACGGAAGCCCGTGCATACCTGCAAACGCTTCAACGCACTGCAGCCAATCGTACCGGAGTGTCCCTTGTCGGCTATCACACCAAGTTCTCCTATCCCTTTGCAAACTTGATCCTGGTGCTGCTTGCCGTTACGTTGGCCAGTGTACGTCGACGTGGAGGTCACGCCGTACAACTGGGAATCGGCCTCTTTGTCGCCTTCACTTACCTTGCCGTCATGAAGCTCACGGAGCCATTCGGATATGCCGGTACGCTCTCACCCGTTGTTACGGCATGGCTTCCCCACGTGCTGTTCGCACTGGTAGCCGGTTGGTTCGTTTGGCGGACCAGAACCTGAGCAACATTCCTGCTTCTGAATCAGGCTTCGCCGCCCGGCAATCCAAAATGCACGGCCGGTCCTTGCTGCTGAGGTTCATCAATCTCACCATGAGCTTGCTCGAACCGATTGATATTGTCGGCGAGCGCACGAAGCAGGCGCTTGGCATGAGGCGGCGAAACGATAATGCGACTCTTGACCCGTGCCTTGGGGACTCCTGGCATTACACGGATGAAGTCCAGGATGAACTCCTCTGCTGAGTGAGCCAGCATCACCAGGTTGGAATAGGTACCCTCGGCAATGTCTTCACTCAACTCGATATTCAGCTGTGGCCCTGCGGGGCGCTGCTCGTCCTTCTTCTCACTCATTTGGGATCTCTTTGCGTTTGGGAAGCCAGTTTTGGCAACATTTGGATTAGGCTGGACGGTTTGCGTCAACCATTCGCGCTCGAGCGCGAGACCAGTGCTTCAATCAGGTCACTCTTGGTAATGATCCGGAAAGACTGATCGGCATTGCGCACCAAGACCGCGCCGGGTGATTCGCGAAGTAAACTACTGAGCCCACTCACGGGCATGGAATCATCGACAACGGCAAGCGCATCGCCCATGTTGTCGGATACCGCATGGTCTTTGGCACCAGGTTCGTCAATAAGTCGGTTCAGAACCACAGATTCCGTGAGGCTTCCAACCACTTCTCCACCGTCGAGTACGGGTAACTGGGAAACAGAATTGTCAACCATCCGATCGATGGCTGTCTGCAGTGTATCCGACGGGCCAACAGCAATGACTCCTTTGCCACCTGCTTCAACAAGATCGCCGGCAACCAGCTCTCCCTCCTCATCGAGGAAGCCATGGCTTCGCATCCATGTATCGTTGTAGGTTTTGGAGAGATACCGGAAGCCACTATCAGGCAAAAGCACGACGACGACATCATCAGGTGACAGCTGCCCCTTGTGGGTTTCCAGCCACTTCAAGGCGCCACTCATGGCCAATCCACAGGACTGGCCCACAAACAATCCTTCCTCTTTGGCCAGACGCCGGGTCATCACCATGTTTTCCCGGTCTGTGGAACGCACGAAGTCATCCACGACATCGAAATCCATATTCTGAGCCAGGATATCCTCTCCTGCGCCCTCTGTCAGATACGGATAGATTTCTGCTTCGTCGAATTCACGGGTGAAGAAGTACTTGTGATACGCGGAGCCATACGTGTCCACACCGACGACCTTGACATTCGGATTCTGCTCCTTCAGATAGCGCGCGGTGCCTGAGATCGTCCCTCCGGTACCAGCGGAAGCCACGTAGTGCGTGATGCGCCCTTCCGTCTGCTCCCAGAGCTCTGGTCCCGTGGTCTCGTAATGGGCCTGCGCGTTGGCCGGATTGTCGTATTGGTTCAAATACACCGCGCCAGGAGTTTCCTTGGCCAGCCGGGCAGAAACCAAGTAATACGAGCGCGGGTCATCCGGTGCGACGTTGGTCGGACAGACCAGCACTTTGGCACCCAAAGCGCGCAACACATCCGCTTTCTCAGGACTCTGCTTGTCAGTGGTGACGAAGATGCATTTATAGCCTTTTTTGATTGCAGCCAAGGCAATGCCTGCACCCGTATTGCCGCTGGTACCTTCCACGATCGTACCACCCGGCTTCAATTCCCCGGAACGCTCTGCAGCCTCGATCATGGCCAAACCGATCCGGTCCTTTACCGAGCCACCGGGATTGAAATACTCCACTTTGGCTAAAACCGTACACGGCAGACCTTTGGTCACGGCGTTGAGTTTGATAAGTGGCGTGTTGCCGATGGCATCAACGATGGAATCGAACCACATCGTGTGTCGGGATTTGTTGCGGGATTGGACGATCCGGGATCAGAAGGCGAAGAGCAAGTGCTGATCGGCCTATATTCCGGCAGACATCGTAAAATACGGCTTTGTCCAACTGACTTCTGCTGTCCCTGTGCGATTGCCCCGGTATTGACACAGAACTCGCAGCCCGACCCCGGCCTCGCCGGACACCCCATACGTCAGCACGCCATGGAACCCCCTCCCTCCCTGGAGCCCGATTTGCTGGTTGCAACAGTGGATACCAACGGTACTCCGCTGTCGCGTAATACGGCCTGGACTCATCTCCTTGGCGGTGGAAGCGTATTGTGGTCTCGGCTTTCGACTGGTGACCAGGAATTGGCGGCGCGCAATCTGAAAGAAGCGCTGGGCGGGTCCTTGGTAACACATGCGCTGTTCATGATCCCATCGCGCAAACGTGACATACCCACGCCGGTATTGATGCATTTCGTCCCGGTACCAGACGCCGAAAATGGACGCATCCGAGCCGTTTCTCTCAGGGGCGAGGTATTGTCTGAACCGACAACCTGGACCGAGAGCCAAACGCAACGGCACCGCATGGAAACCCTGGGTAGGATGACCATGGGGATGGCGCACGATTTCAACAACTTGCTCTCTGGTATCCTGGGACATCTGGAATTGTGGAGGCTGGAATCCCCTCCCACGTCGAGCCAAGAGGCGCATCTTGATACCATCGAGTCGGCCGCATCCTCCGGGGCGGACCTGATTGCGCGCATTCAGCGCTATATCCGACAAGAAGCGCAATCCAGTTTTTGAATCCCTGGATTTGAACAGTCTCATAGAAGACTGCCTGCAGTTTACCCGGCCCTACTGGTACAACGAACCCCGTCGACAAGGCATACACATCGAGGCCAGCTCTGAGGCAGGCGACATTTCCAAAGTACAAGGAACGCGAAGCGAACTGCGTGACGTATTCGTCAATTTGATCCTGAATGCCATTCATGCCCTTCCACAGGGAGGAACGATTCGAATACGCTCATTCGTCGATGAAGAAGGCATCGGAGTCGAAATGGCCGATTCGGGTACGGGTATGCCACCCGACGCGGCAAAACGGGTGTTTGAACCACTGTTTTGAACCAAAGGCGAAGCCGGCAACGGGATGGGGCTGGCCGTTGCAGCTGGCACCATGCGCGAGCACGGTGGAAGCATTTCTGTTCAATCTGTCCAAGGCGGAGGCACGACGTTCACGCTCCGTTTCCCCATCGAGCGGGACACACAGCCTACGGAGGCTGCACACGTGGTGTCCGATGACAACGCTGCTTTATTGGCACCTCGAACTATTCTGGTGGTGGACGATGAAGACATGGTGCGCAATGTGATTACGCGGCTGCTGGCCATTCGGGGGCATGAGACGGTGGCAGTAGCCTCCGCTCATGAGGCCTTGGAGCGCCTGGACGAAAAAGACTGGGATCTCGTTCTTACGGATCAAGGTATGCCCGGTATGACGGGTCGGGAGCTTGCCCACCAGATCCGCAAGCAGAAACCCGACCTTCCTATCATGCTCTTGACAGGAGACACGGACATCAACGTCAACCCGGCCGAAATAAATCGCGTACTGACAAAGCCGTTCAAGATTGACGACGTACAGACCGTTATTGCTGAACTAACCTGACGAATAAGCCGGATCTCGGACAGCAGCAGGACACATTGTCAGTGATTCGGGAGTAATCCTCCAGAATCCCCGTTTGGCCTGGTTGTTGTTGAGTGTGGAATGACGATCCAGCCAATCAGCTACTGCTACATGCACTCAGATATCGTACTACTTCTCGACGACGATCCGGAACAGACTATTCCGCTGCCAACGGCGGACGAAGAAAAGGAGATGAGCCGGTCGGACATTCCCGACACGCTCCCCATTCTCACGCTTCGTAACACGGTGCTTTTCCCCGGTGTGGTTCTTCCCATTACCGTAGGCCGCGACACCTCACTCAAACTGGTCAAGGACGCTTTCAGCGACGATCGACTCATCGGGGTCGTGGCACAGCGCAGCGCGGATACCGAGGATCCTACTCCCGAAGATCTGTACGAGTATGGTACAGTAGCGAGCATCCTGAAGCTGATCAAGATGCCTGATGGCAGCAAATCCATTGTCATCCAGGGCAAGCGCCGCTTCCGCGTGTCGCACTACGTCGAGACCGAACCCTATTTCACGGCGAAGGTTGAGCCGATCGTGGAAGACATGGGCGATGAGGACATTGAAGTCCAGGCTCGCATCCGTTCCATCAAGGAACTGGCCATCCAGATTGTCAACCTCTCGCCCAACCTGCCCAGTGAGGCAGCGTACGCGATCCAGAACATCGAATCACCGACGTTCCTCATCCACTTCATTGCTTCCAATCTCCAGATTGAAGTGGAAGACAAGCAGGAATTACTCGAGACACTCCCACTGATCGACCGTGCCGAGTTGGTCATGGAGCACCTGAACGAGGAGCTGCAGGTCCTGCAACTCTCCGAAGAGATCCGTTCGCGCGTCAAGACGGATGTTGACCAGCAACAGCGCGAATATCTGCTTCGCCAGCAATTGAAGGCGATCCAGGATGAACTGGGCGAATCTGAGGGCAATGCCGGCGAAGTACGCGACCTGCGTGAAAAGGCTGAAAAGAAGGCTCTCCCGGATCACGTCAAGGAGATCCTGGAAAAGGAATTGGAGAAACTGGCCCGATCGAATCCAGCCTCTCCTGATTACGCGGTTACCCGCAATTATGTCGACTGGATTCTCGATATACCGTGGTTGGATTATTCGGAGGACATGCTGGATATCAAAAAGGCCGGCAAGATTCTGAACGAGGATCACTACGGTCTCGAGTCGGTCAAGCAGCGCGTCCTCGAGTACCTGGCCGTTCTGAAGTTGAAAGGCGACATGAAGGCGCCCATCCTTTGTTTCCATGGCCCACCGGGTGTCGGAAAAACCAGTTTAGGAAAAAGCATTGCCCGGGCGTTAGGACGCGAATTCGTCCGCATGTCCCTTGGTGGCGTGCGCGACGAAGCAGAGATCCGTGGTCATCGCCGCACATACGTCGGGGCGCTACCCGGTCGCGTCATCCAAGGGATGAAGAAGGCCCGCACAGCCAATCCTGTTTTCATGCTGGACGAGGTCGACAAGCTGGGATCAGACTTCCGGGGCGACCCCTCTTCTGCCCTGCTCGAGGTACTCGACCCCGAGCAGAATAATGCGTTCAATGACCACTATCTGGAGGCTGATTACGATCTCTCCAAAGTGCTCTTCATTGCCACGGCCAACTATCTCGAGCGTATCCCGGCACCGCTGCGTGATCGCATGGAGATGATCGAGATCAACGGATATACCCAAGAAGAAAAGCTTGCCATTGCCAAGCAGTACCTCGTGCCGCGTCAGATCGAGCGTAATGGTTTGACGAATGAACAGTTTTCCATGACCAAAGGTGCGCTACAGTTGGTCATAGACGGTTACACGAGGGAGTCTGGCGTGCGTCAATTGGAACGTACCATTGGCGCTGTAGCGAGGGGCGTGGCCAAGAAAGTGGCCATGAACGAATCGGAGGGCGAAAAGGTTGAGCCCGAAGAGATCGAGGCTTACCTCAAGGCGCGCAGGTACTTCTCGGATGTCGCCGAGAGAACTGCCGTACCGGGTGTTGCCACTGGGTTGGCATGGACACCAGTTGGTGGAGATATCCTTTTCATTGAAGCATCCGTCTCCCGGGGAAACGGACGCATGATATTGACCGGCCAACTGGGTGATGTAATGAAAGAGTCCGCCCAGGCGGCCCTCTCCTATGTCAAGGCCAACGCCGGAACGTGGGATATCCCCGCCGATGCCTTCCGGTACTGGGATCTGCACATCCATGTGCCTGCCGGTGCCATCCCTAAAGATGGACCTTCTGCAGGGGTGGCCATGCTGAGTGCCTTGATATCCATCTATACCCAGCGCAAGGTGAAGCATAACCTTGCCATGACGGGCGAGATCACGCTACGCGGAATGGTGTTGCCCGTCGGTGGGATCAAGGAGAAGGTGCTGGCAGCCAAACGGGCTGGTATCAATCATGTGATCCTTCCAGAGAAAAACAAGAAGGATATCGAAGAGATCAAGTCCTCATCGCTCAGGGGACTTTCCATCGCGTATGTGAGCCGGATGGAAAATGTCGTTGATCAAGTTCTGCTGAAGACCCAAGTCAACAACCCAGCTACTTTCTTCAATATCCCGGACAAGGACAAAGGCTCCAGAGGTATGGGAGCCGGGTCGACAGCACAGGCTACTGCCTGAGTCAGCCTTAAGGCATGGTCCAGATCAGTTGCGGTCTTCACGGATGACGTTGGCGTCCTCGACGTCATCGTCCAGTCCGTCTCGGAATGCCTTTTCGGCCTCGGTCCATACGCTGCCGACAGCGCCTACCGTGAAATCAAGAAGGGCACCAAGTGTCTTGAAAGCGCTGCCCGCAATAAACACCGCCTTTCCTACCGGATTCAGCCGATTGAATTCAAACATTCTGTTGTCCGGTTCAGGCATCCGCGTCGTCTGATTTTTGCTTTTTGGCTGACTTCTTGGTTTTAGCTCCCGCTTT
>JAURNP010000178.1 GCA_030830105.1 Rhodothermales bacterium | reverse complement strand
GCTTTCGAACACCGGGTCGCCCGACGCGCGCCGAGAGCCTAACCCTACCAAGAACGACTTGTCAGAAAGGACGGGTTGATGCTCGTGATACGCCCGTTGGCGTCTACCTCGGCAAACGCCAGATCGGCGTTTTCGTGGTGATCAGATCCCGATGAAGAGATAAAATGAAGGAGTGAGTCGAGAGACATGAAGCAGGCGCTGGATTCGATACCAGCCCCACTGCGAATTCAGTGCCAGAAATCAGGATCTCGGAATATTTCCGGCCAGTTGATCCCGTTTTTCTGCTGGAACCACCAAAAAAAGCCAAAAAACGCCTGCCAGTGCGCAAATCGATCCAAACAGGACCACTACTTGAACCAGTGAAAGGAGTCCCATTTCAAGAATGAGACTCGCAACGAAAATTGATATCGACTCCATCCCCATCACCAATAACCACTCCGTAGCGAACACGCGTCCGCGAAATTGGTCGACCACCCGCTGCTGCAACAGAACCGTTGAAAACACCCAATTTGCTCCGCCGGCCATATGCGCCAGGACCACCGGAATAGCAACGATGAAAGAGGCCGTGAATACAGTAGCAATCCATCCGGTCGCGATGTATCCCACACCGGTAAGGACAATGCACGTCCCGATGACCCGCGGCCAGACCCGGTCGTCCCTGAAATAGGATCGAACCAACACCGGTCCGATTCCCGTTCCAATCCCACGCGCTGCGAACAGGATGCCGATTGAAACGGATGCGGACTCGGGATTTACCGATTCGCCCAACAGGGCCAAAAGGAATACCAGCCCTCCTCCGCCCGTGGCCCAAACGGCTTTGGTGGTGGCCATGCGGCGAATGGCTGGAAAGCGTTTTATATGTGCCAACCCCTCCATGACTTCACGATGCGCCGACTTGATCAGGGACGTCTCACGCGAGGTGTAGGTAAACTGGGGAATGACCGTTCGATAGATGAACCAGGCGGATACCAGATAGCTGACACTATCCAGGATGAACACCGCTTCCAACCCAAACCATTCAACAGCGAATCCACCTGCCGCTGCTCCTATCGCCAACAGGATCGACCACGTGGCAGCCATGATCGTATTCGCTGTCACCAAGTGTTCGCGCTTGACGATATTGGGGACGGAGGCGCTCTTTGCCGGCTGGAATACTGAGCCCAGGACAACCTGTACCGTTGTCAGTACATAGATGAGCACCACCTCCGAGGGCTCGTCCACGAACAGGAATCCCAGCACCACAACCGCTCGCAGGATATCTGAAATGATCATCAGGCGCCGGCGATTGAACCGGTCTGCGAGGATCCCGGCAATCGGTGAGGCCAGTGCCCATGGAAGCATCTTGGTGATGAACACGGCGCCCAAGGCAAACTCCGATCCGGACAACTGCAGGATCAGGCTGTAGAGCGCGATGGTGTTGAACCAGTCCCCGAACAGGGATATGACCGTGCCGATCCACAGCCTGCGGAAGGATGTGTTCTCCCGCAGGAGTTCGAGATAGCCAACCTGCCGGGACGATTCGGTCATCAGGATGCCGAGGAGCTGGTGCCTTCTCCGCTTCCGGAATCATCGGTATCGGACTCGTCTACTTCAGGACGCAGCAATGGAAAGAGGATCACATCCCGGATGGATTCCGAGTTGGTCATCAGCATGGCAAGGCGATCAATACCGATTCCCAGCCCGGCCGTTGGCGGCATACCGTATTCGAGAGCTCGCAGGTAGTCCTCATCCAACTGCATGGCTTCTTCGTCGCCACGCTTGCCGAGTCGGACCTGCTCTTCGAAGCGCTCACGCTGGTCATCCGGGTCATTCAATTCAGAAAAGGCATTACAGATTTCCTTCCCGTTGCAGATCGCTTCAAAGCGTTCTACCAGACCATCTTTCGAACGGTGCTTTTTAGCAAGAGGACTGAGTTCGACGGGGTAGTCAGTAATGAACGTCGGCTGGATCAGATGCGGCTCGACAAATTCACCGAAGACCTCGTCGATGATCTTGCCTGAACCCATGGAATCATCTATTTCCAGGCCAAGTTTCTTGCCGGCGGCCGCCAGCTCATCCCGGTTTTTTCCGAATAGCTGCTCACCGGTCTTCTCTTCGATGGCATCAAAGAGGGGAATCCGCTTCCACGGACGCGCAAAGCTGACGGTGTTGTCTCCAATCTGGAGATCCGTCGACCCGTGGAGAGTCATGGCGAGATGCTCAACCATCTCCTCCACCAGTTCCATCATCCAGTTGTATTCCTTGTAGGCGACATACAACTCCATCATGGTGAATTCCGGGTTGTGGAAGCGGCTCAGCCCCTCATTCCGGAAGTCCTTGGAAATCTCGTACACACCGTCGAATCCACCCACGATCAAACGCTTCAAATACAGCTCATCTGCGATGCGCATGTAGAGCTTCATGTTCAGCGCGTTGTGATGCGTCGTGAACGGGCGCGCAGCAGCACCTCCATAGATAGGCTGCAGGACCGGCGTTTCGACTTCGACATAGCCGCGATCGTCCAGGAAGCGGCGCATCGTCGTTATCATCTGGGCACGCTGCCGAAAGGTCTCGCGCACCTCAGGGTTCACGACCAGGTCTACGTAGCGCTGGCGGTAGCGGAATTCCTTGTCCGTTACCTCATTGTACGTCTGATCCTCTGTCTCCTTGACGATCGGGAATGGACGCAGTGCTTTTGCCAGCACCTCCAACCGCTGGGCATGAATGGAAATCTCGCCCATGCGTGTGCGAAAGGCGAATCCTTCGATGCCCACAATGTCGCCGATGTCCAGCAGTTTCTTGAACACGGTGTTGTAGAACCCTTCGGGAAGATCGTCGCGAGAGACATAGATCTGGATTCGACCCGTTTCGTCCTGAAGGTGAAAGAAAGAGGCCTTGCCCATGATGCGACGCGACATGATGCGGCCGGCGATCGAGACCGTCAGCGGCTCAGCCGGAGTACCATCCTCTCCAGGCTGGTGCAGCGCGTCGTCAAAGCTGTCGAGAACGCCGGCCGCGTTACCCGTGACATTCCACGAATATGCGTACGGGCTAACCCCCTCCTTTTCCATCCGCACGCGTGCGTCGCGACGGACCTGCTCCTGCTCAGTATAAACTCTGCTCATGGTCGCTTCGTTCAGTTGGAGGGCTCGTAGTCTTCCAACTCCGTGATGGTCATTTCGATACGCTCGAGTGGCATATCTGCCAAGCGAGGGTCGCCCTGACTCGTTGAGCGTGGCGTGGGCGCTGTGGCAATCGAGTCCAGAACGGCAAACCCTTCCACCAACTCGCCAAAGACGCTGTACTGCATGTCCAGCCAAGGGGCGCCGCCCTGCGTGGTGTAAACTTCGCGGTGGGCGTCGGTGTAGGAAAACCCACCGCCGATGGCCTGATTGATCTGCATTTCGGCCTGGGTCAGCATTTCGTCGGGCAGCGGCTGCCCCTGAACGATGTAAAACTGGGACCCGGAGGAACGGCGCTCGGGATTGACCTGGTCTCCTTGACGTGCCGCAACCAGGGCGCCACGACGATTGATGAGATCCGCTGTGATCTCGGCCTCAAGCGTATATCCGGGACCGCCCATTCCGTCGTTATACGGATCGTCATCCTTCGAATTCGGATCTCCACCTTGGATCATGAATCCAGCAATCACCCTGTGAAAGCTGGTGCTGTCGTAGAACTGCTCTGAAACAAGCTTCTTGAAGTTGTCCCGATGAATGGGCGTTTCATCGTAGAGTTTGACGACAAGTCTTCCAACAGACGTGTCGATGGCGAAGTAACTGGGCATCGGCTCAGGAGTATTCTGTAGATCAGCGTCCATATGCTGATCCGAGTTTGGCTGCTCGCACGCTGTCAGGGACATGAGCGAAAGGCATGCGACGAGGGCTAAAAATAGAGTCTGCTTCATGGCAGCAAATTGCCTGTCTGATGGACAATCGGGGAGGAATGGCTGGTGCCCGGAGCAGTTCCAGCCATTGAGGTGCAAACTACGTCATTGACGGTCAATTCACGGCTCACCCATCAAAAGACCACAGGATCAGCCGTCCAGGTAGCTGCGAGCCTGCTCGAATAGGATGTTATAGTGATCCCGCAGCAAGCGTTGAGTCTGGGCAATGACGTCACGAATGGGCGATCCTTTTTCCTGTTGCTTCACCAGGATGGACAACTGGTCGATGCTTTCTTCAAGGACGTGCGTTGCTTCGGACAGGGCAAACCACCAAGAGGCCTCTTCCTTGGCATCCACTTTCTCGAGCGAGACTTGCTGCGGGAGCATGTCACCGAGCGTCTCGATCATGTTGGACAGTTGGCGACGCATCTGTTCCAGCTGCGTCTGCTGAGCCAAGGAGATCGCTGCTTGAAGAGCCGTCTTTTCGGCGGAAAGCACCCGGCGCAGCACACTACCCACAACAGCGGTCACCGAAATGAACCCCGTATCGGGCGAGTCCAGCCCTTCGATGATCTCGATCATGCGTATGACCGCTTCGTGACGAGGCTCCATCAGTCCTTCTCCTCAGTGGCTGGTTCCAGATCCTTTGCCACCACATCGAGCATTTCCACCGCCTTCTCCGTCGATAGCCTTCCTGATCGCATGGCCAGGTGCACGGTCTCGGCCACGACCGCGGCATACATGGGTACCAGGTGGGCGGCATATGCCTGCAATGCATCCAGGTGTTTTCTCACTGTGCCAATATCGCCCCGCACGACTGGGCCCGTAAGGGCGGCCTCTGGACCAATTTTCAAGGCATTGCTGACACTTTGCATGGTCAGCGGACCCAGTGCTTCGTGGGCTCCCTGGGCATCGGTGGTGGCCCGCTCCCATAAATCAGCTGCAGCGGCCAACATGGCAATCGCGTGGTTGCCGGCCATGACGGCCGCAGCGTGATACAGCGCCTTTCGCTCTGAGGGAATGGTAACGGCCATGGCCAAGAGGTCATCGGCCAGGTGGTGAGCTGTCTTCAACGCTACTTCCGATCCCTCAACGCCGATAGTGATACCCTTGAAGCGTTCTTTTCCCTCGTTTCCGGTGAACGTCTGCAAGGGATGGAATGAACCCACTTCGGCACCCGCGTCGGCCAATGGCTGCAATGCCGAGGAAGCGTGCACACCCGACGTGTGCAGAAATACCTGCCCATCTGGAATACCGGCAGCAGCCAGCTGCTGCGCTACCTCCTCGAGAGCGTCATCCGAAACGACGACAAGTGTCAGGTTGGCTGGTAGAACGGGCTCGTCGCCTATCAGGCAGGCAGCAGTCTTGGGAGCGGTGGTTTCTGAAATGCTGGAAGCCAATAAGCTGGCGGATTCCCGAGAACGTCCATGCACGGACCGACACGTCATCCCATGTTCCGTCAGGGCACGCGTCAGCGAACGGGCCAGAGCACCTGTTCCAACCACCGTAAACGAGTCCAGCCAATCTGATCCCCGCGGTGGCATCCCTTCGCTTGGGCTGCCGGGAGCCATCCTATCGTCGTCCGATCAGGACACCAGCGAATCCGGGGCGGCCCTCCTCGGGAGCTTCCAAGCCCTGGAAGGCGATCTCATTCGCGCGTCGATGTGCCGAAGCCATCATTGCGACCAACAATGGACCTTTTCCATCCACCTTCATATCAACCTCCTGATTGAGGAGCGTCATCATGGCATTCACGTCGAGGTCAGTCAAGTACTGCTTGAATTTGCGCATTCCCTCGTCGGTAGCATGCACGATATCGACGCAGGACACCACCAGCGCACGCTGGTTCGACATGACCTCGCCAACTGCGTGTCCCAATTCTCGACAGAACTCAGGAGATTCGCTTCCCATGACCAACGGAACAACATCAAACTCACCCAACCTTTTCTGAAGAAATGGCAGGTTGACGTCCAGCCCATGACGCAGGAAGTGTCCTCGGTCGTCGAGGTAGATGTCATCATCCTCATCGCAGAGCTCATTGCGGACCTTGTCGTTGACAGCTACCCCGCCAAGTGGCGTATCGTATGCTTCCAACGAGCAGACTGTGATGCGCTTGAACTCCTCCCCCCGGTTGGGAGCAATCGAGATGACCGTATTGATCTCCGTCGAGGGAAGGGAGCAATAGACATCGGCTGCGAATGTCGCGCCATGCATGTGATCGGAGTTGGGGACGATCACGGACATCACCCTGAAATCTACCGGTTCTGCTTCAGAAGCTGCCAGAAGGCCGGAGATTTGATTATCGAGTGGCTGTCTTTGCGTTGCGTAGGTTAACGCACTCGTATATGTCATGTGGCCGGATAATGCGATGCTCAGTCGGCTGTTGGCTCACTCGTCCAGCCCGGAAGTAGCTGAATCGGCCGTCGGGTGCCGCCTGCATCGCTATCGGTAATGATTGGTTAACGCAAAATAAGGGAGCCGGAGGCTGCGTCACAACCAAAAACTGGCAATCCGGCTCAGTTATAACTCAGAGATCGAGCTGGCGCTTCTTGAGGATGAAAAGGCCCTCACGACGTGAGTTGACCAAGATATTGCCCGACTCGAAGTAAGGGTAGCTGCTCCACGTGCCGTCAAATCCCGCGACATTCAGGTTATTCGGAGTCGTATCGAAATAGCCAATTTCGACTGGATTGGCCCGATCCCGGATGTCGATGATGCGCAAACCACTCGCATTGTTGGTTTGGTACATGAAGTCACCCTTGACGTATAGGTTATGATCCGTCGAGTTTGAATCGCCAAAGTACTCAGCGATCATCTCTGGCTCATCCAGGTCCGTCAGATCCCAGATCATGGTCCGCGTGGCCTCGGCCATACCATTCAGCTCATCTGCTTCGTCGTTCTGGTAGAAGTAACGATGATCATCCGTGAACCAGCCCTGGTGTACATACGCAGAGTTGGGGTACGTACCCTGGCTGATGGCGATGGGACTGTCCTTGTCGGTGACGTCTGCGATTGAGATGGCTGTACCGTTCGAGCCAACGCAGATTTCCTTGCCACGGTGCTCTGCGTCCGGTCCATCATATACCACACACTGGGCATCATGGGTGGCACCAGAGCCGTTGCTACCTGTTTCCGGATCGTTGAAACAACCGACGAAGGTGGGATTCTTCGGTTCATTGATATCAATCATATGGAGGGCACCGCCACACGTTTCACCACCACTGCTGTTACCCACGGCGTAGGCATATCCAGTCACTTCATTGATCACAATGTTGTGGGAGGAAGCAATGCCCGTGTAAAGCACGTCCGGCTCGTAGACCTGGAATTCACCCGGCCAGTCCCGCAGGCGACGAAGGTCGAAGATTTGCATACCGTGCTGCTGGGCACCATCTGCCACGACAAATACATGGTCCTTGAACACCTTCATGTCGCGCCACGTCGACCCCGGAGAACCTTCGGTACGAGGCAGTTCGCCCAACACGATGGGATTGGCCGCATCCGTAACGTCGACAAACACCATGGCCTCCATGTGACCGATCAGTCCGTACTCGCGACCGGTTTCTTCGTCAGTCCAACCCCAGACATCATTCAGTCGGACGCCCCGGTTCATACGCAGGTCTGAGAGGGAGATGAAAGAGGCCATGTCTACATTTTGACAGGCAAATTCGTTAGCCTCGCCTTCCTCGCACTCGACGGGGTTGTCAGTCAGGCTCGGCAGATCCGCAACAGGGCGGTTGTAGGCAGCAATTTTCGCCCAGGAACTACCCTCACGCTCATACACGACGGCGGAGCCCAATCCATAATCGTTACCAGGCATCCCAATGGCTGCAGCCTGGGCTCCAACCACAACAGAACCTCCAAACTGGGTCCGTCCGCCTTTCAAGTCGTTCGTCAGTTCGCCAATCTGTTTGAAAGACCCTGCATCGAAACGGTAGACCACGCCACTGGCGTCATTGGCCAAAGGTGCGGAAATCCAGATCTCCTCACTCGATCCTGCCATCGCCATTCCAAAAAAGGCCCGACTCCCTTCCGATGGGCTCGACAATGTGTGTTCCAGACGCCACTCGTTTTCTCGCTGACGATAAACATGGACGCTTCCCATCCCGCGATCAGCACGTGGATTAGCCAGAAGCAGACGATCGCCTGAGGCAAACAGCGACGTACCCAAACGAGCGTCTTCCTGGTCATCATCAGACGCAATGGCTCCCGCTGCCGCGAGGTCAGGGAGCGAAAAGAAATCCACACGACCACCGTTGTCGTGAGCACCCGGAGAACCAACAGCCAGCATGGACCCCGTGATGGCCAGAGACGACCCAAATCGGCTGCCATCGGCATCGATCGGTGACGTTATGACCGTAGACTCGGCCCAATCGGTGGTGGCCGCATAGACATGGACGCGCCCCGCACCACCGGACTCACCGGCCGCGGATACGAATACATGCCCGTTTGCCACCGCTATCGCGGCACCGAATCCATCACTGGGGGCAGAGCCCTTGGTCAGTCGCGCAGCCACCTCCCACTGTCCATTCAGCCCAAGCTCGTATACATAGACGGCTCCTTGCCCCTGCAGCGCTCCCGGGCTGGATACAGCCAGAATACCATCAGCGTGAGCTGTTACCAATCCAAAACGGTCGGAAATGGCCGCGTCCGGCGAGGAGAGCGTCTGGATCACATCCCAGGATCCGCGCTCGTTGCGGCGCAGCACGTGCACCATCCCGGTATTTGAGAATCCGGAAGTCTCTCCAACCACAAGGTCATCACCGATCATCAGAAGAGAACTACCATACGCATCCCGCACGGTCGTCGATTCGGACGTTGGAGAATCAGCGGCAAGAGTCGGAGTAGCCAGAAACAGGCAGAGGAGCAAGGCGGATAGCAAGCGTGGCATGGGATCCGTCGGTCAGATTGGAGTTCGGGGTCAGAATGAGTGAATCTACTGGCAATCGCCTTTGTTTCATTTGATTCATTCGTTTCATCGGGGGAAGTCCAAGTCGTCGCAAAGTCCACCTTCTGTAGGGAAGAACACCGCATTTTTTTCGGAGTCGCTACCGGCATCAACACCTCGAAAACGAGCTATTTTGATGGTTCTACCGTCGTTTCCCGGTGAGGTCTTCTCATGTTGGCCTCACGCGTCTACTGTCTGCCCGACATGCATCGTTTATCTCATGCGACTGACTCGATTAATCGGACTCTGATTACCATCGCTGTGATCGTAGGACTCGTCGGATGTACGGGCTCTTTCCTCTCGGAGGACGGCGCGTTGACCTTACCCCGCTTGATCGCTCCCACCGATGATGCTGACACAGCGGACGCCGTCCTTTTCTCATGGGAAGAAGCAACGGCGGTGCGCTACCATATCCAGATCTCTGCAGACGCGAATTTCTCGCAACTGCTGGTCGACGAGCTGACGAGTTCCCGCTCCTATCATCCCGTCCGGGATCTTCCGACGCATTCCGAGTTGTTCTGGCGCGTACGATCAGAGTCTGATAGGGAGACCTCCGCGTGGAGTTCTGTACGCCGGATTCATGTCGTATCTCACGCGCGGCTTACTGAACGCATCACCCTCAAGGGGCAACGCCGTCTTCAGAACTTCATTCTGCCCGACAGCGATGATTATGCCTCGATCCCACAGGATCTCCGTAATCCATTGACGGCTGGTAAAGTGTCGCTGGGAAAATGACTTTTCCACGACGCCGCACTCTCACAGTCTGCGCGCCACCCGCAAAATGCAGGTACCTTTTCCTGTGCGACCTGTCACCATGCGGCGGCGGGATTCGAAGCGGGCGCTGCGCGTTCGATCGGCGAAGGCGGCATCGGGTGGGGCACCCGCGGCGAAGCCCGCCGCCCGGACCCTTCCATTTCCCGGTCGGACGTTGACTCGCCTGGACTCAAGAGCCAGACCATCCTCAACAAGTCGTACCAGCGACTACTCATGTATTCTGGAGCAGCCGGCACCGGAGGAGACAACGAAGGACTCGACAACCGGTGGGTGTTTCACCCGGACGCAGCGGCCAATCACTTGGGATACCTCGGCATGGAATCGCAAGCCATTGGCGCTCTCACCAAACATCGTCTTTTTGAGAGTGAGGCTGCTTCCGCATTGATTCGGTCACACCCCGAGTATGCATCACTCTGGCAGTCCGTTTGGCCCGATGATTCGGTTACAACCGAGCGTATCGGGCTTAGCATTGCCGCTTAAGAACGAACCGTTATGGCCAACAGGTCGCCGTTCCAGCGATGGCTGAAAGGAGACAAGGATGCCATGACACGCGTCGAAAAGAAAGGAGCCCTGGTGTTCTTCAGCGACGAATCGGAGTGCACGGCATGTCACACCGGTCCAGCCCTTTCATCCATGGCCTTCTATGCGCTGGGAATGCCCGATATGCCCGGTGCTCCTCCTGATCCGGGACGTGCGGGGCTTACCGGCCAAGAGGTGGATCGATTCACGTACAAAGTCCCACAACTTTACAACCTGTCGGACGCAAGGTTCATGGGACACGGAAGTACATTCCGGACCATACGGGAGGTTGTCGATTACTATGTGGAAGGAGTCCCGGCTGTCAACCTGCCGCCGGATCGCTTCCCGGACCAGTTCCGCGAGCTACCCCTGTCGGACCAGGAAGTGTCGGATCTCATCGCCTTTCTGGAAACCGGATTACGCGACCCGGATCTGATGCGCTATCAACCCACCAGTGTGCCTTCTGGCACCTGTATTCCGGCCAACGATCCCCTGGCACGCCAGCAACTGGGCTGCTGAACGAGGCAGGCTACCTTTTCTTCGCCGAACAACTGAGCACTTTTTGGCTACAGGTCGATTTCTTTCTTTTTCAGGAAGAAGACGCCTTCGCGTCCGGACGTGACAACGATTACACCGCTCTCGAAATACGGGTAGCTGCTCCAGGCTCCGAGAACGGGAGAATTATCGTTGGGGCCGTAGGGCACCGTATCGAACGAACCCACCTCAACTGGACTCTCGGGATCGGAAATATCGATCAATCGCAAACCAGCCAGGTAATTCGTCTGATACATCAGGTTGCCCTTTATGTACAGATCATGGTCAATGGCACTGTTATCCGCGAAATACTCGCCAGCCAGCACAGGCTCGTCGAGATCTGTCAGATCGAAAATCATGGTGCGCGTGGCGTCCACAATCTCTGATGCCTCGTCGCCTTCGTCGTTCAAGTAGAAAAACCGGTGATCTTCAGTCAGCCAGCCCTGGTGCGTATATGCGGTGTTGGGATAATCGGCGACAGATATGCCGACTGGATTCGACTTGTCCGTGACGTCGGCAATGGAAAGTGCCGTGCCGTTCGCGCTCAGGCAGACTTCCTGGCCGGCATAGTCTGTGTCCGGGCCGCGATATACAACGCACTGCACGTCGTGCGTGGCCCCAGAGCCATTACGCCCTGTACGCGGCTCATTGAAACAACCGACGAATTCTGGATGGAGTGGGTCGGAGGAAAGGTCCATCATGTGCAGCGCACCCCCACAGGTCTCTCCACCGGAGTCCGAACCCACGGCGTAGGCGAATCCGGTCTCCTCGTTGATGAACAAGTTGTGGGTACTGTACACCCCGCGATAAATGTTGTCTTCGTCAAACAACTGCGGGGAGGTCACGTCACGAAGTCGTGTGAGATCGAAGATCTGCATGTGGTGCGCACCGGCGCCATCGGCCACGATATAGACATAGTTGCGGTACGTTTTCATGTCGCGCCACAGTGAACGATTCCCGCTGGCCGTATGAGGCAGGTCCCCGAGATATCGTGGTGCTTCCGGATTGGCGAGGCTCACAAAGCTGGTACCATCCGTACGACCAATGATGGCGTATTCGAAACCGGTTTCCGGGTCCGTCCATCCCCAAACATCGCTCATCTGGATACCGCGCTTCGCACCCACATCTGCGCGGGTCAAGAACGACAGCATATCGACTTCATCACAATCAAATTCGCCGGCTTCCCCATCCTCACAATCCACTTTTCCCTCGGTGACAGAAGCAAAGACGCCGGAATCTGAAAAGAGGGGGCTGCCCTCATTCCAAGCACCATCACTGGCATGGAGTGGGAAGGCTGCCCCTTCAAAGTTGTCATGGCCTTGGGATCCTACGACCGCGACATCACCCTGAACAGCAATGGCTCCCCCGTACCCACTCCGGAATTGCAGGTTGGAGGCCTGCACCAACTCGGTGCCCCCCATCCGCATCGTGTTCTCATCAATCTGGAACCTATAGACGGCGCCGTTCTGAGCACCGTATCCCGGAGCACCTACCCAAACCGTTGACCCTGAGAATGCCAAGGACGATCCAAAGAGTTCATTGCCTTGCGAATCAAACGGCTCCAATTTGTACTGGTATTCCCACGTGCCTGAATCGTCGTTTCGGAAAAACAGGGCAGCGGCCCCTTTGCGTCCGTCATGACCCGGCATGCCAACGACCATGTGCGAGTCCTCCAGGATCAGGGAGGTCCCCAATCCATCCCCTTCAACGGCAGTGTCCAGGGTCACGACAGATTGGGAAGTCCAACTACTACCATCAAACGAAAACATTTCTACCGCTCCCTTGCGTCCATTCCACGCCGAAGCGCCCACTGCGGCATTATTGCCATTAAGAGCCAAGGTGCTGCCAAAATCCGTCCGCCCTTCCATGGTCGATGCCAGCTGACCGGCAGAAGTCCATCCATCGTCCGAACGTACCCACGCATGGACGAATGCGTCACCCGGTCGACCTCCCGGTGCAGCTGCTAGAATGTGATCGCCGCTGGTCGCGACACGCGTTCCAAGATCTTGTGCACCATCCACCGTGAGCTTGCCCTGTTCGGCCCACATTCCATTATCGCCTCGTTCAAATACATAGACGGCGCCCACAAGAGGAGCTCCTACGACCATTAGATCGCCTTTGAGTGCTATGGAGCGCCCGAATCCGTTTCCAGATTCAATTGGATCCGAAGCCTGGATCCGGCCGGTCATCTGCCAGACACCGCCGGCATCCAGGCCATAGACGAACACCGAGCCGTTTTGCAGCAGATTGCGTCCTTCGCCAGCATAAACATACTCGCCATCACTGGCGACCGCGGCACCGAACTGAAGAGCGTATTGGGCATGAACGGAAACAGTCAGCAGCATCGAAAGGGCGACTGCCAGGATGCGGAGGCGATTCATGAGAAAAGAGGATGTGAATGGAAGGGGTGTTTTGCTGACCCAGTATCGATGACCACCGGCACAAATTCCAGCCATACGCAATCACTGTGCAGATAGGTCGCTCTTGGATCAACCGGTAGGTGCAAATGCGCCCAACCGTGACAAACACATGGACGTGTCCCAAAAACAGGTAGCTACAACCTCACGAATGAGGAACGGAGATACTGATGAAGCGGTCTGCCGTCAGGGAGCGACAGCCAGATAAAAGGGACTATCATCCATCGACGCCTGTTGGAAGCCGATGGGAGACATGTCGATGGCCGGCAACACACTGGCCGTCCCCATGACAGACCAACGAGGCTGTTTGATGGACTGCTCCAGAGGGACGGAGCCCACACCGTGAGGATTTTCTGACGGAAGGGCCATGGAGTCCTGCAACTCCATCTGACCCATGGCGGCAAGCTGCTCGGGCGTCGACGATTCAACCGAGGACAAGCCCGTCATCATTCCAACAATCAGGAACAGGCTGACAAATGACGTGGCGATCGCGGCTCTGCCAAGTCTGGAGATATAGGTTGCCTCGACCCGGTTCTTGCGTTCTAATTCGAATGCTACTCGGTGCCGAATCTGGGCCTCGAGCGAGGCGCGCCCGTGGCGCCCACCGTAGGAGCACAGCATGCTGCGCGTACGACAGAGGCAGTCGGCATGGGCAGCAAGAGAAGGGTTGGCTTCGAGGAATTCCTCGAAGGCTTTCCGTACCGCCGCATCCATCGTCCCATCAACATATTCGCACAGGAACTCGTCGAGTTGGTCGTCTGGCTGGTCGTAATGATCCGGGTAGTATCCGTCGGGCATAAGCACCGTTTGGCAGGAAAGTTCATTTCCCCTACACGTGGAAAACGTGAAGGTTCTCGCGGCTCCGGATTTTTTCCTTACAGCCTCCTCCCCATTCCGCTTGACGGATCTCACGAGTCCTTCAGGTTCCTCGGGATCCGAGAGGTGCAACAAAAAAGGGCGGCTGCGCATGCGCGCAGCCGCCCTCAAAGCGATCAGCCGATTGACATGATCAGTCGGTCTTCGGCGTATAGACTTCTTTGAGAAGCGCTTGGAGCTTGGTACGGCCGCGGTTGATCCGGCTCTTGACCGTGCCCATGGGAAGGCCCGTGATCTCAGCAATCTCTTCGTAAGCCAATTGCTGCACATCGCGCAACACGACCACTTCACGGAACTCTTCTGGAATCTGACGAAGGGCTTCCTGGATGAAGAAATCCTGGATGGTGGATTCCGTGTGCTTGTCCGGGCTGAACGTCTCGTCCGGAATCTCCACCTCGTACTCTTCGTCGTCGCGGTTGACAGACTGCAGGGAGTAGAGGCGACGGCGCTTGCGCTTGCGATACTCTGAGCGAGCCAGGTTTCCGGCAATCGTGTATAGCCACGTCGAAAACTTGGCAATCCGGCGATACGAATGCCGGTTGCGGTACACACGCAGGAAGGTTTCCTGAAGGAGGTCTTCGCACTCCTTCATGTCGCCCAGGAACCGATAAATGTAATTTGTCAGCGGGTCTTTATACCGGCTGACCAGGATATCAAACGCCTCGACCGTACCCATTTGAAATTGGGACATCAGGTCTTCGTCGCTCATTTGGCTCAGGGCATCAAAATGCCTGTTGTTCGGATTGAGGTTTCCCATCAATCCGAAATCGGACGCCTTTACCGTCAGGGTCCGTTTCTTGAGCTTTCCTGCGTTTTCAGTTTCTGTCATATAATCAGGTAATCAACGGGTGTAGTCCCGCATATCGTATGTAGCACTGACAAAAAGTCTGTTACAGGTTAGACGCACCGTCTGTCACCTTCATGTCACACTGCGGTGACAATTTTTGGAAGGCGGAACAACACCGTCCATGACGGGTGCCATTCCAACAGCACATCCGAGCCGTATCAGGCCGCCAGTATGTTCCTGAACAAAAGGTTCAGGATGAGCCGATCGCTCCGCTGACTTCCGCCCTTGAGCTCGAAATCAGCCGCCAGAAGCGCAAAAAGCGCTCTGTCGATCGCTCTCATGTCATATCGTCGTAAGCAAGCAAGATACTCCTTCAGAAAGAAGGGCGAAACCCCGATGGCGCGAGCCATCTCTTTTTCAGGAATTCTTCCCGCCTGCATTGAGGCCAGTTGCCACAGTTTTGTAAAGAACTTCGATAGGACAGCAACAATCATATTGCTCTCCCCGGTCGGGTTCGAAGACTGCTGCAACAACCGTTCCGTTATGTGCAGAGCCCTGTCAATCTGACGCTCTCCAATGGCACGTTGCAATTCGAAGACATTGAAGTCACGTGTCTGACCACTGGCTTGGACAATATCTTCGGCCGTGATTATTTCTCGATCGCCGACATACGTGGCCAGCTTATCCAGCTCAGCACCAACCGAAGCAAGCGCCGATCCGACGTATTCTGCCAGCATCTGCACCGCTTTGGGCTCGAGTGCAAACCCACGTTCGCGGGCCAGTGTCTCAATCCATCGGGGTACCTGATTGGGGAAGAGTGCCTTGAATTCGACCACTGTTCCAGACCCCTTGATAGCCCGGTACGGATGGTGACTCATGTTGGGCTTCCCGGCACATACCAGAAAAACCAAACAGGCCGGATTCGGCTTTTCAGCCAGGCCTTTGAACAGAGTATTATCCTTCATTCGGTCAAAATCCCGGATCACGACAACCCTGCGCTGCGCCATCATGGGAAATGACTGACAAGCGTTCAACGCCGTTTGAACGTCCACTTCATGGCCGTACAAAATATCCAGGTTGAAGTCCTTCTCGTGCGGCTGCAAAGCGTGTTTGAGCATCACTTCCTGCAACTGGTCAATGAACCAGCGTTCCTCTCCATGCAACAGATACAGGGACTGAAAATTCTGACTCTCGAATGCAGTCTTCAGCTGGATGTAAGGATTCTCACGTGCCATCTTCCTGGGATCCTCCCAATCGTAGCTGACTTTCGTGAATCCTTTCCGCAACCGCGCGCAGGGTCTCTCCATCAGCCAGCGTAATCTGATACGCCCACGCCATCAGGGTCGCTTCCTCCCCCTCAGGAGGTGGCCCCTTCCAGGCACCCTCTTCAAGCGTCGAAAGGTGTCCAAGAAGATCTTTTCGCGCACTGATGATGGCTCCCAGCACGGCATTCACGTCACCGGCATCTACTTCATCGACTGGCTTCCCACCCTTGCCACCCAGGCATTTCACATTTCGACGCTCACGACCCAACATCCTCTCGTACATCCCGGATAGACTGGGCATGCTGGGAAGGAGCTCGGCCGTCAGTTGAACCGCAGGAATACGGGCCAGAAAAGGGCGCTGCGCCTGGAGTTCGGCCGTCAACCAGTCGAGTTGATCGAGAATGTCCCGTGCCGGCGATATGGCAGCCTCTCGGCCGCCCACCTACGCGTCCGCAGACTCTTCCTGCATGTCGCCAGCAAGCGAGGACAGGAACGAGCTGTCGCGCAGCGAGTGCCGATTATTTGACTTCTGGTAATCCCACGCATCCTCGGCCGTGTCCGGATTGCGACGCGTGTGGAGAAAGTCCAAGCGATCGGCAAGGCGCTCTTTGGGAACGAGGAGGCGATCCATTCCGAAGATGGCTTCTTCCCGGTCCTGAAACGTGAGGTCATATTCCTTGGACATCACGATCGCTTCTTCCGGGCATACTTCTTCGCAGAAGCCGCAATAGATGCAGCGCAGCATGTTGATCTCGAACCATTCCGGCTCGCGTTCCTTTGGCCCTTCGACTTCATGCGACTGCATGGAGATGGCCAACGGCGGGCACGCACGAGCACACAGGTTACACGAGACGCAGCGCGGTTTACCCTGCTCTTCGACGAGCACCGGACGTCCCCGGTAACTATCCGGCGGGTACCACTGTTCTTCCGGGTACTGGAACGTATACATGGGCTCCTTGACCATTTTGCGGAAGGACCACCCTAGACCTTTGAAGACCTCTGGAAGGTAGAGGCGCTCCCAGAAATTCAGGGTGCGCTCATTCTTCTTGGCAGTGTTGACTGGAGTACCGGCCATCGTGAAAATCGGGAATTGGTTAGGACGTTGAATATAGCATGCCGACGGAATCCCGGCACGACCGAAAACGCATTTCAAGGGATGTTAATCGCGTAATCGTCCGGTGACCGGTATCGGCGCGCTTCGAACCTACTTCTGCTTGAAGACCAGCTTGATGGGGACGCCTTCAAATCCGAATGACTCGCGCAGTCGGTTTTCCAGGTAGCGCTTGTATCCTTCCCGAACACCCTTCGGTTGATTGGTAAAGAATTGGAAGACCGGCGGCGCGGAACGCACCTGCGTCATGTAGTTGATCTTTATACGCTGGTTGCGATACATGGGCGGATTATGGCGATCCAGCACACCTTTCAGCCACTCATTGAGCTTGGAGGTAGAGATGCGCTTGTGACGTTCTACATCCACTTCCATCACTCTGTCCAGCAGTTTTCGCACGCGCTGCTTCGTCATCGCCGACATGGTGACGATCGGGATGTAGTCGAGCGTCTGAAGTCGTTCCCGGATTGAGGCCTCGTAGTCACGAGCTGTGTTGGTCTCTTTGGCCACCAAGTCCCACTTATTGATACCGAGGACCAGCCCCTTCATCATCTGCTCGGCCCGCTTGAGGACCTTTATGTCCTGCGACTCCAGTCCTTCCACGGCATCGATGAGCATAATAGCGGTTGTACAGGTCTCGATGGCTCTCTCTGTGCGCAGCGTGGAATAGAACTCGACGTTCTCCCGCACCTTTGCTCGTCGGCGCAATCCAGCCGTATCGACCAGCACAATCTCCTGACCATCCACTTTCATCACAGCATCGATCGAGTCGCGGGTCGTTCCGGAAATCTCCGTGACAATGGAGCGCTCTTCGCCCAGAAGGACATTTGTAAGCGACGACTTGCCCACGTTCGGACGACCGATGATGGCAAATCGGGGCCGGTCATCTTCTTCCGCCTCTTCTCCTTCGGGTAGCTGCTCGATAACAGCGTCCAGCAGGTCGCCCGTACCCATTCCGTTGATGGAGCTGAGCGCGTAGACGCCATCGAAACCAAGCTCGTACAGGCTGTTAGCCTCCCATCTCCGCTCATCGTTATCGGCCTTGTTGGCCACTACCAGTACCGGGCGATCACTTTTGCGCAGGATGTTGGCCATCTCCAGATCCAGATCCGTCACGCCAACCATCACATCGTTTACGAACAGGATGAGATCTGCTTCCTGGATGGCCAGATGGACCTGCTCTCGAATGGCGGCCTCGAATCGGTCATCCGAGTTGGTCACGAATCCGCCCGTGTCCACAATTGAAAAAGAACGCCCACCCCAGATGACCTCACCGTAAACGCGATCACGCGTCACGCCGGGTTCATCGTGAACGATGGAGCGTCGCTCT
>JAURNP010000177.1 GCA_030830105.1 Rhodothermales bacterium | reverse complement strand
GGCTCAAGGAGCGTGGTTACGCGGTCGATGCATCCACGACTACGTACTCAATCAACACCGGTTTATGGGGGACCACGGTAGGTGGCAAGGAGACGCTCGGAACCTCACTATCGCTGCCAGACGAAGCGTGGCCCACGCCGTCGCCGGCCCAAGCACCCGACGAAGGTGTCACCATCGAGGTGGGCTTTGACAAGGGCATCCCGGTTTCGCTCGATGGACAGCCGCAGTCAGCAGTAGCCGTAATCGAGGCACTAAATACCCTGGGCGAAACGCACGGAATCGGCCGGGCCATCCATGTCGGGGATACGATCTTGGGGATCAAGGGTCGGGTTGGATTCCAGGCCCCAGCCGCGGCCATCCTGATTCCGGCGCACCGGGAGCTGGAAAAAATAGTTCTGTCCCGCTGGCAGCAGTATCACAAGGCTCAGCTCGGTGATTTTTACGGCATGCTGTTGCATGAAGCCCAGTACTTCGATCCCGTGATGCGGGATATTGAAGCGTTTTTTGACACCTCCCAGGAAACCGTGACCGGGACGGTCAGTGTGACGCTATGCAAAGGAGTGGTTTCTGTGAATGGCTGTGATTCACCATTCTCCTTGTTTGATACCGGCGTGGCGACATACGGCGAACAAAATGATCTCTGGGACGGTCGGGATGCACGCGGATTTGCGCGCATTCTTGGCGTCCAGTCCCTGCTGACCCAACGGGTCCGCGTATCCAGTGAGGACGCATGAAGACTATTGAGGTGACTTACGTCTGTTCGACGGCCGCCAAGACCGGCCTTGTTCGAAACGTGACACTCGGCGACTACGTAGTGGCCCAGGAGGGGTATTGTGTAGTGGTAGAAGCGCTCGAAGCCAAACCCATCTACAATCAGATTGAATGCGCTGACGGCGAGTTTCGCACCATTGCCAAGGGTGACATTTTTGTCGGAGTACTCGGTGAGAGAAAAGCCCTTAAAGGATATTCAGGGGTGGTTCCGAGAGTAGCCCTGCCCGGAGATACGCTCCATGTCCTGAACATGGGAGGAATCATCGGTACGTGTGTCAGCGACCACCCGGATCTCGGTCCTGCGCTGCGGGTCAAGGTTCTCGGAGCCGCTATGGTCGAACAAGACGGTATGCAGGTCCATGCACGCCTTCAGGACCATGCCCTCCATCCGGTCGACTCGCTTAAATCTTCCGTGCCGCTCATCTTCATTTCCGGATCGGCAATGAACACCGGAAAGACCTTTGCGGCGTGCGAAGTGGTTCAGCGCCTGACGCGCAATGGCTACCGTGTGGCAGCGGCCAAGGCCACCGGTGCCTCCCTCATGCGTGACGTTCAGCTCATCCGTCGGCACGGCGCCGTGGAAATTGCCACGTTCACCGATACCGGGGTGGTCTGCTCGACCAACAAGGCGATGGCGCCGCAGGTCAAGGGGCTGATTCAGCACCTGAATGAGGTGGCGGATCCCGACGTGATCGTGATCGAGCTGGGGGACGGAATCATCGGATACTATGGTGTGGATGAACTGCTCCAGGACAAAGAGCTGCAGAAGTTTGCCAAAGGACATATTGTAGCAGCCGTCGACTTGGCTGGCGTATGGGCGGTTCAGCAGCTGTTCAAGGATCGCTATCATGCCGATATCACGGTCGTGACGGGTCCAGTTACCGACAATGGCGTGGGTAAGCAATACATAGAGCAGGTAATGGGAATTCCGGCCATCAATGCGCGCGAGGATCCCAAGGATCTGGGAGACAAGGTGGCCTCCAAGCTGCCGGCACCGAAAGAGCGGGAGGCTGAAGCATGATCAAGACCGCTGTTCTTCACGCTGCCGGTTATGTGGGTCGTTCGCTCCTGGATGCAATCCTGGCACATCCAGATCTGGAGCTGGTCCTCGCTACGAGCCGATCCTTTTCGGGGCAGCCTATTGCATCCGCTCATCCGACCCTGGCCGGACGTACCAAACTCTCTTTTGTCACATCCCTGGACGATGGACCACAGCCCGATCTCGTTTTCGTGGCCGCAGGTCACGGGCAGGGCGCTGCGGCCGTTGCTGCCTTGCGAGGTGCCGGGTTTGGCGGATTGGTGGTAGATATGAGTGCCGACTTCCGGTTGCCCGATGCTCAAACCTACGTCCAGCGCTACGGCAAGGAGCACCCGCGTCCGGACCTGCTGGCCGGGGCTTGGTACGGGATGCCCGAAATCACCGGTCCACCGCCAGCAGGGACCAAGCTGATAGCAAATCCCGGATGTTTTGCGACGGCCATTTCGTTGGCCCTATATCCCTTTTCGACCGAGGGAGCACCCGCTGTAGGTACTTTTTCCGTCACCGCCATGACGGGCGCATCCGGATCCGGAGCGCTTCCGAAGCCTACGACGCATTTTCCGGACCGTGATGGCAATATGCGCGCCTACAAGGTCTTTTCGCACCAGCATGAGGCCGAAATTGACCGCATGGCACCCGGTGTTTCCTATCAATTCGTACCCATTTCGGGGCCTTGGACCGCAGGTATCTGGGGAACGGCTCAGGGCGTGCTTTCAACCGGCGTCGGAGCCAAAGAAATCGAAGAACTGTTCGAGGCATGTTACTCCGACCAGCCGTTCATCCGGCTGTGGCCCGGATCGCTTCCTGAATTGCGTTGGAGCGTTGGCTCCCCATTCACCGATCTTGGCTGGATCGTTCAGGACGATCGCCTCGTTCTGGGATTCGGCATCGACAATCTGATGAAAGGCGCTGCATCTCAGGCCATCCAGAACGCAAACCTGGCTCTCGGATGGGACATCACCCGCGGGCTTATTCCTTGAACTGCTATCAAGAATCCGGACTCCTAATCCTGATCAACTCACACGTATGATGAAGCAAGAATCCATGACCGCCACCGAGTGGATGGCTTTCGAAGATGAGACCCAACTGGCAACGTATCGCAAGTGGCCGATTCCTTTGGTCAAAGCGTCTGGAGCCATGGTCGAAGATGTGGATGGGAATCAGTACCTCGATCTGTACGGTGGGCACTGCGTGGCCTTCCTGGGCCATAATCACCCGGAAGTCGTCAAAGCCATCAAGACCCAGGCAGACGATCTTCTGTTCTATTCCAATGCTGTCTACGCGCCTGTTCGCGCACGGGCATCGGCCCGCGTCGCCCGGTTGTCACCCGAAGGCATGAACACGGTTTTCTTCGTCAATTCCGGGGCCGAGGCGAACGAGGTGGCTTTGAAGGTGGCACGGAAGGCGACGGGTCGTGCCAGTGTGGTGGCGGTGGAGGGTGATTTCCATGGCCGGACGATGGGCAGTCTGTCCACTACCTGGGCGAAAAAGTACCGCGACGGGTATGAAAAAGCCTTTGGGCCGGTCACGTTTGCTCCATTCGCAGATGCTGAGGCGGCCGCACGGGTCATTCGCGATGCGAGGCCATCGGCTGTCATCATCGAACCCATCCAGTCCATGGGGGGCATGCGAACGGCCGATCGTGCTTATTTCGAGGCGCTTCGTGCTGCCTGCGATGATGTGGGAGCCATGTTGATCTTCGATGAGGTCCAGACCGGCGTTGGCCGCACGGGTTCGTTCAGCTATGCCCAGACGATCGGCGTCATTCCAGATATGATTACAATGGCCAAGAGCCTTGGCGGAGGCGTTCCCGTTTCGGCCCTAATCTTAAAGGATGATGTAGCCGCCACTGTCGGATACGGCGAACAGGGAACGACCTTCGGAGGAGGCATGCTGGCCATGGCGGCCGTCGATGCTGCACTCCGGGTCGTCGAGGAGGAAAAGCTTTCTGAGCGTGCTCTGAAAGTGTGGGATGCCCTGGTAGAAGGGTGCGAACAGCGCGGTCTGCGATATCAGGGAGCTGGCTGCCTGATGGGCATCGATTTCGACCAACCGGTAGCACCCATTATCGTGGAACTGCGCAAGCATCACATCCTGACGGGTGGATCCGCCAATCCGAACATCATGCGGCTCATGCCCCCGGCGGTGGTTACACGAGAGCAAGTCGACCAGTTCTTTACGGCCCTCGATGCCGTAATGTCGACGCTGGAAGAGGTGAGTGCATGAGGCACCTCCTGGATTGGCTGGACATTGACGAACCCACATGGCAGGCGTGTATCCGCGAGGCGCATCGCTATGCCGATCATCGTACGATGCATGCGGATCGTTTCCTGGATAAGGCGCTTGGATTGGTGTTTTTCAACGATTCGTTGCGCACGCGCGTCTCGATGGAGCTGGCTGCCTCGGAATTGGGGGCGAAGCCGGTTGTGGTGACTCCTGGTTCGGGTACATGGGGATTTGCCTGGGAGGACGTTGTGCCGATGACCGGAGGCGAGGCGGAGCATATCCGCGAGGCCGTCGGTGTACTGTCCCGGTATTGTCACGGATTGGGTGTGCGCCTGTTTGCCGAAGGGACAGACCGTGATCGCGATATGAGCGATGCTCGCCTTAAAACCTTCGCAGCGGCCTCTGATGTCCCGGTCTTGAACCTTGAGTCGGCAGCGCGACATCCCTGCCAGGCACTGGCTGACGCATCCGTTCTGCACCGCACGTTTGACGCAAATACTGCCGGCAAGAAATTCGTCCTGCACTGGACGTGGCATCCCAAAGCGCTGCCCATGGCCGTTCCGAACTCGACACTTCTGATGGCTTCACGCCTGGGCATGGATGTTGTTGTTGCCCGACCGGATGGTTTCGAACTGGATAAGGGGGTGATGGAAGCTGCGCGCCGTCAGGCGGCGGCGCACGGCGGGTCCGTTTCCGAGACCAATGACGCAGATACCGCCGCTGACGGCGCGCATGTCGTCTATGCCAAGGCCTGGGGAGGATTCGAGCGCTACCGTGACCCTTCGGCGGAGGAAGCACGTCGACACGCCAATACAAACTGGCGGGTCACATCAGAGCGCATGGCTCGCACCGATCAAGGCATGTTCATGCACTGCCTGCCGGTCCGGCGTGGCGTTGTGGTGGACGATGTGGTACTGGACGAAGGACCGTCATTGCACCTCGATCAGGCTGAGTATCGACTGCACGCCCAGAAGGCCATTCTGTCCATGATGTGGAGCGGAGGATCGCCTAAGGCAGTCACGGAACGAGACCGCGCATCCTGATGAAACGTATCGTCATCAAATTGGGCGGAGCGCTGTTGGCTGCGGACTTGTCGGGTTTCTGGCAGGATCTCGAGCAGATGTCAAACACTGCCGAAATTGTTTTGGTACACGGCGGCGGTCCACAGACAACGGCGCTGGCCAAGCGCCTCGGACATTCGCCAGTGATTGTTGAGGGCCGCCGGGTTACTGGTGATCAAGATCTCGAAATCCTGCGCTGGGTCATCCGGGGCGAATTGAATTCGCAGATGGTTGGCGCTGCACACAAGTACGGCATTCGGGCCGTAGGACTGAGCGGTGCCGATGGCTCGCTGGTTCGTGTCCACAAGCGTCCTCCATGGACGATTGACGGCGAAGAAATTGATTTCGGGCACGTTGGCGATGTGGATCGAGTGGATCCAACCGTATTGCTGATCCTTCTCCAGGCAGGTATGATGCCGATTGTCTGTCCACCCGGTGTGGACGAGGCAGGTCAACTATACAACGTCAACGCCGATACCGTCGCGCTTGAAGTGGCAAAGGCGGTCGGCGCCTCCGAGCTCATCTTACTCACTGAGGCGGGCGCTGTACTGGATGCGAAAGGGCAACCCATTCGGCGCATGACGTCCTCCGAGGCATTGGCTGGTGTGGAAGCTGGCTGGATTGCCGGGGGTATGAAGGTGAAGGCGGATATCGGGCGATGGGCTCTTGAACAGGGAATCTCGACTGTCTGGATTGCTCATCCAGGTGCCTTGCTCGATCGTAGCAACGCCACCCGAATCATGGAGGACGTCTCATGAGCGGATCCTCTGTCCATACCGACGCTCAGCTATTCTACGAGAACAGCGACGTAGGTCAGCTACACGCCGCCCTGGTTTCTATTGCATCTTTGAGTCACGAAGAGCGGGCCGCCGCCGACCTGCTCGAGGCGCATTTTCGCGAGGCGGGAATGGAACCGCAGCGCATGGATGACAACGTAGTCGTATCGGTCGGCAGCGGCCCGCGCACCATGTTGCTCAACTCCCATCTGGACGTCGTGCCGCCAAGTTCAGATCACCCATTTGATCCCTTCACACCGACCGTTGAGGGCAACGAGGTTTTTGGTCGTGGGACGGTCGACGCCAAAGGGTGCGTGGCCGCCATGGCCACGGCTCTGATCCGACTGAATCATGCTGGCAGCCTGCCGGTGGATGCCCGTGTCATGGGTGTATTCACCGTGTGCGAGGAAACGGGAGGAACCGATAATGGCCTGGAAGCCATCCGTCCCGAGCTTCCGCAATTCGAAGCGGCGCTTATCGGCGAACCCACCCATATGCAGCCGTGTGTCGCCCAGAAGGGTCTGCTGATCCTTCGGCTCGACGCCTCCGGCAAGACGGCTCATGCCGCTCGGGCTGAGGAAGGGGATAATGCCATCAGTCGCCTTGTGCGCGACCTGTCCCTGTTGTCCGACTTTCGCTTTGAGCGCATTCATCCGTTCCTGGGCGAAACGACTCAAAATGTCACGGTTATTGAGGGCGGAACAGCACGCAACGTGATTCCGGATCGCTGCTCGGCGTGGATCGATATTCGCACTACCCCTTCCTATACTCACCCGGAAATCGCCGCCAAACTCAATGAGCGGCTGGAGTCTGAGGTGGTCATTCATTCGCAGCGCTTCATTCCAGTGGAAACGCCCTCTGGGCACCCTATCATCGCGGCCTGTCTGGCGGCCCATGAGGGCGCTGAATCTTTCGGTTCACCCACCATGTCCGACTGGCTCCAAGTGCACGATGTGCCGACCGTCAAAATCGGCCCGGGTGACAGCCGCAGATCCCACACCGCACGTGAGTCCATTGATGTCTTCGAATTGCACGAAGCCAGTGAGATCTACGAGTCCATCATCACCCACTATTTCGCATCCGGAGCGGGCGCTTGACGGCCCGTCCTGACAACTGTATTTCGAAGGAGCAGCGCTATGAGTCCCATCTGGCAGAAAGAAGCACACGGCGGTGCCGCCGACTGGGTGACCCGCTTCACCGTGGGGGATGATCCCCACTGGGATATGATGCTCATGCCTTTCGACGCAGCCGCCTCTCTGGCTCACGCCGCCGGGTTGCTGCGTATCGGCGTCCTGACCTCAGAGGAATTCGAGGCCTTGCAGGATGCACTCGGCAGATTGGGCGACGCCATCGAGAAGGGTGAAGTGACCATTACGGTAGAGGACGAGGACTGCCACACCGTCATTGAGCGTTTCCTGATCGAAGAGACAGGGGATGCCGGGCGCAAGATCCATACCGGTAGATCGCGCAACGACCAGGTACTGGCCGCCCTGCGATTATGGCTACGCCAGCATCTGGGTGAGGTGATGGAGGAAGTCGCGGATTTGGCCGAAGAGTTAGCCGATCTGGCGGACGATCATTCGGATACGTTTTTGCCGGGATATACGCATACGCAGCGGGCTATGCCTTCCTCGGTTGGGGCCTGGGCACTCGGGTTTGCCGAATGCGTGGCTGATGACCTGACAATCCTGAAACAAGCACGTGACCTGAACAATGCCTCGCCACTCGGTGCCGCAGCAGGGTACGGCGTCCCGCATCTGGAACTGGATCGAGCAGGTGTCGCGTCAGATCTGGGATTCAACCGCGTACAGGAGCACGTAACTGCGGTCCAGCTCTCTCGGGGCAAGTTCGAAATGGCCGCAGTCCACGGGTTGGTCCAAGTCGCGGCGACCATCAACCGGTTGGCGTCAGATATCGTTCTGTACTGCAGTGCGGAATTCGGCTTTGTACGCCTCGATGAGGAGCTCACGACTGGTTCGAGTATCATGCCGCAGAAGAAGAATCCTGACATCGCCGAGCTGGCTCGCACAGTGGTCCATCGGGTTGCGGCCGAAATGCAAATCTTGCTCACGGTCCCTGCCAACCTGCCATCCGGATATCATCGGGACCTGCAGGTGACCAAGGCCAGTGTCATGCGATCCGTTCTGATGCTGCTTGATCTCGGTCAGGCCGCGTCGGGTCTGGTCGACGGGATGGCGTTTGACACCGAAAAGCTTGAATCAGCGCGAGGTAAGGAGTTGTTTGCAACGGCTGCAGCGTTGGAGCAGGTCAAGGGAGGTAAACCCTTCCGGGAAGCCTACCGGGATGTGGCCAGCAAGCCTGAATTGTGGGACGAGCAGGCAGGTCAGTCGCTTTCTGACGTCTACACTACCCCTGGAAACCCGGGTAAAACGGATTCAAAAGCCTTGCGGAAGCGTCTGGACGAGCTCAGACCCTGAACAGGTAGCTGAGCTTGAAGAACAGACCGTCCTGCAAGCGCTGCAGGTCGCGGAATCGGTAGGTGTCCGGCTCTCGGGAAGAGTTGCCGTATCCCAGGAACAGCACCGTACCTGGTGTGGGACGGTAGGAGAGGAGCCAGTCCACGGTCAGGTTGTTGGTGCGCCGTGAGGACGTGCGATTAAATTCGCCTGTCTCTGAATTTTGGATCAGGATGGGCAGATTCGTGCGCGAGTCGTCGCGAAGTTCGTCCACGAACATGGAATTGTATTGCCCAACCAGCCGCACGAAAAGCGAGGGTGTAAGCTGATATTCCATTTTCAGACGGGGGACCCGCCGAAGAGCCACCGTACTCTTGTCTGAATGACGTACGTAATGCTGATGGTTGTAGAGCAGATTCACACGCAGCTGATCTGTGGGATGGTAGTTCAGCGTGAGCGTGTAGAAGTAGATGTCTGCGCGGGCCCACTCATAAAAGTTGTCGTCCAGGCCGGCCACCACAAAAAGCGAGGCAGAGAATTGGTTGAATCGCGGGGTAGCCAGACGAGACCAGAGGCCGAGGTTGATCAGACGATCCACACCCACATACGGCTGCGCCGTGAGTTGGCCATTGACTTCCGTCTCAATGAAATAGTTGTCATACAGTCCGGTGGGCATCATGAACGACTCATAGAACACGGACGTCAGGCCCGACCACCCCCCCCGGAACGAGTAGTTCGAATTGAAGTGCAGCTTCCGGTCGTTCGGGCCCGTTCCATCCGTGAATCGGTCATAGTCCCAGGTGCCATCGAGTGTGATTCCCAGACTGTAAGATTCAAGGAGATCTCCCTCATCACCGAACCAGCGGCGCGTCGGTCGCAGATTCATGTGTACGATGCCGGTCCGCTGGATGAAGCCGGTTTCGGAGTTGAAATCGGTGTGGAAGCCGGTGGATGAGAAGGAGCCCCCCCATTTTCGACCCGAAGCGAGCGCGTTCACTTTCCACATGGGAGCGCTCTCGGTGGCTCCGTCATCGTCCGTGAAGCTCATACCGGTCTGCCAAGTCACGGAGTAAATATCCGAAAAGGTCATCCGGCCATCGACCGCGGCTACCCTGTTCCAATGGTTACCGTCCATCTTGTCGGTGTAGACCATGCCCAGCGTATTCTGTCCGGACAGGTCGCGACGCAAGCGGACGGCATTGAAGTAGCGCGCATCCAGATCGCTAAGATGCAGCGCCTTGTTGTCCACGGCGGAAAGGACGGCGACGTTGGTATTGCCGCTTTTCCCGGTGATTTTCGCAGCACTGAGCGGGTTGGCTACGCGACGGGTGTAAATCAGATTGGTGGGCGAGGCAAACATCTCGATCCCGTCCAGAAAGAAGGGCCGGCGCTCCGGAAAGAAAACCTGGCGACGCGGGTCGAACTCGATCTGAGCTATGTCTGCCTCGACCTGGCTGAAGTCCGGGTTGATGGTTCCATTCAGCGTCAGATTGTTGGACATCCCCCAGCGCACGTTCAGTCCTATGGGGTCATGCAAATCCTCTTCAAATGATGAGGTGGGACCCATGGCTCGGCTGGCAGCTCCAGTGACTTCAGGGTTGAGGTCCAGTACCAGACCACGACGCAAGTCCGTCAGGCCAATGAGTAAGCCATTTTGAGCCATGAAGGACGCGTTGTCCAGCTTGGAGGGCGTCCAAGTACTGGTGTAACCCGAGTGCTGCACTCGTCGGATGATATTGAATCCCCAGTCCTGTTCGAATGCCGATTGATAACGGATACTCTTGAACGGCAATCGTATTTCGACTTCATAACCGAATTCAGTCAGTCGTCCTTTCGATTCGTACACAAAATCCGGGCTCTCATCGATATCGTATGGCCTCGTCGATCCGTGACCACCGCCCCCGGTATTGTCACTCAGGATTCCATCCGATTGCTGTCCCAAGGGATTGACCCCGATCACAAAGGCCTGTCGACGATCGTTGTAGGTGTCGAGGACGATCTGGACATAATCATCTCCCTCAATCTTGTCGCGATCGGCCAGCGTCGCACGGATTTCGCTGGTGTGCGACTCCCACGCCCTGATTCCGAAATGAATGGCCGTGGGGGAGTACCAGACACGAACCTCGGTGGAATCCTGGGCACGTCTTCCATCCACGGGAAGGAATTCCCAGAACCCCTCGAATACGGTGGCCTGGTCCCAGACGGCTTCGTTCAGAAAGCCGTCAACGGACAACTCAACCGACTCAATGCGAGGGACGACCTTGTCCGGGTCGTCGGAAGAATCGGTAGTGGCGGTTGCCGATTGCGCAGCAAGAATAGGGGAGACCAGAAGGGTCGTACAGGCAACCAGAAGAAAGAAGCGTTTCATGGAGCAAGCGGGTTGGCTCTGGTGAGTAAAATCCTTGTGCATCTTCCGAAGATCCAAACTCAAAAAAACTCCGGGCCAAAGGTACAAAAAGCGGCGGGATTCTTTCGAATCCCGCCGCTTCCCTTTTACTGTTGCTGCGTGGGCACGGGAATGGAAATGGACGCGGGCATGGACACGGGCGAAATCAGTCGTGCCTGGGCACTCTACATCCTGAACAGATACTGGAATTTGAAAAATACCTGCCGCTCCGTCTGCTGGAAGACCATCGACTGCTCATCGAGCTGGCCAGGAAAGTCCTGGAAACGATGCGTCGATCCGATATGGAAGACTGTGAACGGGCTGATGCGGTAGGTCACGAGCGGATCCACTTCGAGGCGTTCGGCAAAATCATTGTACTGGATGATGACACGAGTAAGCAGTTTACGGGTGAACTGATAGTTCAGGCGCGAGCGCAGGATGTATCCCGAGAAGTAATTCTCACCGGTGCTTCGATTACGCAGCCGCGAGTAGTTCAGCCCCGAGTCGATGACCAGGCGATCGGTCGGGATGAGCGTCAGTTCGGCACCAGCATTGACCTGGCTGCCCATTTCTGGCGCACTCGGATTTCGATAGATGCCGTCTCCGGCGTTGAGGCGTCCGCCCAGCTGAACCTTTTCACTGAAGTTGCTGCGCACGAAGGCGTTCGCGCGCTCGATGCTGTTGAACTGGACACCGGCAAACAGTTCATTCGATGTGAATGCATTGATGTTGATGAACGTTTGACGCTTCATCTGCAGGTTGAATCCACCGAAGATGGCCTCATCTTTGCGCAGATTATCAAAATTCCAGAACCGGTTCACGCCGCCGTACAGATTGATGCGGTTGAAAACCGGGTGGTCCGTGAACCAGAAGGAATACCGCGTCATTCCGTTGAATCGGCGATTGTCGTTCATAGTGACAAAGCCGTTGTCCGTGCGGAATGTTGGAGAAAGCTCATTATAGTTGAGCTCGAAACCGAAATTGCGGCCTTCTCGATCCACGCCAACAGACAGACCATGACCTGAGAAAGACTCTCCATCGAGGGCGGCGGTATGGGCGCCGTTGTCGAACGTCCGTTCATGCAGCCCGGAAGCTGCAGAAAGCGTGGCATCATTCAGCTCCTGGGTGTGACTGGCGAGCAGCTGCCAGCGGAACGAGTACTGCTGCAGGAATCGCAGGCTGCCGTCCACACCAACCACCGATCCGGATCCACCCTCATCCATACGGCGATCGGTAACCATGGCCGCCACGAAGGAGGAGTTCTCGAATGATCGACGTGCGCGGAAAATGTTGGATACACTTTTCCCGCCGGAGACGAGTGCCGACCCTTCCTCGAAGGGCATCAGAATGGGCGACGTGTTGTCGCGCGCCCCGATATAGCCAACCGTCCAGTCTCCGAAACGGCCCGATAGCTTGGAAGCAGCAATCGGATCATTGATGGAGCGCGTGTAGACAGCATCGATTTGCGTCTGGAACAGGTCTGCTCCTTCCTGGAAGAAGGCGCGGCGTTCGGGGAATGAAAGGGCGAAAGTCGAGTTGATATCGATCTGTGCCGCATCGGACTCAATCTGGCTGAAGTCCGGGTTGATCGAGGCGTCCAGGGTCAGGTCCGAGGTCAGTCCGTATTTCAGGTTGAAGGACGGTTCGGCCGTGAGTCGGTCATTATTGAATCCGGTGGAGGGATCCGTCCAGTTTCGTGTATCGGCCTGAGAGCCGGTCAGTGCTGGAAGTATTTCAAGATTCCGACCCCGCTGGATGTTACTCATGCCGCGGAGCGTTCCATACTGGCAGCTGAAGCAAGGGTCCCCCCGGTCAATGCCAGCCCATGAATAGGTGAACCGATCCTCACGCGGACGGGTGATCCAGAACGTAGCGCGCCACTCCTGGATATCGGCTTCAGGAAACCGCAGGCTGCGGAACGGGATAGCCATTTCCACCTGGTATCCCGTATTGGTAATTCGGCCAGCTGATTCATAGATCAGGTCGAACGACACGTCTTCATTATTGCCATTGCTTCGGGTATCGCCCTGAATCCCAAAGGCATTGGCGGCAATGAAGTACACGACCTGGCCGTCTCCGTTGGTGTCGAGGAGCATACCGGCATAGTCGTCCTGCCAGATACGATCGCGATCGCTTATGTGGGCGCGGATCTCGTCCGGGTTGTCCTGAATGATGTAGGCCACGTACAGGTACTCTGCATCGTAGGCCATGAGCGCCTTCATGCCGATCTCCGGCTCGCCACGTTCGGCCGGATTGCTCTCCGAGAAATTGGAGGCAACGGCGGCATGGTCCCAAATGACATCATCCAGCTCACCGTCCAAGACCACAGGAGATTCCACGAATGGGATATCCATTTCCGGTTTGATATTGGCCTGGAAGGGTAATTCAAGGGGGGTAAAACCCGTAGAGGCCTGAGCAGAGGCGGTTTTCGGGTTGAATGAAATTGCCAGAAAACCGGCGAAAAACAGTATTAATGCTAATTTTTTAGCATACGTGAGCGCAGATAGCCCGCGCTTGGGCATCCAAGTGTGCATCGTTCAAGGTCGTTGGTTTGACGGGTCGACTGAACGAAGAAGTATGTTGACTCCTGCCTCTCGGCTTACGCCTACGAGAGGCGCACGACCGTGTTACAGGATAGAGTCATAAAGGCGGTGGAAAGTTGGGGAGGGTACTCATTAATACCCTCTGAACAGAACGGGCCTCAGTAAGCAGATCTTGACTTCAATTACACGGCAGGGAGTGGAGGCTTCAGGGGCGGAGTAGTACCTTCTCTTGTCTGACGTAGCCGCACGACCCAGCTTCGCCTTTCCATGTGCCTGGTATTTCGTCTGGACGTTTTTCCACATCCTTGTTACCAGCCGCGCGCACGACCTAATCATGAAGTTTTTCATCGATACTGCCGACCTCAACGAAATCCGGGAAGCCAACGACATGGGCGTCCTCGACGGGGTAACCACCAATCCTTCTCTTATGAGGAAAGTTGGTGGGTCCGATTTTCATGCTCACATCGCCAAAATCTGTGACATAGTGGATGGTGACGTGTCGGCTGAAGTAATTGCCACGGATTACGAAGGCATTGTCCGAGAAGGACGCGAACTTGCAGCCATTCGCCCGAATGTTGTCGTGAAGGTCCCGCTGATTGCAGACGGCATCAAGGCCATCAAGACCTTTTCAGGAGAAGGCATCAAGACCAACTGTACGCTCTGCTTCTCTGCGACTCAGGCGCTTGTTGCTGCCAAGGCGGGCGCCACATACATCAGCCCGTTCATCGGACGTCTCGATGATATCTCGACACCGGGCATGGATCTGATCGAACAGATCGTAACCATCTATGCCAACTACGGCCTGACCACGGAAGTATTGGCGGCTTCCATTCGCCACCCCATGCACGTCGTGGAAGCCGCACTCGTTGGTGCGGATGTGGCTACCATCCCATTCAAGGTGATTGGCCAGCTGATTAAACATCCGCTCACGGATAGCGGACTCGAGCGTTTCCTTGCCGACTGGAAGGCCTACGAAGCGGCCGGTGCATCCAACGGGTTAGACGCATAAGCGTCGAGGGAAGCCTACATGCAATTCACCACGCTGGGCGAAACTGAGGAAATCGGCGCAAGCTGTCATTACCTCCATCTGGACAATGCGGGTATCATTCTTGATGCTGGCGCGGATCCGGAGAAGGAAGGGATGGATAGCATGCCGGATCTGGAGCTGATAGCCGATCATCCGGACTGGCCGGTCGATCACGTGATCATCAGTCATGCGCACCACGATCACCTTGGAGCGCTTCCACTCGTTACGCGCACCTTCCCGCATGCGCACATCCACATGAGCAGTGCCACGCGGCAACTGGCGGACATCCTGCTTCCAGCTTCGGCGCGGCTTCAGCGACGTAAACTCCGGGAAGGGTCGACGACGGTCGAGCCGATCTTTGACGAGGACGAAGTTGAGGCGAGTTCGTATGTGTATCAGGCACATCCCCTGGAAGATGAATTCGATCTGACCGGATTCAAGTCGGATTTTGATGTATCGGGCGAGTTCTTCGACGCGGGGCACGTTCTCGGCTCACTCGGTGTCATGATCCGATGGGAAGAAGAAGGTCGCTTGCGCAAACTGTTCTACACGGGGGACACGGGCCTTAACAACCAGACCATAATTCCGGGAGCTGAATACCCGGATGAGAAGGTTGATATCCTTCTCCTTGAGAGTACGTTGGGAGCGGATCCGACGGCGGAAACCTTCACTCGACGTAGTGAAGAGAAGAGGCTGGGTGAGGAGATGGCCAAGGTGTTGAAGCGTGGCGGCACCGTACTCATGCCGGTCTTTGCACTGGGTCGCGGCCAGGAGATGATCGCGCTGATCGATCGTTACAAGCGTCGTGGTATCATCCACGAAGATATTCCCGTCTACACGGCGGGGATGATGCGTGCCATCGCTGACCTGTATGACAAGACGCGCCACAGTACACCGCGACTGAACGAGGATTTCCAGGTGTATGGTGTTCCGCAATCCAGGCTGCCACGGTCTCGACAGGCGCTCATGGAAGCCCTCAAAAAGCCTGGCATCATGGCTGTCGGCTCCGGAATGATGTTCGAACGGACCATTTCGAACAAGATTGCCCAGCAGCTGGTCGAGAATCCCAAGAATGCCGTCTTCCTGGTCGGATTCGCCCGGGAGGATTCACCGGGTGATCGCATCTTGAAGGCCCGTGCCGAGGGCCGGGGCACGGAAGCGGTTCTCTCAAGCGCCCGTGGTGCCCAGCCCATCCGCTGTGACGTAGATCGCTTCCGTTTTTCGGGACACAGTCATCGCCGAGACCTGCTCAAGTTGGTCGAACGCCTGGATCCGGAGAAGATTGTTCTGGTGCACGGTGAGGCCAAGGCCAAGGCTTGGATGGCAGACAACATCCGCTTTTTCCATCCTGACATTGAAGTGATCGTCCCAACAGAGGGGCAGGTTTTGGACCTCTGACCAACGCGGTTCTACCGGTCAGTTCCAGTTGACGAGCGGCATCCACTTCATGCTGCTTTTGTTGCCAGCAAAGTTCAGCAGACCGATCTGCAGCCCATCGAGATGACGCGCCCAGTTCACGATGCCGATGGTCAGACCTTCCTGATTTCCCTTGATCCGGTTGAATGCAGAGATGGAAACTCCCTGTTGAACCCCGCCGTCATCGACCACGAAGTAGCCCGGTGCGAAGCTGAAGGCTTTCACGTCGTGTCCGCCGGCTGCAAAGCCCGCGATCATGATGCCGCGGACGGTGGATCCACCCACTGCGATGCCAGCCATATGCAGACCTTTCAGGGTGCCACCGGCTCCGGAGGCGATTCCGCTCAGGGAAATACCTGTAAAATCACGACCCGCGCCAGCACCAATTCCGGAAAAGGCGATTCCGACAAAGTCACGTCCGGCGCCGGCGCCGAAACCGGCGACGACAAGTCCTTTCATGTCCTGCCCGGCGCCGGCGCCGAGACCTCCAAACATGATGCCGACGGCATCGCGTCCTGCACCTGCGCCAAGGCCACCAAAGGAAACGCCTTTCAGGTCACGACCCGCTCCGGCTCCCAGTCCACCGCTCGCGATCCCCACGACGTCACGTCCTGCACCTACTCCAAGACCACCGAAGGCAATGCCCTTCAGGTCCTGTCCGGCTCCTGCCCCGAGACCACCAAAGACTATCCCGGACATGTCTTCATTCGCACCGACACCAAGCATTCCGTAGGCAAGCCCGTTGATGTTTTCACCACCCGTAACCGGAAGCCCCAGGGCAATTCCTTTCACGTCGCCACCCCGATCCCGGTAGTTGAGGCGGACTCCCGTGATTTCTTCGGAGTCCCCAATGGAAAGTCCCACGCCATTGATGGCCAGGTCCACTGATTGTGCATCCACGTTAGACGGAATCAAGAGAAGTGCCACGATTACAAGTGGTCCTGCAATGCGTAAAAGTGGTCCGGAAACGTTGGATATCAGGGAGGCAAAAGAAGCGTTCATGGGGGTCAATCAAAAGAATACTATTGGTATGTGCTTCCTAGACGGATTGCGCCTCCAATGGGTTACACCCTTGATGATTTCTGTGTCGAATTCTGGCCTCGGTGCCGGACAAGCGAGCCTGCCGTCTGCTATCAGCCAGCCATACTCTGCAGAATGCGATGGTAATCAAGTGCTCGCATGTCCTTTCGATTCGACGCATTGGAGCCATTCTGCTCTGCGCGCCTGGCAATATCACCAAACGTGTCCGGCGAAATCGCCAGGTCTTGCCAGCGCCCGAGGGGAAAGCCTCCAATCATCGACTCCAGGCGCTCAATAAAGGTTTCGGGCATGGGTGCACCCAGAAAAGCAGAGATCTCCTTGAGCCGGTCGCGGATGTCGGGCAGTTGATAGCGTAGTACAGGAACGAGTAACAGCGTATTCAGCAGGCCATGCGGGTGATCAAGCAATCCACCAACTCCCTCCGACAGGCAGTGCACGGCTCCTACATCTGCATTTCCAAACGCCATGCCAGCAAGAGTGGAGGCGTGCATGATGCGGGCGCGGTACTCCGGACGTTCCGGTTGCCGTACACACGGTCCGAGAAATTGAACCAGCAATCGGATGGCCTGCAACGCCAAGGCGTCAGAGGCCGGGTTGGCCCCACGAGCAATAAAGGCTTCGATAGCATGGGTCATGGCGTCCATGCCCGTTGCTGCGATCAGCGATGGGGGGAGCGTCACCAGCACGTCGGCATCAACGAAGGCGGCTGTCGGAAACATGCCATCGCCCTTCACCGACCATTTAGTACCGGTTTCCGGCTCAGAAAGAACCGACACCCACGTCACCTCGGATCCCGTGCCGCACGTGGTCGGAATCGCTATGAAAGGTGCGGCGCGATGTTCGAATCGATTCTTGCCAACGTAGTCCATGACAGTACCATCGTTGGTCAGAAGCATGGCAATGGCCTTGCCGGCATCGAGGACGCTTCCCCCTCCAATAGCCAATACGGCATCGGTGGCACTACCACGTGCGTGCAGGGCAATTCGATCAACCGTGGATACGCGTGGATTCGGCTCTACGCCCTTAATCAACTCGTGAGGAGGAAGGGAACGCGTTAGTGGCTCGAACCAGGGCGTTTCTGAGACCCCGTTGTCAGAGAGGACCAGCAACTTCCTGAATCCCTTGTCCGCCAGATAGTCGGTCAGCCCGGACAGACAGCCGGGTCCGAGATATACGTCGACAGGTATCCGGAAAGGACGCTGCATCCCAGGCCTCAATTCACGGCCATTGTACCGTTTTCGGCCAACGATTTTGCATGGACCCACAGCTCTTCAATCTGCAAGATGATGGGGTCGATCTGGTTGTAGACCGGATACCATGCTTCGCTGCGGTACAGCCGCTGTGCCACGCGAGCTTTTAGCACGACTTCCAGTGTTGATCGATGCGTCTCCAGATCGGAGATGGAAAAGGTTACTTCGCCTTCTTCGTTCGCATCGTCCAAGCCATTTTCACGGGCATAGGAGGTGAAACCATCCCAGTGACTCTGGTCGATGTCAAATTCGTTGAAGAAGCGATCCGGGGTCTGGGCCCACTCTTGACGCATGGCCAGGCCTTCAGCCGTATCAAGGTACTGCCGGGCGTATAAGAAGGCCCACCCACGACGGATGGAGGTCTGCACGATAGGGGCGTTCAAAGCCGAAGTCGAGTCCGGTGGAATAACAATGTCAGGCATGACCCCACCGCCACCAAAGACCAGTCTGCCGTTGTCGGTGCTGTACCGCAAAGAGTCCGGGATATCGGCCAGGTACTCATCCGGGCGATACGTGGCAGCCTCGTAGTCGGTGAATTTATCGGCGTAGTAATCTTCCTGATTGCCCGTCTCGTACGGTGTCTGAATCAAGCGGCCACTTGGCATGAAATACCGGGCTACCGTCATCTGGACTACACTACCATCGCGAAGCTGGAAGGGACGCTGAACCAATCCCTTACCGAAGGTCCGGCGGCCCACAATGAGCGCACGATCGTGGTCCTGAACAGCCCCTGAGACGATCTCGCTTCCAGAAGCGGTGAATTCGTCTACGAGGATGATTACCGGCTCATCGGTGAGTAATCCACCGGGAGAAATACGGTCAATAATGTTTTCCTGCGAGACGCGGCCATCTGTGGTCACGATGACCCCGGCGCCATCGAGCATTTCATCAGCAATCCGAACCGCCGTTTCCTTGATGCCACCCGGATTACCACGCAGGTCCAGCACGAGTCGCTGCATACCCAGACTTTTGAGGCGCGTGACATGCTGGACGAATTCCTGATGCGTGGTCATCGCAAACCGCCCGATGCGGACATAGCCCGTCTGCGGGTCCATCATGTAGGATGAATCCACGGAATAGAGCGGGATGGAGGCGCGCTCGATGACGACGTCGAATGGGTCGCTTACGCCCGGGCGCTTGATGGAAATATGGACCTCCGTTCCAATGGGGCCTTTAATCAGATTCTGAATTGGAATGCTGCCCATGCCCACAATGCTGGAATCATCGACCGCGAACATGCGATCGCCCGCCATGAGTCCCTCCGCTTCTCCCGGTCCATCGGGAATCGTGGAAGTGACTTTGGCCGTGTCTTCCGGAGGTGCTTCGAACCAGATGCCGATGCCACCGAAGGACCCCTGATAATCTTCCTGCACACGGCCAATGGCTTCTGCATCGATATACGCGGAGTGCGGGTCCAATTCATCAAGCATGGCCCGGATGGCAGATTCCGCCAGCACGGCAGGATCTATCTCCTCCACATACTGGCGATTGATGAGCAGGAAGGTGTCCTCCATTTTCTGGAGCTGCTCATACGTGTCTTCTTCGCCGAAAAGCGTATCGATGGTCAGTCCAAGACCTGTTCCCAGGGCAAGAACAAGCGAAAATGGCAGCAGAAGGCGTTTGAATCCGGTGTGCATGAAAGACTCAGCGGAATGAAATGGATCAATGGGGTAGGGCCGGCAGGGAGCTTTGGGACAAGTTTGGGCGGGCTTTGTCGCAGCATCCCGATTGCAGACACCCTCATGATTCGACAGAGGGCCTTTTTTGTTTCAGCGCAAGGCCCGCTTGAATGCCGAAGATTGTAACCTTTTGAAAGCGCCATCCGTTTCGATCTTGCAAGCCCTTGAACGGGCTCATGCACTCAACACTTGCCACGCCAACGCGTGAATCCGCTCCAATTCAAATCGATCGTTGATACGCATCGCGACCGTCTGTAAAGTTTTGTGCTGTCCATGCTGCGCGATCCGGCGGCGTCTGCTGATGTGACCGAGGACGTATTCATGCGGCTTTGGGAGAACCGCTCGTTCATGGAAGAGGAACGGGTCCTGTCTTGGCTTCTACGTGTGGCGCGCAACGCATGCATCGATCAGGTGCGCAAACGCAAGGTGCGTCAAACGGTAGAGAATGACGAGGTGAGTGGGGTGGATGTGCTGCGCGACCATGGACCGGACCCGGAACGGGCCGCCTCGACAGCGCTGTTCAAGGATCGGCTGCGAGAGGCCCTGGACCGATTGGGAGAGCCCCATCGATCCATCGTGGTCCTGAGAGAGATTCAGGGCTACAAATACGAAGAGATTGCTGAAACGCTGACACTTCCATTGAACACGGTCAGAGTATATCTGCACCGTGCCAGAAAAGCGCTGCGCAAGGATCTCGGAGAAGTACACCGACATGACTACGCATGACAACATGACCACCGGAGGCGTCCCTGAGCATCCTGACCGGATCTGGGCGGACGACCGACTGGAAGCCTGGCTGGCTGGCGATCTGCGAGAAGCAGACGCGTATCGGTTTGAACAGATTCTGGCTACGGACGAATGGCTGACTACGGAAGTACAGCGGGCCCAGGAGATGGATCTGGTATTTTCCGACTTGTTGCGATCTGCGGAATTGGTACGCTGCCCAGATTCCGTAGCGATCAATGTGATCGCCCATTCTCGAAAGGATTGGCTATTGCAGCTTCCTCAACGCTTGCAGAACGGATTCCGACGTATGGCCTCTGCTGGTCTACGACCTGCCTTGGCCATGACATTACTCTTGATAGTCGTCTTGTCATCGACCTGGATCGCTCGCTCACCCTCTGGGCCTGGCACGGCCAACAGCGTCGAGGTGACGCAGGCGTTAGCCGATGTCAAGATGGCGCTTGCTGTCCTGGCCGACGCTGGGCAGACAACAGGTACGGCGGTGGGTGCCGATGTGATCGGCCCATACGTCGTGCGTCCCATGGCCCGCGGAATGAACACCGTTATCGAAAATTGAGACTGAAAAACATGCCAGGGAAATCCAATATGCTCGAGATCTCCAATATGCCAGGGGAATCCAGTATGCCCGGGATCTCCACCATGCCCCGGAACGAATCCATGAACTGGATCAGCAACACGAACATGAAATTACACGAAACGCCAAACAGGGTTGGACGAACGCTACTCAAATGGGTACCGTGCTTCCTGATCATGCTGGCAAGCATTGCAACGCTCCAGCATGCCCATGGCCAGACTGCTCGCTCGCAAGGGTACGTGAACCTGCGCTCGCTCGGCGACCTGGATGATTTTTTCGCCAGCCGCGCCACGGTTGAGGTAAACGTTGAAGGGGCCTTGATGCGTATGGTCGAGGCAGCTTCCCGGCAGGAAGATCCGGAATTAGCCGATCTGCTTGCACGGCTCGATGGTGTATTCGTGCTCGGATACGAACTCAAGGAGACGACCATGGATCAGTTCGACCAGTTGGCCACGGACATGGGAAATAATCTTGCGGATGACGGCTGGACAGTAGTCATGCGGACCCGGGATATTGTCGAGAACACCCATTTCTATGTTCGTCTGGAGGGAGATGGCGTGACCGGTATGGTGGTGATTTCGGTCGAAGCAGGCTCTGACCAGGCCGTTTTCGTGAATATTGTAGGGGATATTGACCCGGAACAGATCGGTCGCATTGGCCAGAAATTTCAGATCCAAGGGATGCGAGAGCTCTAGAAACTCAGGCAAATCCACTCCGTATGCTGTGGGCATCTCAGAAAGACGCACCAACTCAACGGAGACACATCATGAGACCCGGACTTCTCATTGCGAGCATCGTTCTGATCGTAATTGGTCTGGCCTTTTTTGCCGGTGTCGGTAGCTACAACGGACTGGTAACGGCAGATGAAGCCGTAGGGCAGTCCTGGGCCGACGTCGAAACACAGTATCAGCGCCGTGCCGACCTCATACCGAATCTGGTCAATACAGTCAGCGGAGCCGCCGATTTCGAGCAGGAAACCCTGACGGCAGTCACCGAGGCCCGCGCCCGCGCTACTTCCATAAATCTTTCGGCGGATGATCTTGGAGATCCCGCTCGCATGGAAGAGTTCATGGCAGCCCAGCAGTCACTTGGCGGCGCATTGGGCCGTTTATTGGTCGTTTCAGAAAACTACCCGGATCTGCGTGCCACGGAAGCTTTCCGTGACTTGCAGGCCCAACTTGAAGGCACTGAAAATCGCATCAACGTAGCTCGACGCGATTACAACGGTGCAGTTGCCGCCTACAACGGCAAAGTGCGCCGATTCCCTGGCTCCATGGTGGCAGGTATTACCGGTTTTGATCGCAAGACCCCGTTCGAAGCACGTAAGGGAGCCGAAGACGCCCCGGCGGTCGAATTCAACTGATAGTCAGATCCCGATTTCCCGTGCCCTATTCGCTGATGCGATCGGTACCTAGACACGCAGGATGGCTGGTACTCATGGTCTTGATGGTCATGTCGGGTACCGTTCGTCCAGCGCATTCTCAGGTACCGCCACCGCCCGAGAGCCTGGTCAATGACCTGGGCGATTTCCTGGAGCCGGTCGAGGAGCGTGCGCTCGAGCGCAAGCTCCGGGCCTATCAGGACTCCACATCCACCCAGATTGCCGTTCTGACGGTGCAGGACCTCGGGGGCATGGAGGCCCAGGAGTATGCGCTGGAAGTGGGTCGAGTTTGGGGCGTGGGCCAGGAAGGAGAGGATAACGGTGTAGTCTTCCTTATTTCGAGGGCAGAACGACAGATCCGCCTGGAGGTCGGCTATGGATTGGAAGGTGCCCTGCCGGATGCATTGGCGTCGCGCATCATCCGCGAAGTGGTAACTCCGTCTTTCAAGCAGGGACAGTTTTTTGCCGGCATCAATGCGGCCGTCGATTTGATCATGGCGGCGGCGGCTGGTGAATTCGAGGGACTACCGACTACTGGTCGGTCCAGATCCGACGGGGGCATCGATCCGATTTTCATTTACCTGGCCTTCATTTTCATTTACTTCATCATCACCAGCATCCGCAACAAAGGTGGAGGCAAAGGACGCTACCGTCGCGGAAGACGGGGTGATATGCCAATCATCTTCTGGGGTGGTGGTATGGGCCATAACCGTGGTGGGGGATTTGGAGGAGGTATGGGCGGTGGATTCGGTGGTGGTGGATTCGGCGGTTTCGGCGGCGGTGGTGCCGGAGGAGGATGGTAGACCCATGAATCGACTCAATCAGCTGCTTACTTTTCACGAAGAGGACCCGAACGATTCATTCGTCCGCTTCGCCCTGGCCTCCGAGTTTGTCAAACTGAAGCGCTGGGACGACGCGTTGGCAGCTTTCAAGGAGCTGCACGCACATGACCCCTCCTACGTGGGACTATACTATCATTTCGGAAAGCTGCTGCATCGAATGGGCAGGTCGGAGGAGGCGCGCAACGTGTATCGCGAGGGCATCGAAGTAGCTACCCGCATCACAGATTTCCACGCCCGTTCCGAACTGCAATCGGCCCTTCTTGAAATGGAGATCGAAGCCGATGACTAGCAGTACGGTAAAACTGGTTGTGGTTGTTTCGGGACTGCTGCTGCTGGCCTCTCCGGTGGACGTGAAGGGACAAGAAAGCAATGAGCAACAGGAGCAAGTGGAAGAAGCAGGGTGGGTTGTCGTCCGTCCGGGTGATACTCTTTTTTCCATCTCCCGCCGTCACGAGGTCAGCGTCCGTGACCTTCGCACGTGGAATAATCTGACGGGCAATTCCATCCGGGCCGGGATGCGATTGCGCATCGTTCCGCCTGAGAATGAATCCGTAGACAATGTCGATCCTGCTCGTTCCGACCCACAGACGGACTCCACCCCGCCATCCTCGGTTGCGGAGGAAGGGCAGGCTCCAGCCGTGCTTGATGCTCCATCCGCCGAAATCGGTACCGTAACGCCGTTGGGGGGTGGTATGGTGGCCGTCACGATTGGAAGGGGAGAGACGCTCTATGCATTGGCCAACCGATTCGCTCTTTCTGCAGATAGTCTGGCGGTATTGAATCCTGGATTGCCCTCCGCTTTGGAATCAGGCATGGTGGTGATCGTGCCTGAGGACCGCATCTCAAGGACCCGTACAGTGAAACCTGGAGATACACTGTTCCATATTGCTCGCGAAGAGGGCGTCAGTCTGGCCCGTCTACGTGCTTTGAATGGTATTTCTGGTTCCTCGCTTCGGATTGGGCAGGAACTCACGGTGCCGTCCGCGTCTGTAAACTCGAGTGGAGCCATCAATTTGCCGGATGCCGGTCAATTTTCAATCCGACCGTATCCCGAGGCCCTTTCTGGTCGTACCGTGTCTATAGGCCGGACATATCGGCATGATGCGTTTCAGATAGGGCACCCTTCATTGCCTGCTGGCTCCGTCGTGCTGGTCTCAACTGCTACCGGGTCTCACGCATTTGCTGAAGTGATTGAGACGGCGCCTGCGCGTCGCCCGTTCTTCATCGAAGGATCCCGTAAGCTGTTTGAGGTCCTGTCCCTGAATGCCGGGGACCGGGTAATACTGCACCGCGTCCGGTGATTGACGGATACAACCAGGAACTGCATGTCATCCGACACACCATCATGGGACGATCTGGCTGGATCCAGTGACTCCGACGTTACCTCTTCCTTGGCCGGAGAAGCGGCTTCGCAGACAGGCACCAGCGAATCGGCATCGGCAAAGCAAAAGCCAGTGTTCGGATACTGGAATGCGACCCGAACAGCCACATACGGTTTCCTGGCGGCGCTGCCTCTGTTTGCTCTATATGAGAGCCTGATCCTGTTCGTAAATACTGACCCTTCTTCACAGATCCGGGTTGGAGCGGATCTGTGGGTCAAGCAGTTGATGGCAGTGTTCGGCGGCACCGGTCTGTTTGCCCTGGGTATTCCGGTACTGCTCATCGGTATCTGGGTGTTCGTCCGGGAGCGAAAACAGCGCCCACCAATTCGCGCCGACTGGTTTGGTTGGCTTATCGGGGAAAGTACCGTGTATGCGGTGGTGGTCGCCTTGCTGGTCTCCACCGTGGTTGGACTGATTTTCGCCATCTCTCCGGGTATCTCCCCACTCATGGCGCAAGCAACGAACTCGCTCTCAACATCCATGATGTTGGTGCTCTCCATTGGAGCAGGCCTTTACGAGGAACTGATATTCCGCGTTGTACTCGTTGGCGGTCTCTTCTGGTTGCTCAATAAGACGATGGCCAAGAGTTGGATGGCCTATGCTTTGGCTGCCATTCTTGGTGCATTGCTGTTCTCGGCCGTCCACTACATTGGTGCACTTGGAGATCCGTTCACGCTGGCCTCGTTCACATTCCGGTTTCTGTTCGGCCTTGCACTGAACGCGATCTTCCTGGCCCGAGGCTTTGGTGTGGCTGCATGGACGCACGCCATCTATGACGTGCTGGTGGTGACACAAATCCTGGGCTGAGGACGTACACACGGTCTCATCGATGTTGTTGGCACCGTTCCGGAATGACCGGGCGCGCCGCTCTATTTATCATTGGAAGAAAGCAGCTCACAGCATGAAAGCAATGCGTACTGCTGCCTTGATGGCAGCCCTTATTGTTCTTTTTGCCCTTCTCGGCCAAGCTCTTGGTGGAGAAATGGGGATGATTATCGCCTTTATGTTCGCGGTAGTCCTCAATTTTGGATCCTACTGGTTCAGTGCCTCGATCGTACTGAAAATGTATCGCGCCAAGGAAGTATCCCGGGCGGAAGCTCCTGAGCTAGTCGATATGGTGGACCGCCTTCGTCAACAAGCCGCTCTGCCCATGCCACGGGTTTACGTGATACCCTCGGATCAGCCCAATGCGTTTGCAACAGGGCGAAACCCGGAGAATTCTGCCGTAGCGGTTACAAACGGGATTGTTCGATTGCTGAGTCGAGAGGAGCTGGAAGGCGTGATTGCCCATGAACTCGCTCATATCCGGAATCGGGACATCCTGACGGGATCCATTGCCGCGACCATTGCCGCCGCAATCACCATGCTAGCCCGCTTCGCCCTCTTTTTCGGTGGAGGGGATCGCGACAGAGGAGGTGCCATCAGCGCCATCCTCATGATGATCCTGGCACCCATTGCTGCCATGCTCATCCAGATGGCTATTTCCCGGTCTCGTGAGTTTGCGGCAGATAGGGATGGTGCCCGGATTTGCGGAAACCCGAAAGCATTGGCCAGTGCACTGCAGCGTTTGCAGGCCGGAAGTCAGCAGATTGCCATGGAGGGAAATCCGGCTACCGCCCATATGTTCATCGTCAATCCGTTTGCAGGAGCCATGCGTGGCATCCGCAGTCTTTTTGCCACCCACCCGCCAACCGAGCAACGGGTAGAGCGCCTGATGTCCATGTAACTGTAGTCTCACCTGGTCATCGACTGAATCGGTATTCGGAGACGCACTCGAATTACCGTTCAACAGCCTCAGAAACCTGTGAAATCACGTATCAAGTTTGGATCGGTTCGCGGCATCGACATGTTCGTGCATTGGACTTTCCTGGTCATGCTGGTAGGCATATTTGTTTTCTACGTTTACCAGGGCCTCACGGTGATGGGTGCGCTCATGGGCGTTGGATTGATACTGGCCGTTTTCGGCTGTGTCGTGCTTCATGAACTGGGCCATGCATTCATGGCGCGCGAGTTCGGGATTCCAACCTTGGATATCACCATGTATCCGATTGGCGGGGTAGCCCGCCTGCAACGAATGCCCCGTGAGCCGAAGCAGGAATTCCTCATCGCGATTGCAGGACCGGCCGTCAATCTTGCCATTGCCGCCGGTCTTTTCCTTGTGTCGACGTTATTCGAAGCATCCAATTCGCTCTCGGCGGCTATGACGCCAGGGGGCAACATTCTGACCATGCTGATGTGGGTGAATCTGGCGCTGGTCGTGTTCAACATGCTTCCCGCATTTCCCATGGACGGTGGTCGCGTACTTCGCGCGGCGCTGGCCAGTAAGATGGACTATCGCAACGCGACCCATTTTGCCAGTCTGATCGGGCAAGGGATGGCGTTGCTGTTCGGGATTTACGGCTTGTTCAACGGACTATGGACGCTACCTTTGGTAGCCGTGTTTGTATTCATGGCAGCACGTCAGGAAGTTCAGCACGTAATGGATCGTGCCTGATTCGCGGTAACAGGCCCGGCGTAAAGGAGACGGATAGTCATGGCAGGAGGATACTGGGACGTCATTTTGATCACTTTCGTTGGCTTCGTGGCTCTGGCTGCGGCGTTGCTGATTCCTGTTTGGCGTTTTTTGTCCAGGGAGGAGCAGTATGCGGACCAATTCACTGGTGATGTCTCTCGCGATCAAAAAGAGGGTGGACCAGCCTGGCTTGGCGACGTCCTGGACGAAAATTTTGAGCCTCCCGCGGATGAATGATTGCCGCCCATCAAGTCGGGGTTACCGCTCGTGAAGTGAGTCGCGCGTTATGTCTTCCTGTGTAGATTCGCGGGACAAGTCGAAGACAATCAGTGGGAGCAGCTTCTCCACCGTCTTCGGACCGATTCCGCGGATTTCCAGTAGATCTTTGGAAGATGCCAACGGACCCTTCAAGCGACGATGCTCCAATATGCGCCGGGCCATGGCTGGTCCGATTCTAGGTAGCGCCTGAAGCGTTTTTTCGTTGGCTTCGTTGATGGCGATTGGAAAAGAAGCCTTCGGTTTTTCCAGCGTGTCAACGAGCGCCCACTCTTCAATGCCGCTCGTCCTGATCGATACATGGTCGAAGTCTGCCCTGAAACCGATGTGGATCGTATCAGCGGGGTGTACTACCGCGGAATTGTCGGATGAATCCAGTCGTGCTGAAAGGGTGGAGAAGAGGCTGTCCAGTTCAACGTATGAGTTGTCATCGAACGGTGGATGCGCGGCCTTTACCACTCGCATGACACCACCCGTGAACACCGCCAGAAAGATGACTATCAATGCGACGGCCTCCCGTTCTGAGCAGGTCAGGCGTTCCCTGATTGGATAGATCAGTCGGTGCTTGATGCGCATTCCTCTGGTCTGCATAACAAGGTGTGTAGGTCGGATGCGTCTCGCATTGGAGACATGTTGTAGATGATGCGGATCGGATTGACACCTGAGGAGGTTGGAGGTAACCTGTTTCCATCTCCGCATTCACCAATCGCTGCATTCGTGCCAACAACCGGCGTTGTCCATACTGAGGCCATTGTGCTCCGAACCATCGACTACGGCGAGACGAGTCGTATCGTAACGCTGTTCTGCGACGAACTCGGAAAGACGGGTGTCATGGCCAAGGGAGCTCGCGCTGCCAAGAGTCGTTTCGGCTCCACGTTGCAACCAATGAACCGGATTTCAACAGTCATCCACGTGCGGCCAGGCCGGGAATTACAGATCTTGAGCGAAGCTTCCCATGTGGATCATCACCGATCCCTGAAGGCGGATCTGGCCCGCATGGAATTGGGGATCCGGTTGATTGAACTCGTGAATGCATTGCTTCCTGATGGGGAGCCCAACCGACCGGCCTTCTCCTTGCTGGCCGCCTGTCTGACGGCTCTGGATCAGGCGCCGGGAAGAGCAGGCAACGTGTGGCCGTTCTTTCAGATGCGGCTGGCCACATTGCTCGGATTCGGCCCATCGTTCGAGCGGGAACAGGTTGGAAGTCTCGAGGCGGAATACGGATTCCTGGACCTGCATTCAGGTCGCATCAGCGAACATGTTCAGGAAGGAGGGACACCCGTGCGTGCCAGGCGGACCACCTTGCGGTCGTTTGCCATCCTGAGCCGCGCGGATCTGTCAAATGTATTACGGATGGAGTTGAATGCGGCTGAAGCCGCCGACGTCGCACAATTGGTCCGTGCCTACGTGCAGCACCACGTGGAAGAGTCCTATCCGACTCGTAGTGCCCGCGTCTTTGCTCAGTTCCGGGAAGGAGGGGCTGGCTGAGGGTGAGGGAAAAGTCGACGGAGTGTATTGCGTCGATAAAGTTATATATGTATTATATGTGCATATTCGGCTTTTATCCCTATTCCGCGGAATTCCTTCACTCCGCCTATGCCCATGGCACGTCGAGGATTGACCCAGAAACAGGAATCCTTCCTGGATTTTCTGAAAAACTTTGTAGACCAGGAAGGCGATTGGCCGAACTATCGGGAGATTTAGGATCAGTTCGGATTAAGCACTCCCAACAGTGTGGCCCAAAACCTTCAGGCAG
>JAURNP010000176.1 GCA_030830105.1 Rhodothermales bacterium | reverse complement strand
GCAGGAGACTGTCCTACCGCTTGGTAGTGGCTCGCTTGACCCGGACCAGGGCGAAGAGTCCGGAGACGAAGGCACCTCCAATCAGGAGCAGGCCTCGGCGCCTTTCCGTATCGAAGGGCTTAACCGGGAGCCGGTAAACACGCCACTCCCCGCATTTCGCTCCCAGAACAGCGATGTGCGTGTCACGGTCCGCATCACAGTCGACCCATTTGGCAATGTGACTCAAGCGCTACCGGTGAGACGTGGAGATCCGGCTCAGGATCGTGAGGTGTTGCGCGTGGTCAGGGGATGGAGATTCAACCCACTTCCGTCCAATGCGCCCCAGGAGCCTCAGCAGGGTCTGATCACTTTTGTGTTTACTCGCCGCTGAGGCGGTTTAGCCACTCGGCAACCGGAAGACCCGCGAAATTCCTGGGGAAGAGTGACTCCAAATGGCCTGAGGAGTTGATGTGCCCCAATCCAACGGCGACCCCTCCGCTTCTGACCAGGACGTATCGCGTCCGATCGGCAGGTGGTACCAAACAGACTGGCTCTACCGTTTCGCGCGATAGGAAACGCGCCAAGTCAGCGGTGCCGATGTCGGCCACGCCGGCACGGGCATGGGGCGCCATATAGCAGGCCAGGGCAGAGGAGGGTCGCGGTTCCCGGGACTTGATGTTCACCCCGCTGAATCCGACTGACTGCTCATTGAAAAAAGCGCTCGGACGGTGCGACGCAACGATCCGCTCGTGCTTGCGACCGGAGGCCTCCGAGGAATGCATGGACAGGAATTGCGTGGGCAAGTCATAGGCGCACCACGGCATCTGTGAACCGTCTAGCCCGCGCTGGGCCGCAATCGAAGAGTCCGATACAGATCGGGAAACAGAATCCGCACGAGACGCTGCATGAGATGCTGCTCGTGGCTCTGCTCGTTGCTCTGCATGAGACTCCGCTCCACTATGCAGCAAGTCTCCGCTGGTTTCTTTCCTCAACAATGCAAAAAAGAACCCGCCTGTATCATTTCGGTGCGGCCAAATGCGCACGGCGTGCTGCATTTCTGATGATAGAGTGGTTCCGTTCCAAGAAGTGAGCCCTGTGTCCAGGAGGGCTCCGGGAATCTGTACGGGCTCCAATGCTACTTCGTTGCCTGCATCGGGCGCATCCAGCACCCGCTGAAGGACCAGTTCGTTCTCTTCGGGAGCAAACGTGCATGTGGCATACAGAATGCGTCCTCCGGGTTTTGTCAGTTGTATGGCTCGGCGCAACAAGCTTTCCTGCAGTTCAGGAAGGGAAGCGGTACGCTGATCATTCATCCGGTCAAAGACAGACCTGTTCTTTCGACAGGTGCCTTCGCAGGAGCACGGTACATCGGCCAGCACCGCGTCGAACAGAAAAGGTGCGCCAGTGCGTTCATCGTTACGAAGTGGAAACGACGTCCCGTCATGCACGACAAGAGAGAGGTTGGGCAAGTGGAACCGATCCGCCATGCCGCGGAGAATCTGCAGGCGAGCAGCTGATACGTCATTGGCAACCACCCATCCAGATGGTCCCACGGCTTTGGCCAATTGGACTGTCTTGTTTCCAGGCGCCGCACACAAATCCAGCACGAGTTCTCCAGGACGAGGGCCCAAGGCTTTGACGGCCATCATCGCTGCTTCCTCCTGGATGAGTAGCCCACCCAGAAGGAAATGGACTCCAAATGCACGGTCGCGTCGATCTACGCGGAATCCTTGCCGGGTCCAGGCCATGGGTCTAAGACCACCTGATGGGTAGGCATCCAGGGATGCCGCATGATGGAATGGCGTCCAGACCGTTTCGGGGAGCGGTTGCCGGCAGGCCTCAAGGAATGCGTCGGGATCTTGGACAACTCCGCTATATCGTTCCAGGGAACGGATCATGGAGTGTGGATTCGGGAAACGGGAGTAATGGAGAGTGTGAGTCGAATGGCCAATTGCTCTTCCACGCCGGCTGGGTGATTCCCAAGCGCCCGATTCGGGATGTTCAACAAGGAGATCAGAGCGTCAGCATATCCAGAGAAGAGGCTCTTTCCGATGGTTGCCTCAGCCGTGATGTCAGCCGGAATAACGCGGCGGGCGGGCTCGCGATACTCGGGCCAGGTCCAGGAAGAGCTGTATCCGAGCCGGGTCATCCAGAGTACGCCTCCCGGGCGCTTGTCTGAAGCCATGAGTTGGAAGCGATGACGTGGGAATCCCGTCTGGTGTCGGAAATACACATCGTCGCCTTGCGAAGAGACGTGGTAGAACTGGAAAAATGCACGCCACGCTATACGCTCATCTTCCAGTCGCTCCAGGCCAATGGCGCGTGAGAACAGCCAGCCGGCATGATCTGAGGACCAACGCCATTCAGGCAGCAACGGGCCAATGCCGAACCGCTGGTTAATGGTGCGATCAGGCATAACGTGTCCATTGAAGGTTCGAATATGGGCCTGAGCCCACCCATGCCAGGAACCTGAAAGGACGCGTTTTGCCGTCATTCCCAGTTCCAGGGTTTGAGGCGTGGATTCTGCTCCAATCGACTCGTTCCCTGGGATCCAATCACCCAATTCGATGCCCGGCTTGCTCCACGTGAGCAGGTTACCGGGTTCGGGGAAGTGCCCCTGCGTTCCAGCAAGCTCGAGTGAAAGCTGCCCGTTGCTTCCACGGTGAGAAATCGAGGCACTGGCATGCCAACTGTAATCGCTGGATTGCCAGGACGTATCTGCCAGCTGAGCGCCATGAATGGCAATTCGCGAGGACCATGCAGATCCGGCATGAGACACTGATACCGAAGCCGTTGGAATGAGTTGTACGTACTCCAGGCCCTCCTGGCTTATCTGCCAGGCGCGCGCTCCGGCCGAAAATTTCAACGAAACAAGCGACCAACTCATGTCAAGGGCACCTTCGAGTGAGGCTTCCTCCACGGCCAGGGGCGCAGGTAATTCAATGAATGAGGGGCGGTTGGAGAGTGAGTTTCGCGAGGCGTCTCCACGCAGGGAAAGTCCCAGCATTCCGGTGTCGCGTTCAAGAGCGCCTGCGGCCCACGTCCGACGAAGACGCGCTGGCCATTCGCGCCCGGCTGCTTCGTGATAGATGAAGTCCTTTCGGCGCGACTGACCGGCGAGGAGGTGAAGGCGCAGCCGTTCTCCCGAGCGACGAATTTGGGCAAAGGGGGCAAATTGCGTAATGACCGGCTGTACGATCTCTGAATACGTACCTCGTACGCGTCCGGAAATACGCTCGTCCGTGAGGTGGTGGAGGTCAGTATTCACACCTGTCTGGATCAGCCAGGTACCGTTTCCCCAGCCGGTGCGCAGCCAGGTTGCGGGTCCGCTCCGATCGACATTGTTCGCAAGAGCGTCTGTATGTCTGGCAGGACCCGGATCGCCCGTTTCATTGATCACCGCCAGCGCACCGCTTGCGTGCCATCCTGTCCGCATCGACGTCTCAAGGGCTATCGTGCCGTCGGTACTTCGGGCAGGACCGGCCATTCTCAATCCAGGATGGTAGGAGAGAGCCGTCAGATCCCCTGGTGAGACGGGAAGGCTTTCTGTGAGTACCCGGTCTATCAGGAAGGATGGAATGGATACGCCATCCAACAGAATGTCCACGGGTGCAGGATGAAGTCCACCCAGGCCTAATCCTAGTATGCGGTGTGTGTATCTATCCGAGCTCCAGGTCTCCAACGCCGGCATCATCCGGAATAATTCTGAGAGGCGAACGGATCCGGTTGCCTGGATCTCTGAACCGGACATGGACCAAGGAGACCACTCTGTCACAGCGGCATGTCGATCATGGGTCACTGCCTGTCCAAATGCAGCCGAAAACGGCAGCAGGCTGACAACCACAGCTATGCCAATCCAGTTCTTCATCGCAGTACCCACCGTATCCAGCCGGGGGTCGAAACCTCGAAGGCCATTCCAGCGCTGATGCCGATGGTGTCCCACCTCGGGTTGGTGAGTACTCGAAGGGCCCGAATTTCTCCAAACAGTCTAATCGGTCCCGTAATGCGCCCAAATCGTACCCACGGGCCTGCCAGCATCTCTGATTCCAGTCGGCCGGCTGCTTCGGCAGGCAAATCAAACAGCATGAACCGGTTGCCCAGGAGCAGCCCTGCCTCCAGAAATATCGGGGCGTCTGGCGCATTACTCAGACCCCAACCTGCCAAAATGTCAACGACGCGAACATCCGGAGTGGTAACCGTGCCTCTGGACCCGTCCCGCTCAATTGTCGCCTGAACATCTTCGGAACCGGACCATGCCCGATAGGCGCCATCTATTCGGAGGCGGCCTCCTGCATATGGAGTGTCCACAGAGAGGCGAGCGTCTGCCCCCGGAGTCCACCCCGGCATGCCGCTCTCGCGAAAAACGAACCCTCCAGAAACACCAATACGAAGCGAAGGGAATTCTTCTGCGGGAAGGGGAGAAGCAGACTGGGCACTGACCGGCGACGTAAGGAGCACGGATACCCCCCAAATCAGGAGGATATGCGAACCGATGGTCCGGAAACTGCGAGATGGAAACGACGTCGGGATCGACTCGGTCATTTCAGGCTACGTGACCCCAAAACGCGATAGCTGACCGAAATGGAAGCCGTCACATCGGAATGGCTGGCGCCAGGTTGATGGAGATGGTCAGACGAGCTGTTCCATCCGGCTTCGGCGGCTACATCCAGGCCCGCAGAAGTGAGCCCCATTACGCGCATGAAAGGCCGAATCGTTGTTTCGGGCGTCCCGGTGAACAGCGTGGCCGCATCGATATCAGGCAGCGGGCCGCGAAAATCGGCTTCGCCCTGACGAAGCACATCAATACCGCCACGTACAATCCACCCGGGGAATCGCATCCAGTCTGCGAATGCGCGGACGTGAACATAGTCGGCGAATTGTGTAGCGATACCGCGTCCCAGATAGGAATACTGCCCAGTTGTCTGTTCCGAGTTGTAGGTGCGTGCCGTGACAAGAGTTGCTGTCAGGCCTGCGCTCAGATCGGGTGCCAGCGCGCTTCGGCGGACTGCCATTGAGGCGGCAATGGAGGCCGGTTCGGTGCCGTTGAGTACGTCTACATCATCGAGTAAGAGCTCGCCATGAGCCATGGTACGAGCATTCCGGAAGGCGAAAAAGGCGCCAACCATCCCGTTGTTTTCGTCGTTTTTAGGTCGGTTGTCGATTTCGTAGAGCGCCACATTGAAAGGGTTGACGAACTTGAGCGAAAATCCGGCATTTGCTCCCGAATACAGCGTTGAATGAGACAGGCCAACGGTCCACTTATTGGTTACGGCCAATGACAGGCGGTGGGTAGAAAGCATTCGGCGGATGCTTCCGGAGCGTACAGAGTCGGCGCCGGCGGTTCCTGTGGCCCGGCCGTCTCCAGTAAAGCTGTCGAGTTCGGCTAAAACGGATTCAATAAAAAGGCGATCACCGCCCAGTCGCAGTGACATGTGATCCATGGGCCTGGGATTTTGACTCAGTTGCAGGCCAGTCCCTCCAGTGGCGCCCCAGTGTCGTCCCATTCGTCCGAAAAAGAAATCGACCCACTCACCATTGCGTGCGATGTATGCGTCTTCGGCCCGGCTGAACCAACGATGAGCGGTATCCATGCCATCTGGATCCACCTCGTAGTAACGATCAAATCGCAGCCCGAGCGAGGCCGTCCATGATCCGGCCTGAAACCACGTGCGCGAAAGCAGCATGGGTTGCCACGACAGCTCATCCATCTGTTGATGACGAACGAGGTCCCGACGATCCTGGGTGGCGAGACGAATTCCTGCTCGAAGATCAGTATGCACGTAATCGGCCAAGTCAGCCGACGGAGGCAGTCGTTCGAGCAATCGCTCTGACGTGGCAGCCAGCCATTTCGATGGATCTTTCGATTCTTGCAGCCAGGAAACCAGGCTTTTTTGGGATACTGGCCACGAATTCGGATTCCAGTCGGGAGCCAGACCTTCCGAGAGTGCAGCCTCGACAAAAGGCATCATCGGGTCGTCTACGGCCACAAATGGGGCCTGACGGGCATGGGAGACCGATGAAACAGCAGCCACAAGGGCTACTAAAAAGAGAGAAAGAGTGCGGCGCATGAAGTGGATCTTGAAGTGCATACGGCAAACTATGCGAACCTTACCACAGTTTCACGGGTATGCACGCGCGGAATCCCTTCGGCTGCTCGCCGTCTGAACCCTCCCTGCATCCCACAAAGCGTTGACACGCAAAGTCGAGCTTACTGTTCTGGTTTTAATGGACGCGGTGGCGGTCTTCTTCGCCAATCGTGTCTGGCACCAGGCTCGTTTCAAATGGGGCTGGTTTGCAGAACCTGTGCTGATTCCGGATCCGGCGGTCACAAGCCTGATGATTGTCCTGCTCACCGGATTCTGGTTGATCGTATTCACCTTCTTTGGTTTGTACCGGGAGCGGTATGCATCGTCGCGATTTGACGAGCTGGTCACCATCATCAAAGTGGTGACGGTCGGCATCCTGGTGCTATTCCTGCTGCTTTTCGTCGAGACACTGGATGCCCACTCGGCCCGATCGAACATCTTGGCTTATTGGGGCGCGATCATCTTTTTCGTTTCGATCGGGAGAATCATCGTACGCTCCATCCAGAAATTGCTCATCCTGCGAGGCAAGGGATTGCACCGGGCTCTGATCGTTGGATGGTCGGATGTGCTGGACGCGCTTCATGAGGAGGTTGCTCGCTATCCAGAGGCCGGTTTATCTATTGTCGGAGCGGTCCGCTTGAGTCGTGACCCAGCGGGGGAGAATCCTGCCGATCCGATGCATTCATCGCAGACGGGAAACGATCATCGGGTTGAGGATCTGCCGCGTCTCATTGATGAGCTGGATGTACAGGACGTACTCATCGCGTTGGGGCCCAACGATGGCGATGAGCTGAT
>JAURNP010000175.1 GCA_030830105.1 Rhodothermales bacterium | reverse complement strand
GGATGACCTTGCACTTGTCGCAAATCTTCTTAACGCTCGAGCTAACCTTCATATTTCTCTCCTGCTGGCCTCGTGCCGGAACTTCTCCGGCCGTTCCTTCTCAGCTGATTGGGGCTTATTTGTAGCGGTAGACGATACGGCCGCGGGTCAGGTCGTAGGGCGAGAGCTCCACAATCACGCGGTCCTCGGGGAGGATTCGGATGTAGTGCTGGCGCATCTTGCCCGAAATGTGGGCAAGAACCTTGTGACCGTTGGTCAACTCCACACGGAACATCGCATTGGGAAGGGCTTCGACAACCGAGCCTTCGATTTCAATGACACCGTCTTTGTTGGCCATAGCCTCATATCTTGTTGTAACGAGTTGTTGCACTGGTCATGCGTGTGGGCAGAAAAGCCACAAGAGCCTTTTTGACACCAAAGCACTATCTTAGACCGGCTTGTGCGCCGGCACAAGTCCCGATTCCAGGGTTTAGGACCCCGAAATTCCTCTCGCAGCAAGCTGGTCCATAATCCGGCGAGTTACCTCAGTAATCTCGCCAAGTCCATCGATTGCAACCACGAGCTCGCGGCCGCCGTAGACATCGATCAACGGGGCCGTTTGCTCTTCGTAGACCTCGAGGCGGTGGCGCACCACCGACTCGTCATCATCGGAGCGGCCCTGCTCGAGTGCCCGTTTGCGCAAACGCTCGACAACAACATCCGCATCCGCGACCAACTGGACGACAACATCCAGAGAAGTGCCGTGCTCAGCGAGGAAACCATCGAGGTGACGAACCTGGTCGGTCGTCCGCGGATAGCCATCGAGAAGAAAGCCCTCAGAGCAGTCCGGCTGCTCGAGACGATCGGTAATGAGATCATTCGTAAGTGAGTCCGGAACGTTATCGCCAGCATCCATGAACGCTTTGGCCTGAACTCCCAAGGGAGTCTCGTTCTTCACGTTGTGACGAAAGATGTCGCCGGTGGAAATAGCGGGCACACCCAGTGCTTCGGACAGCTTGGCCGCCTGAGTTCCTTTTCCAGCCCCGGGAGGTCCGATCAGGAGGAGACGGGTACCTGAGGTCACTTGAGCAGACCCTCGTAGTGGCGCTGCTGCAACTGCGAGTCGATCTGCTTGACCGTGTCCAAACCGACACCCACGATGATCAGGATGCTCGCACCACCGAAGGGGAAGTTCTGGTTGGCGTTCACTGTCGCCAGGGCGATCAACGGAATCAACGCGACGAGACCCAGGTAGAGAGATCCCGGAAGCGTGATGCGGGTCAACACGTAGTCGAGGTATTCCGCGGTGGGACGTCCCGCCCGAATTCCGGGAATGAATCCGCCGTAGCGCTTCATGTTGTCGGCAACCTCTTCAGGGTTGAAGATGATGGCGACATAGAAGTACGTGAAGCCCACAATGAGCAGGAAGTAAATGGCCATATACAGCGGGTTGTCCCCTGATGTGAGGTTGTTCTGAATCCAGGCAACCCACTCGGACGCAGTGCCCCCGGCAGCGGGCTGGTTGAACTGAGCAAACAGCGCGGGAAGGTACAGCAGCGATGATGCGAAGATCACGGGGATCACCCCGGCCATGTTCACCTTGATGGGGATGTAGGTGTTCGATCCGCCGTAGGCGCGACGACCCACCATACGTTTCGCGTACTGGACGGGGACGCGACGCTGGGACTGTTCGACGAAGACCACCAGACCCATAATGACCAGTCCGACTGCCAGCACGATGAGGAAGATTTCGAAACCGTTGGATTGAGCAATCGCCCACAGTGCAGAGGGGAAGGTTGCGGCAATGGAAACGAAAATCAACAACGACATTCCATTGCCCACTCCGCGCTCGGTGATCATTTCACCAAACCACATGATCAGACCTGTTCCGGCGGTCATGGTGATGACCATCAGCATGATGGCGTACCAGGCGTCATTGGAGAGCAGCTGGTTACAGGCGGGCACTCCGGACGAACCAAAGAGCGCACCACTTCTGGCCACCGTGATCAACGTGGTGGACTGCAGCAGGGCCAAACCAATGGTCATGTAGCGGGTGTACTGGGTCAGCTTTCCTTGGCCAGCCTGGCCTTCTTTGTGGAGAGCTTCAAAGTGTGGGATGACCACGCGCAGAAGCTGCGTGATGATCGACGCTGTGATGTAGGGCATGATGCCGAGAGCAAAAATTGACAGCTGGAGCAATGCTCCGCCGCTGAAGAGGTTGATCAGCTCATACAAGCCAGCCGTACCGCTCGTTCCCGCCAAACACTGCTGGACGTTGCGGAAATCAACAAACGGCGCAGGGATGAATGAGCCCATTCGAAAGAGCCCCACCATGGCGAGGGTGAAGAAGATTTTTCGGCGCAGGTCAGGGGTCTTGAAGATTCTGCCTAATGCACTAAACACGACTTCTCCCTGCTCGTGCCCGGTGGCACGTGGATTTGAGCTTACCTGCTGGAGTGCCCCAGAGAAAAAGTCCGAAGACTTTTCCCTGGGGCATCAGCACTACTTACTCTGTGATTGAACCGCCAGCTTTGACGATCTTGTCAGCAGCTTGCTTCGAGACCTTGTCAACGCTCACGGTCAGCGCGACGTTCACGTCACCATCGGCCAAAACCTTGACCTTCTGGTTCTTGCGAACGGCGCCCTTCGCCACCAAATCGGAGATAGTAACGTCGCCACCCTTGGGGTAAAGC
>JAURNP010000174.1 GCA_030830105.1 Rhodothermales bacterium | reverse complement strand
TTATATCGTCCGTATCCATCCCCCGGCGGATAATCTTCACCGCGACGTAGCGCTTGAACGCCTCGTCATCACGGACGCTCAGGAATACCTGACCCATTCCTCCGCGGCCCAACTTGCGAATCAACCGATAGGGTCCAGCTCGTTCAAGCTCGGGATCTCCGTCTGATTCTTCTTCTACAGCCGAGGACATGCGAGCAAGCGCCGCTTCCAAATCGGAGCGATTGGTATTATCCAGAAACGTCTCAGCCTTGTCCGAAGCCGCAAGCATCTTCAGAACCTGAGCAATCAATTCCTCATCGCCATCGGCCCGTTTCCGAACGTGTGCCTCCCGGTCTCCGGGCTCCAGATCCAAAGCCTCGTCCATCAAGGCTTCGATTCTCTGCCAGCGTTTGGGGTCAATCTTCTTCATCGTACGTACGGCCTTCCCTCCATGCCCCGGGTCACTCCTCTTCTTTCATTGCGAGGAAAAGAAAGGATTTCGCCTTCAACCAGTCCCTGTCCACCGTCCGAGAGGAGACATCCAGGAGCGCGGCCGTTTCCTCAATAGACATACCACCAAAGAAGCGACATTCGACAATCGTCGCCAACCGGGGATTCAAGGCTTCCAGCTCTTTCATGGCATCATCCAGATCCAGTATATCCACGTTCTTGGGCGTATCGGATATCAGCGATGCGTTCAGTTCGGTGTGATGTGCTCCGCCGCCACGCTTTTCGGCCTTCACCCGCCGGGCATAGTCAACGAGAATCTGACGCATGGCACGTGCCGTCACCGAAAAGAAGTGGACACGATCGTTCCACCCGCTTTCATCACGGTCAAACAGCTTCAGATAGGCCTTGTGAACCAGGCCCGTCGTGTTCAGGGTCTGTCCCGGCTTCCTGTATCGAAGCTGCCGCCTCGCCATGGCATGCAGCTCGTCGTGGACGAGCGCAAACAGGCGATCACCCGCGCGGTCATCACCGTTACGGTGTGCGGCAATCAGCTGGGTTACCATCCCCTCATCATTCATGATTTTGGGACGCTTAGGATCAATTGGTTAGGGTCTCACAGGGTACGTATCCCGATCCGGAATGGAAACCCTCAAAGAAGGCTCTTGGCCTATCTCTGCAAATGGCCGGAGAGGCGCTTGGTCATACCTCGTGTCCCAGCACATCATACGGTCAGTATTTGCGCAGAGCGAGGAATAGCAGCAATTGCTTCACGTCTTGATATTGATAGCGTAGATACTGATTAGGTGAATGCTGGTAGAGGTCATATTGCCGAAATCAGGCATTTCCGCATCTCGCTTCGGCGCCTCTCTGAACGGAGCCCGAGTGATGCCTGCTGGACCTGACGCAATAACGGTTACCCACCGTGTGATGTCCGCAGAATCATTCGATCTAACCGATTGTAATACCTGTATATGGAAGGGTCTACCTGAACCCATCTTCTTGTTGATAAGTCAATTTGCAAAACGGACTTAGACAGGGTTTATTGGTTTTTGCACCATTCCCGTCACAGCCCCGGATTTCCTTCCGCTTGTAGATGTATCTAAGCAAGCTTGAGCTGCATGGATTCAAGTCCTTCGCCGACCGAACAACCGTCGATTTTGCCGATGGTGTGACGGTTGTCGTAGGCCCCAACGGTTGTGGCAAGTCGAACATTGTAGATGCCGTTCGCTGGGTAATTGGCGAGCAACGCGCTCGTATTTTGCGGTCCGACAAAATGGATAGTGTCATTTTTAATGGCACCTCCAAGCGACGGGCACTCGGTATGTCCGAAGTGCTCTTGACCATCGAGAATACGCGTGGCATCCTCCCTACGGAATACAGCGAAGTGACCATCGGTCGTCGGCTTTTCCGAAGTGGCGAATCCGAGTACCTCATGAACGGGGTGAATTGCCGGCTCAAGGACATCACCGACCTTTTCATGGATACGGGGATGGGTGCCGGTGCCTATTCGGTCATTGAGTTGAAAATGATCGAAGAAATCCTCTCCGACAATGCGGCAGATCGTCGCCACCTGTTCGAAGAAGCCGCTGGCATCACCAAATACAAGATTCGGCGTGGTCAGACGCTGCGAAAACTCAAGAGTACTCAGGGAGACCTCAACCGAGTTCGTGACCTGACCGATGAGCTTGAGAAACGGGTCCGGAGCCTGGAGCGTCAGGCGCAGAAGGCGGCCCGATTCAAGAAATACGACGAGCGCCTGCACGAGCTGGAAGTCTCGCTCGGACTGCTCGAGTACCGTAAGCTGTCAGCGGATATCGAGCTGGTGCAAAAGGATATGGGCAAGCTGACGGATGCGACTGCCGCATTCTCGGCAAAACTGGCCGCCGAAGAAGCAGCCCACGAATCCCTTCGCACTGAGCATATCAGTCGAGAGAAAGGCGTTGTCCATGCTCAGACCAAGCTGTCTGAGCACATGGATGCTCTCCGCGCGGCTGAGTCGGATCTACGAGTAGCAACCGAGCGACTTTCCACGATCTCCCGCGATCTCACCCGCCTGGATGAGGAAGCGAAGGCCGCAGTTGGTCAACGGGAGAATTTCGAGTCCGATCTCGAGCGCTACGAACAGGAATACAACGACGTTGTGCCCGCAGCTGAGAAGGCTGAGTCGGAGCTTTCCGACGCCAAGCGCATCCGAGACGAAGCTCAGACGACCCAGCAGAAACATCAGGTCAAGCTGCACAACCTGCGTTTGCAGGAACGTAAAGTATCCTCCGATAAGGCGGAAAAGCAGCGTCAGATTGACCGTCTTTCCAGCCGTATCGAAATCACCACGGCCGACCTGGAAGAAACCCGTGCCGCTCTCGAGCAGCACGATTCGACGTCCGTCGACCTGGATGCAGAAGTAGGGGCGGCGGCTACCGCTCTGGAGACAGCCCGTAATGCAGCCTCAGCTGCAAGGGATGCGCTCCGTGGCCTGGAAGAAGAGAAGTTGCGACTGGAATCCGAATGGAATGAGCTGCAAGGTGTGCTGCGCAAGCTTGAGCGCTCGCATGACGGGGCGGCTTCCGAGGTTCGCCTGCTCGAAGGGTTGCTCAGCTCGTACGAAGACCTGTCCGAGTCCGTCCAGTATCTGGCCAACACGCCGGGCTGGTCCGACGCCGATTTGCTCACTCTCTCAGACGTCATCCGGTGTGACGACTCCGTCGCTGGTGCCGCTCAGGCGGCCATGGGTGATCTTTCCAGCTGTATTGTTGTGGCTACGGAAGATGAGGCCGCCCGCGCCGTTGCCAATCTGCGCAAGGAAGAAAAAGGTAGAGCTACTTTCCTGATTCTGGACAAATTGCGGGCCCCGGGCATCCCGTCGGCTCCGGCCGGAGCTACCTCTCTGTCATCCTTGGTAGAGCCGATAGATCTCGTTTACCAGACGCTGGTGGACCTGGTATTTGGCTCTACGTTTCTGGTGGACGACCTCGATGCCACCTCGGTTGATGACGGCGTCAGAATTGTAACTGCCAGCGGAGAATGGCGTGACGCCCACGGATACCTGCATGCCGGAAGTGGCGACAGTGCGTCAAGCGGATCGGCAACCCGCATGGGTCGGCGCGAGCAGCTCGAGCGCGCTCGTGAGGAGTTGGCGTCCGCAGAGAAGGCACTTCGAAAATCAGAATCCGAGCGCGAATCCCTTCGAGTCAAACTGGACGCGCTGTCGCTTTCCGAAGCGAAAGAAGTCGTCCGCTCGGCCGATGGGAAATTGCTTGACGCCGAGCGCGCGCATTCCCGTGTGAGTGCTTCGGCAGATATGGCTGGGGGGCGTGCCAAGGAGCTCACCCATCGCGTTCAGGTACAGGAGCAAACGCTGAAGCAAGCCCGAGCCGATCTGGAAGAAGCTTCGGCTTCCATCAAGACGCTGACCCTGCAGGAAGCCGACCTGCAACAGAAACGCACGGATGCTGAAGACGCGTTTTCGGGTATTGAAGAAGCGAGCCGCCAGGCCTTCAGCCTGTTCAACGAAGCCAATATCACGGCCGTCCAGGCGCGTAACCGCATGGACAACCTCAAGCGTGAACTAACACGTGTCCGCTCCGACCTGGAGACGCTTACTCGCCGCGCAGAAGAGCGGAAAGGGGCGATTGAGCAACTGCTCAAGCAGCGACTGGAGCTGGAAGGGCGATGCAACGAACTGCAGGAAACGATTCAGGAACGTCAAAAGGGACGATTGGAACTGGATGAAACGGTTTCTGCGGCCAAGGAGCGCCTGATGGAGACGAAAGTAGAAATCTCCGAGCTGGAGGCCCGACTTCGTGACCTGAGACGGGAGCGGGAATCGGCTATGAAAGGAGAATCCGATCGGGCCGTGCGCCGTGCCGAGCTGGAGACGCGCCTTGAAGACCTGCTTGCCTCATTCAACGAGGATCACGAGCTGGATCTTACCACATTGGCCTGGGATATCCCGGAGGACTTCGACCGTAAGGAATCTCGCTCTGAGGTTCAGGACCTCAAGAATAAGATTCGGCATCTGGGCCCGGTCAACGCACTGGCGCTCGAGTCTTTCGAGGAAGAAAAGGGGCGACTGACCTTCATGAAGGAGCAGTTGACCGACCTCGTAGCGGCTGAGTCGACGCTGAGGACTACGATCGATGAGATCAATACCACGGCCCGCCAGCGCTTCGACGAAACCTTCAGCGCAATCAGGGAAAACTTCCAGAAGCTGTTTGAGGAACTGTTTGGCGAAGGTGCTTCGGCCGACATCGAGCTGCAGGACGACCACGATCCGCTAGAATCGGACGTCCACATTTACGCCAAGCCGCGAGGCAAGAAGCCAAGCGTGTTGTCGCAGCTTTCAGGTGGTGAGAAGACGTTGACGGCTATCGCCCTGCTCTTCGCCATCTACCTCGTAAAGCCGAGCCCGTTCTGTATCCTCGATGAGGTCGACGCACCACTCGACGATGCGAACGTGGATCGCTTCATGCACCTGATCCGCTCGTTCTCCGACTCCACGCAGTTCATCCTTGTCACGCACAACAAGCGCACCATGGAAGCGGCCGACCGTATGTACGGCATCACAATGGCCGAGCAGGGCGTTTCCAAACTCGTCGGCGTGAAATTCGAAACGGAAGAGGATGAAACCGAGGAAGCAGAGGCAGCCTGAGCGCTACGCTAAAGGAGCCTGCCTCCGGGCCATGGGCTGATTTTGGAGAGCAAGGAATCGCAGCCTCACACATTCTTCGGATGATTCTTGACTTCGGCACTTCTAATTTAGACTTAGTCTAAATAAAGGTAGCTCTCCGTTTCTCTCGATGTCATTATCGCTCCGCTTTGGCCGACTGGCAGCTGCACTGTTTGTAAGCCTCTTCGTTGGCACCCCCTCCTTTGCACAAACCGGTATGATTTCCGGTTTGATTGTGGATGGTGTCACAGGTGTCCCTCTGAAGGGAGCACATGTTCAGATCCACGATATGAGCTTAGCGGTGTCGACCAATGAGCGTGGATTGTTCACCATGGGTCCTATTCCTGTGGACCTGCAAGAAATCAGCGTTTCCTATGTAGGAATGCAGACTGTTCATCGTACGGTCGAGGTCATGGAAGATGCGGTGATCTGGCTGGATATTTTTCTCTCTGAGGAGGCCATTCGTATACCCGAGGTCCTCGTTGAACAAGCCTCTATGACCGGCGGTCTCAAGGGGGTAGCCAACGTACCGGGATCCGCTCATTATATAGGGCCTCGCGACATCCAGCAGTTTGCCCATCAGGATGCTCATCGTGTACTGCGTGGAGTGCCAGGACTCAACATTCAGGAAGAAGATGGGTACGGGCTCCGACCAAACATCGGAATCCGTGGTTCGGGCGCCGAGCGCTCCTCGAAGATTACCATCATGGAGGATGGTGTACCGATTGCACCTGCACCATATGCAGCATCAGCCGCATACTATTTCCCTTCTATCGGACGGATGTCGGGAGTAGAAGTCCGTAAAGGTTCGGCGCAGATCAAGTACGGCCCGGCCACTACCGGCGGTGCCATCAACCTGCTTTCGACACCGATCCCTTCGCGGCGCATGGCCAAGGGTCAGCTCACCGTGGGAGCCGAACAAACCCTTCTTGGGCATCTGAGTGTAGGCGATCAGAACGGACAAGTCGGCTGGCTCCTCGAGGGATATCGCAACAGCTCCGATGGGTTCAAGCAGCTTGATGGTGGTGGCGATACCGGCTTCGGCAAGTCTGACCTGCTGGGTAAAGTGCGATGGAGTAGCAAACCGGGTGCTCGCGTTTATCAGTCTATGACACTGAAGGCATCACTCACCGAGGAGCTTTCCAATGAAACCTATCTCGGGCTTACCGATGCTGATTTCGCAGAAGCTCCGCTGCGCAGGTATGCCGCATCGCGTGAGGACCTGATGGATGCATCCCATCGGTTGTTCATGGCCCGGCACCGCATCAAGCCATCGAACAACGTGGAGGTCATCACGACGGCCTACCATACACGCTTCAATCGAAATTGGTACAAACTGGATAAGGTATTTACCCCTGCCGAAGGCAAGGTCTCCATCGGTTCTCTGCTTAACAGTCCAGCATCTTATCCTGATGCCTATGATGTCGTTTCCGGCTCGCGGTTCGTGTCGGAGCATCGTCTTGATGTGAAGGCCAATAACCGAACCTACAGGGTGAGTGGTCTGCAGACTGATGCAATCATCGGCTCCGGATCTCGGGTGCTGGAAGCAGGTGTACGGTTGCACAAGGATGAGATGGATCGATTCCAGTGGGTCGACGGGTGGCAGCTGGATGACGCCTCCATGATCCGTTCTGTCTCGGGAATACCTGGCACAGAATCAAATCGCGTTGAGCAGGCTCGAGCCCTCTCTGCTTATCTGCAGCCCCGTATCTCCTACGGTGATGTGACTTTTTATCCAGGCGTTCGTGTAGAAACCATCGAGCAGGTGCGCGACGATTACGGTCGCAACGATGTAGATCGGACGGGATCAGATCTCGGCACACGCCGCAACGTCTCAACGGCGCTTATCCCTGGCATGAGTGCCTCGTTGCAGCTCCAAGATTCATGGAACGTCTTTGCTGGCGCCCACTCAGGCTATGCGCCTCCGGGTACCACCGAAGGCGCAAAGCCTGAGCGCAGTACCAACTTGGAGGCGGGTTCGCGCTGGAGCACCGATCGTAGCGCGGTCGAAGTGGTCGCCTATATCAACAATTACTCCAACCTGCTTGGAGCAGATCTGGCTGCTGGAGGCGGCACCGGGTCCACGCAGCTCTTCAATGGCGGCGAAGCGCGAGTGTCCGGACTGGAGTTATCAGCCCAACACAACCTCGGTAACCTGATCGGATGGAGTGCATCGATCCCGGTTCGCGTATCCTACTCATGGACCGAGGCCGTCTTCGAATCCAACTTTGAATCCAGCTTCAATCCATGGGGTAGCGTCAACGTTGGTGACCGACTTCCCTACGTGGCGCCCCATCAGGTATTTGCAGCCCTCGGCGTAGAATCCAGTCGCTTCGATGTGGAAATATCGACCAGTTGGGTCAGCACGATGCGGACCGTGGCTGGAAGAGATGCTCCATCGAAGGACAGTCGCATTGACCAGCATTTCGTGGTGGACCTGGCCGCAGAATTCGCCATCAACGATCGCGTGCAGATGTTTGCCAGCGTACGCAACCTCACCAATGAGGTATATGTGGCAGCCCGTCGTCCTGCCGGCGTCCGTCCGGGACTACCACGAACCACACTTCTCGGCTTGCGCACCAGCTTCTGAAAGCGCCTTAAGAGGTAGGGGAAATGAACCCCGATAAGTCAGCCTGATTACCTAGCGACCAATCGCTCTGGCCTACTCGTAATCATGCTCGAAATACTCAATTCCCCTTCCGGGGTCGGCACTGGCCATCCCTTTCTTACGGATCCGCTCAGCCAGCCGTTCGGCGAAGACCTCTGCTGGATCATATCCGTAGTGCCGAAGCAGGTGGTTCATGGCAATCACTTCGCAAAGCACCGTTACGTTCTTGCCAGGCGTGATCGGCAGCATGACCAGCGGTAGTTCCGCACCGAGAATGTCGTAGGTCTCCTCGACCATCCCCAACCGGGTGTATTCCTCATCTGGATCCCAAGGATGCAGATTCACGACCACCTCGATTCGTTTCTGGAATCGGATGGCACGGATACCAAACATGGCACGTACATCGACCAGCCCCAGACCACGGATCTCCATGAAGTGCTGCACCAGATCCGTACCAGACCCCATCAGGACCTGTCCTTCTTTCCGGGTAGCCATCACCACATCATCAGCTACAAGGCGGTGGCCCCGCTCTACAAGATCAAGAGCCACCTCGCTCTTTCCAATCCCGGCTGGTCCAATAATCAGCAGCCCGATGCCGTATACATCGACCAGCGATCCGTGCAGCGACCTCTGAGGCGCAAACTGATCCTCGAGGAAGTCGCGCAGCAGGTACATGAACTTGGTACTCGGCACCTCGGTCGTGTACACCGGTACGCCTGCGTTTGAAGCCAGACTCAGTAGTTTTTCATCGAGCTGATTCCCCTCTGTACAGATGATGCACGGGATGGGAAACCTGAGCAGGTTGTTGAATGCCTTGATGCGGTCCTCTTCTTCCAAGCCGGACAAGAAGCGTGACTCCGTGTTGCCCAGTACTTGGACCCGCTGATGGGTAAACAGATCGAGGTAACCAGCCAGCGCCATACCGGGGCGGTGCAGGTTGCTTTCTACAATCAGCTTTGTCTCGGCATTCTCGGCATTCAGCGGCTTAACCGGAATGCCCACCGTATTGCTCAGCTGCTCGACAGCAAATGCCACCGAGATCGACTCTTTCTTGAACGTCTTGGGCTTGCGGGCCATCGGTCAACCGACGGAAAGGAGAAGGATCAAGGCACCTCTACGGTGTCCAGAATGCGCTGTACGATGTCCTCACTGCTGATTTCCTCCGCTTCGGCCTCGTATGTGACGGCGATACGGTGACGCAGAACGTCCATGGCTATGGACCGGACATCTTCTGGCGTAATGTACGCACGGTGCTGCAGGAAAGCGTGCGCCCGGGCAGCCAGGTTCAGGTTGATGGTCGCACGTGGAGATGCTCCGTACTCAATCAGCGGTTTGAGCATGCTCAAACCCACAGACTCGGGCTCGCGCGATGCGACAACCAAATCCACGATATACTGCTCGACACGGTCGTCGATATAGAGAGCGTTCAGCACGGCCCGCGCGTCAAGGATCTGCTTGGGCGTCACGACTTCCCTGACGACAGCCTTCTCGCCAGTACGCGCCATACGGCGCATAATTTCCAACTCTTCGTCACGCGTCGGATAGCCCACCTTGATTTTCATCATGAAGCGGTCGACCTGCGCCTCGGGTAGCGGATAAGTCCCTTCCTGCTCGATCGGGTTCTGCGTGGCCAATACAAGGAATGGGGCTTCCAGGGGAAACGTCGTCTCACCGATGGTCACCTGACGCTCCTGCATGCTTTCAAGCAGGGCACTTTGGACCTTGGCAGGCGAACGGTTGATCTCGTCAGCCAGGATGATATTTGAGAAGATCGGACCCTGCTTGATGGAGAAGCTTCCCTCTTTCGGGTTGAACACCAACGTTCCCAGAACATCGGCGGGCAACAGGTCCGGGGTGAACTGGATGCGCTGGAACGATGTCCCGATGGCGCCTGCCAGAGAGGATACCGTAAGCGTCTTGGCCAAGCCCGGAACTCCCTCCAGCAAAATATGACCATCTCCCAACAGCCCGACCAACAGTCGCTCAATCATGTAGCGCTGCCCGACAACGACCTTCCCGATCTCAGTCATGAGATCATCGATAAAGGCGCTCTCCTTCGCAATACGGTCGTTGACCGCCGCAATATCAAATTCAGTACTCATCCGTATATGGGTAAATCGATTCCGTCAGATGATAAACGTTTCAATCGTCTCGCTGGTATGTTCGTCCGCTTTTTCTCGAACGTGATCCAGGAAGGCAGGCAATGAAAAAGGCTGACCAACTACGAGCATGCACCCGCCTTCACCTGTCTGGACCACCCCGAATATACCTTCGAGAGACGCTGATTCCGCGAGTTCAGTGACTAGTTCATGTACCGGTCCGGTAGTATCCCAGTCATTGGTCTTGGACGCCTGAGAAATCATCATCAGTGCCCCCAGGAATTGCCAATCCGCTTTTCGGATTGCAATAATCCCTTTCTGAACATTCCTGTTTTCAGAAACCAGGTGGCGCAAGGGAGACTTGTACCGTCTCCCCACAACTTGCAGCGCCCTTTCCAGATCCCGGTGCTCGAGATCGCGCAAGGAACTCAGATTCTCGAACTCCTTCTTTTGCAGCTTTTCCGTGACATAGGTGGCTCGCTCGAAGCGTTTGACCGAGGCTGCCATTGGCTGCTTCCAGTCATGGGACGTTTCAATGATAGCAAAGCCGGGTCTGCTGGCTGCGTCCGACGTCACGGGCAGATAGCTCAACCTTCCGGTATCGACCAACAAGAATGGCTCGTCGTCGCGGCTGAGACTCGCCACCACAAAGGCCGGACTGAATCGATGACCATACCAGTCAGACAATGCCTGAATAGCAGCATCACGCAGGTCCTTACGCATGTCGTCGGGCGACATAGCCGCCGAAACCGGTCGTTCTCGCTCGTGCTTCAAGGCGTCCAGTCCCAGAAGCAGACTCGTAGTCACTGCGGCATGGAAGGCAGCTCCCAATCCCGTGGGGATCCCGCCGACAATCGAGATATCGTATTCCGAATCATCACTCTCATGGGCTTGGATGACGCGTGAAATCAGGCCCCCGAATCCACTCACTTCTTTGTCAGAAGCTGCGAATTGCAGGGCTTTGGATACGCCTTCGATCACAACACGCGTCGTCGACCCGGCATGCTTCCGAACCGAAACGGCGACACCCTGTGTCAGGCGCAACATCAGGGCAAAGCCTTCGAAATAATGAGTCTGGTCGGCAAGAATGCCCGCAGCACCATGACTGAAGGCAGTCTGCGGCATGGCTCCACCGGCCCCCAGGCGATCCATGAGGATGGAGTGAGCACGATCTACATACTGGGAGGGGCGAAGGATTTCGTTCGCCTGCATGCGATTGAGAGCGTACAGGAAAGGCCGAACGAAGGAGGGCGTAGGACCACCCTGGGTACCGATGCGTCGTGCTGCCACGTCAGGATACCCCCAGCTGTGAACCCGGCTCGGGATGATGGCCGTTGACAAAATCACGCGCACTCACGCGTTGGCGTCCTTCAATCTGCACTTCTTCCAGAATCAAGGTCCCGTTGCCGGTTGCGACCTCGAGATCCGGTTCGGTCCGCAGAATGGTGCCCGGGGAGGCGGCAGGCGACGTGCTGTCCCCCAGCCTCGACTTGTAGATTTTGAATTGCTTCCCTGACCAGGACGTGAAAGCACCCGGAACGGGAGAAACACCCCGGATCAGGTTGTGGATCTGCGAAGCATCCGAATTCCAACTGATGGCGCAGTCATCGCGGAATATCTTGGGGGCCGGACTCACCGCTGAATTGTCCTGCGCACTTGCTTGCGCGCTGCCATCAAGGATAGCCTGGGTAGTCTCGACTACCACACCCGCTCCCAACTCCATCATCCGGTCATGAACCTCGCCGGCCGTTTCGTTCGGACCGATGGACATGGATCGTTTCATGATGATGTTGCCCGTATCCACCTTCTTCTGCAGGAAAAATGTGGTCACTCCGGTTTGCGAGTCGCCGGCCATGATGGCCCTGTTGATCGGCGCCGCACCCCGATAGGCAGGAAGCAATGAACCATGCAGGTTGAAGGCGCCCAGTCTTGCCGTTTCGAAAACCGCCTCAGGAAGGATCCTGAAAGCAACGACAACAATCACGTCCGGAGCCAGCGCACGCACCTGTTCAGCAAATAATGGATCCTTTACATCCAGCGGTTGCAGGATTGTCTCGATCCCGAGATCCATGGCTGCTTCCTTGACGGCCGTAGCGGACGTTTTCTGACCCCGGCCGCGCTTGCGGTCCGGCGCTGTGGCAACAGCCATCGGAGTCAGGCCCGCTGCTGCCAGCGCACGTAGGGACGGCACCGCGAAGAGCGGTGTGCCCATGAACAAGATACGAGGGGTGTCTTCGCTGGACGCTGACATGAAAACAGCTTGATCAGCTGGCCTTTCGGGATGATTGGAAAACGTACGCCTCAAACGGGAACGCGTTCAACATTGGAGCAGCTGATGATACCCTTTGCTCAACGAATTCCGATGAGTAGCAACGCGTAACAGCGGTAGAAACGAAAAGCGCGCCCGCATGCAGGCATGCGGGCGCGCTTGATCAATCTCAGCTGGAGCGCTTAGTAGAGACGAGTGCGTTCATCCCAAACATTGAACAGCAACTCGTAGTCTCCAAAGCCCGTCTTGTCGACAAAGATGAACTGACGGCCGATGCGCTCAAAGGTCCAGATTTCGTACGGCTCGTAGTCAAAGCTGTGCGGTTTGCGACGGATATGATCCGGCTCGCCGAAGCGCACGAGGACATAGCCCCGATCCGTGCGCCAGCCCTCGGTGATCGATACGCCGTAATTGCGGTTCGCCGCATTGATTCGGTAGTAATACGCTTCCATGCGCTCATTGCGCATCGTGCCCGGCGTCGGGTCGCGTTTGTCCCAGAAGTTCTCGAAGCGTTTGATGCGCTCTACTGCGTTGGGAGCTTCTTTGATGAAGCTCAAGTCGCGGGCCTCGGCGATATACTCCATCTGGGCGATGGCATCCTCCAGGTTCTGGATGTGCGAGGCAAGACCGTTCCACTCGACCATGAATGAGCTTTCAGTGGTATCGAAAATCTCGCCCGTGGCCGGGTCGGAGATGGTCAGTCCAACCGAGTAAGCGCCCACCTTGAGATCCTCTATCGGGACCGTGACAATGAACTGGTTGGTCGCGGTGTTAGCGCTCACTACGTCCTCCTGTGTGACCACGATGTCGGAATCAATGACTTCTCCCTCAGCCATTTCAGTCGGCATGATCGGCGCTGTCCCGTCCATACGGGTGCGACGCACTACGCGGGTCACAGCCAGCTCGCGCTCGGCATCTGAATAGATCTGGTAGAAAATCTGGAAGCCGGCCTCATCACTGCCAATACGCGTATCAACACGAGGTATGATGGTGAAGTCGGTCTCGTCGTAAGAATCGATCAGGGTGACATCGGAAACAGCCACCTCGCCATACATCTCCCGAACAGTGACCGGTACACTACGCACATACGTACGATTGGAGTTACGGTCGGCTACTTCGAATTCGAACAGGTATTTACCTGGATCGACGGCCAGCGTCTGGGTCGTAAAATCGTGACGGGCATCGGACTGCGTCTCCAGATAGGAATTCACGGTCACATTGGCATTCCAGATGCGGGACTGAACCAGATTGCGCAATCGGTCGTCTTCGGACCATTCGATGGCATCGAGTTTTACTTCATACCCGCCCGTGAAACCTGACGACGAGTTGATGAAACTCATCTGGGTAATCGGGACGCGGGTATAGATATCCACCTTGGGGCTGTTCAGCCCATCGTCGCTACGAGAGGCAACGATATCCACTTCAAAATCGGCCTCTACCATCTGGGCCGACACCGGTTGCGAGAACCCGACCAGGACAGCCAGCAGAACCAGTCCCAACCTTTGCCCGAATCCGAGCAGGCCGCTTACCCCCCGACAGGGTGCGGCATCGGTCGAAATGGAATGTGCGGGACGCATCATGGTGATTTTATCGTAGCGGGAAAGCCCATGCGAAAATAGAGGGCTGAACGTATGTGATCGCCTGATCAATCGGAGGCCCATCTCATTCTTCGTGATCCTTGTGCGATTCCCGACTGGGACCGTTCCAGATTGGAAGGCTCAGGTGAACGGAAACAAATATCGGACTTTGCAGAGGGACAGTCCACGAGCGGGTAACAGACCGTCATTTTTACGTGATGAACGGTAACGGGTCCTTTACGAACCGACCAAGGCTGAGAATTGACCTTATTCGCTACCGAACAGGGCCTCCACGAAGCCTTCCCGGTCAAAGACCTGCAGGTCGTCAATGCCCTCTCCGACACCGATATATTTTACGGGAATGCGGAATTCGTTCGAAATGCCAATCACAATACCCCCTTTGGCAGTACCGTCCAGCTTCGTAAGGACGAGTCCGGTCACGTCCACCGCATTGGTAAACTCCTGTGCCTGTCGAATAGCATTCTGACCTGTCGATGCATCGAGCACCAGCAACACCTCGTGTGGCGCATCTGGGATCTGCTTATCCATGACCCGCTTGATCTTGGACAGTTCATCCATAAGTCCGCCCTTGGTGTGTAACCTCCCGGCGGTATCGACAAGGACGACATCGACATCTTTCACTTTAGCAGCTCCGAGCGTATCGAAGGCTACGGCTGCCGGATCGGCACCGTGTCCCTGTTTGACCATCGGTACACCAGCACGCTGTGCCCAAATATCCAGCTGCTCAGTAGCTGCAGCGCGAAAAGTATCAGCCGCTCCCAGCATGACAGACTTGCCAGCCGCTTTGTAGCAGGCAGCAAGCTTTCCGATGCTGGTGGTCTTGCCGACACCATTCACTCCGACCACCATGATCACATGCGGTTTGCTAGGAAGGGGCGCATCGAATTCGATTGGCTGGCTCGGATTGTCATCAAGCAGCAGCCCGGCTATTTCGTCGCGAATCAGCGTATTCAGATCGTCGGTGGAGACGTACTTGTCGCGTGCTACCCGCTCCTCCACTTTTCGAATGATGTCGACCGTAGTCTTGACACCCACGTCACTGGTCACCAATGCCTCCTCCAGGTCGTCCAGCATTTCGTCATCAACCTGGTCCTTACCACGAACCAGTTTGTTGATCTTGCCGAAGAACGATGTCCGGGTTTTTTCAAGACCGGATTCGAGTGACTCCTGCTTTTTGGAACGATTGAACAGACCCATGAAGGTGCATCATTGACTGAAAGGGGACGCTGACCAGACCGATGCCCGGAGGCGAGATCTCAGACTTCTGCTGACGGCTCTTCCGAACCCACTTCCGGGCGTTCGGGATCCTGTGCGTCTGAGGGCGCACCAAGAATTGAAAAAAAGCGCACCATGTAGCGAAGAAAGGAATATGCCAACAACACCGTGCTGGCCCAAATACAGAATTCCAATACAGGAGCATCCGCCCGCAGAAGCGCTGCAAGAGCCGTGATGGCTACGGCCGTAACCGCCACCTTGCCCGACCACATGCTCTGAGTGATCTGCCCAGTACGAGCTCGAATGATCCCTCCTCCGAGGAGGATCGCGAAATCGCGAACTGCCAGGGCAACCAGGAACCACAACGGAAGGCTTCCCTGAATGGTCAGAGCAGCGACGACTGCCCCACCGCCAACCTTGTCTGCCATCGGGTCGAGTACCTTGCCCCACTCGGAGACCGAGTTGGACCATCGCGCAATGCGACCGTCGAAGTAATCGGAGGCAATAGCCAGCACTACAATGATCATGATCCAGAACAGCTTGCCCTCGGTCACGATCAACCAAAAAAGCGGGATGATGAGAACGAGCCGCATCATGCTTAGCACGTTCGGCATTGTCCAGAATCGTCCGAGATTGGACCAGTTTTCGGAATTGTTGGAGCTCATGACCTCAAGATACGGTGGCCAGCTGACCTGATGCGAGGCTTCTTCGGCTATCCATGAACCGGCTCAGACTTCAGTCACTCGTCCTGGTACCCGAATCGATAGCCAAAGCTGACATCGCCGAAAGTCGTGCCGAGAGATTGCCGTCGGCGTCCACCCGGAACAGCTCGCAGCCTTCGTTCGCAAGTCGATTGCAATAAGATCCTTCCGGTAGTGATGTCTGCCACGTCCCGTCCAGCGCAGACTCGGCCCCATTGAGAAGCACGAAGCCCTTATCACCCCTCCCAAATGCGATCACATGCTCGCCATCCGTCCACCAGTCCGTGACTTCCCCGGCGCTACGAACCTGATTGTGGAATGCCACCGCGCCGGCAACGACGGGCCAACGATGCTCGCACACCCATTCGCCTTTCCCGCAATTCAATCCCTCTTCGGCGTGAACGGGCTTGATGGCTTCGCCCGCATCCATTGGCGGTCCCTGGGAGTCGGTTTCAAAGGCATAGCTCGACATCACCCGCTTGGAGCCGTAAGGCCAGGCCAGGGTTGCTACTTGGGCCAGCTCGTAGAGCCCACCATCCTTGTAATTGATGGCGGCCTCTCCTCCGTGTCCCCTTTGGCGATCATGATTGTCCACGAACACCATGGCTCGGTCTGATGGGATGTATTCCCGCGAGGTCCAGAACCATCCGTCCGGGGCAAAATCCGACCAGCTCCGATTACGAAGCAGGTCACCCATGGCCTCGGTGTAGGAGAACTCCGTCAGGTCGCCAACCGTCTCGTATTCCTGCATCCAGTCCACATACCGACCTCCCGTGGCGACTTCCTGCACCACCCAGACTTCCTCGGCCACATGAGACAACATGGCGGCAATATCTTCGGGCAGGACGTGTTTAGCCGCATCCACCCGAAATCCCTTGACCCCAAGCGCGGCCAGGTCAGCCAGGTAGGCGCCCACGATTTCTCTTACCGGTTCTGTATCGGTGGCCAAGTCAGAGAGGTCGACAAGTTCACAGTTTCGAAGCTGCTCGATGTCGTTCCAGTCCCAGATGTCGTTGTTTTCCGTCAAGCCGCATTGATGGAAGTTATCGAGGGTGTACAGACCTGGATAATCAAGTGGGCCAAACTCTGTACCGGCTGTACCTGAAGCGGTAAAGACCAGGTCACCTTCGTGCTGGAGGTCGGCATCCGCCATGTGATTGACGATGACGTCCACAATGATGTCGATTCCGACGGCGTCACAGCGAGCCACCATGTCAGCAAATGCTGAGTGATCCCCACTTCGGGTTTCGAGGCGATAGCTCACCGGCTGATAGCGCTCAAACCACGGCCGTCCTCCGATGATATGGTTCTCGGAAGGAGGACTGACTTGGACGGCGGCGTATCCGTTGGGGGCCAGGAATTCCTCGCATTCGCGGGCTATGTCATCCCATCGCCACTCGAAAAGGTGTACGATGGCTCCCTCTGGAGCAGACACGGACGGCGCGGCAGGGGGTGCGTCGGATGTGGCGCAGCCTGCAATAAAGGCGCATAGAAGAGGAAGCAGGATCCGTTTCATGGCAAAGGTGTCAAGCGGGGAGGTCAGGCGTTGGCTGGTGCGTTTTCCTTGACCAGCGTCCAGGCCAGGGTGCTGATGAGCAACGACCCGGCACAAATGGCAAAAATGATGTTCTTGTTGGCAGCCGAACCGATCAGCTCACCAACTCCGAGAGAGGCTACGAGCTGAGGCAGAACCACGGAAAGATTAAAGAGACCCATGTACAAACCCATCTTCGTCTGATCGACTTTCTGGGACATGATGGCAAACGGAAGGCTGACCGTGGCCGCCCACCCGACCCCAACCACACCCATGAGGATGTAGACCATGAGAGGCGAGCCGCCCAAGAACAAGATTCCGGCGTACCCCAACGTCATCACACCCATACACGCCATGTGCGTTTTGACGCGTCCGATTTTTTCGGTGATGGGCTCCAGCACAAAGGCCGGCAGCAACGCACCAACTGCATTCAACACCAGGAAGCTGATGGACACGACCCGACCCATCTGGACATCCGAGAGGCCTGGCATTTCATAGGTCACGTAAGCAAACATGTACACGAACATGGTCTGCACACCAACCCAGGTGAACGAGTGCGCCGCCAATACTTTCTTGAATCCGAGATCGGAGGCGGCCTCTTTGGAGAGTCCTTCTTCTTTCTTGAACAGGGACTCAGCGACGAGAGTTACCGTGAGGATACCGAGACCAATTTCGACCCAGTAGTGTCCCAGGTCTACTTCCAAGACCCGCAGGGTCATGGCATAGACGGAGTAGATGAAGAAGCCCCAGAGCGGACGCGTGGTATGGACCAGTTCACCGAAAGAGAAGCCTGGTCCGTCCGAGTCTCCATCCTGATCTTCGCTTAATTCACGCGGCTCTTCAATGAAAAAGGTCGGGACGACGGAGAACAGGAATACGAGGATGGCGCCCCCGTAAATGAGGGTGATATTGCCCATGATCGCACCGACCGCGTACGCCAGCACTCCAAACGTACCGGACACGGTTTGCATCCAGGTATACCCTTTCGTTCGATCCACACCTTCGGGTGTGACATCGGCAATGATCGAGCGGGTAGGGTTGAAGCTGACGTTGATGGCCAGGTCCAGCGTCAACGCGACCGCAATGGCCACACCCAGAATCCCTTCGATTCCCATAGCCGCTGAAATCACATCGATGTTGGGCAGGGCCAGCAGCATCAGAGTGGACAGGACTCCGCCGATCAAGATGAATGGACGCCGGCGCCCGTTCCAGAACCAGACGTTATCCGATATGATGCCGATCACGACCTGCCCCAGGATTCCGGCGATGGGTCCAGCTGCCCACACCAGCCCGATCTCCTCGATTTCAAGGTGGTATTTGGTGCTCAGGATCCAGCTGAGCGCTGAAATCTGGACAGACAAGGCAAAGCCCATGGCCGTTGCCGGCAGGCTCAGCAGCATGAAGAAAGACTTGTTGAGATTCTTCTGACTTGACAGCATAGTGTGAGCGGTCGTTTGGAGGGTAGGCGCAGGCGGGGGCTCCGCAGTGGATCCCGTTGGAGCAGAACCTGGGGGGGAATCCTATCAGAAACGCATGGGGCCGGCGCGACCTTGGTCGCGCCGGCCCCTGCATGTTCAGCTTAGAACGAAGTCAGTCAACGCGTGACTTACTTCAGCAGCATCATGGTCTTGACGAAGACCTGATCGCCTGCTTCCAGACGATACATGTACATGCCGCTCGCCAGCTGGCTGGCGTCAAACTGTACGGTGTGTGCCGCAGCCGGCACCACGCTGCTCACGAGCGTAGCCACCTTGCGACCGAGCAGGTCATACACGGCCAGGTTGACACGTGCACTCTGCTTGAGTTCGAAGGCGATCGTCGTGACCGGATTGAACGGGTTCGGATAGTTCTGGTGCAGCGTGACTGACTCGGGAAGCGTCGATTCCTCGGTATTCGTAATGAATCCCGTATCGTCTTCGCCGCCACGACGGACGACTGTGGCGGTCGGAGGCGTCGCGGTATTGTCGATCAGGACGTACGGATCGAAGAGACCGTCAACGAACGTACCCCCTTCCTCGAGCATGGCACCAAAGACAAGATTCAGGGCCGGGCTTGCCTCATCGATGTCCGGTTTGTGGTTACCCGCAAACGTGGACTCGTTGTCGAGACCATTGACACCGAACTTGAGATCCTGACCACGCTTGGCTTCGCCAGCGCTCTTGGTCAGCGTGATCGTGTATACCGAGTCACCTGCCGCAGCATCTCCGTTGGAACCGTCGTCAACCAGCTGGAGATCAGAACGGGCAGCGAGGTTTTCACCCCATCCTTCCCATCCATTAACGCTGTTGGCGAATGGTCCATTGGCGAAAAGACCGTCAAACGATGTCGTTGGATCACCTGTCTGAATATCGACCGGCATTCCGGCGGAATCGGCGATATGGTAGAAGGCCGTACGAGCATCTACGGTAATCATAACATCGGTTACAGCCGTGAAAACGTCATCGAACGTGATACCCGAGAAGAACGGCGCCGGAGCACCTTCTGCTGGATAGAAGGCATCGATGTAGCCGTTGCCATCGCCATCGGACTCATCACCCTTGATGACGAGCTCTTTGTTATCACCGCTTTCCCATCCAACGTTTCCGTCAGGGTCACGCGTTGTGAACTTGAAAAAGACCGTCTCACCGCCATTGAAATTCTCGACCGTAACAATGCCCGAATAGACGTTGGGGTCAATGAAGTCGGCAGCGAGCGTATCAGCCGTTGAATCCCAGCCGTTCATGCTGCCGGACACCGTGACGATGTCACCGGCAACCGGATCAAATGAGCCATTGAGCAAAGACACACCCATATTGACGCGGAACTCAATTTCTGCATCGACTGGGATGATATCGTCTTCACCACCTCGACGAACAACTTGGAAGCTCGGAGGCGTCGCGCTGTTGTCAATGATGATGTAAGGATCGAACAGACCGTCTACGAACGTACCATCGGACTGGAGCATAGCACCAAAGACCATGTTCAGCACCGGGTTGTCCTCGTCCACACTCGGCGTGTGGTTACCAGCGAAGGTGGACTCATTGTCGAATCCGTTCACGCCGAACTTGAGATCAACCTTGCGCTTGGCCTCACCAGCTTTTTTCGCCAGAGTGATCGTGAAGACCGAATCACCAGCTGCGGCGTCGTCGCCTGATCCATCATCGAGAAGCTGCAAGTCAGTACGGGCGGCGAGGTTGGCACCCCAGCCTTCCCATCCGTTGACCTCGTTAGCAAAAGGCCCGTTTGCAAACAGACCGGCAAATGCCGTCACCGCATCCCCAGACTGCACGTCCGCAGGCATACCCGAGGAGTCAGCGATGTGGTAGAATGCCGGGCGGGCATCCACAGTAACAACAACGTTCGTGTCCTGCGTGAAGACATCGTCGAACGTCACGCCGTTGAAGAAGCTTGGATCGGTGCCCTGAGCCGGATAGTAGGCATCCAGGAAGCCGTTTGTGTCGCCATCGGCTTCATTTCCGGTGATGGTGATGACCTTATTGTCACCGCCTTCCCAGCCGGTGTTTCCGTCCGTATCACGCGTGGTGAACTTGAAGAAGATGTCTCCAGGAGTGACGTTTTCGAGCTGAACAACTTTTGAGTAGATGTTCGGATCGATGAAATCGGCCGCAAGCGTGTCGGATGCGGAGTCCCAGCCGTTCATGGATCCGGTTACGCTGACGATGTCGCCAGCAGTCGGATCAAATTCACCGCTGAGAAGCTGAACGCCCATGTTGACACGGAATTCGATCTCCACATTGACCTGAGCGGTCACATTTTGGACAACAAACATTCCGAGTAGCAGGACACTCAGCATTTTGGTAGCAAACTTCATGAGTTGCCTCCTTCCTTAGTGAGTGGGTAAAAATGGTCAACGCGAAACCACCGGCGCGCGCCCGCAACACGGGGGAGCATGCCGGTAGCTTCGACACTGAATTCCGGAGAGGTGTGGAGTAGGTTCGTCATTAAAATGTCGCCCCCAGCGTCCACATTTGCGGTGTGCCCAGGTCTCCGTAATCCTGGAACACATAGTCGAAGTGTGCGGTCACCGTGTTGGAAACACGATAAGCTAGGCCAAATCCACCCGTCAAGCCACCGTCATCGGCGACATCCGAGAAGGCCTGGCGATATCCGCCACGTAAGAAAAAGAACTCGTGGAATCCGTATTCAAACCCGAACGAGACACTTTCTGCCTGGTCGTTGGGATGGATAGCGTCCACCGAAAGTGTAAAACGCTGATTGTCGGTGGTCCACGGATCGAGCGCCAGTCCGACACGGAAAGTCAGCGGCATAGGCCACTCGTCCGTTTCGAGCTCAGCACCCAGGCGAGGATTATTACCCTCGATATTTGGATCGATATCGATTGCACGTCGCAGGTCCTTGCCCGATAGCGACATGTCCGAACCGAAGTTGCTCATCGACATTCCGATGCGCAGGTTGCGGACACCAGCCTGATAGAAGACGCCCAGATCCAAGCCTGTGCCTCCTGCCTTCTCATTCCAGATGCGCTGCTGGACATATTTCACCGTAGCGCCGGCTGAAAATCGATTGGTGATGTTACGCGCCATCGTAATTCCCACGGCCAGGTCCTGTGGGTTGAACAGCTCACCCGTTCCCTCTGGATTGGCAATCGTGGTGACTTCCATTTCACCGTAGTCGAGCACCATCACAGAAATACCGATGTGGGCTACGGGGGTTTGGATGCCTGCCGCCACGTGGTGGTACTGTGAATCCACAAACCAGTCAGCGCGCAGGAAGTCGACTCCGCTGCCGCCGATACGGGCCAGCGCGGCCGGATTCCAATGCACGGCGTTCGGGCCGCCTTCAACGGCAACTTGAGCACTTCCCATGGCTGCAGCACGCGCATCTGTGGCAATCCCGAGGAATGCCGCCGCAGACGTGCCAACTTTGTTTTGAGCCTGAGCCGTGCCTGCGAATAGCGGAGCTGTCACGAGAAAAGTGACGGCTACCAACAGGGCGAATCCCTTATGTGTATGTGCTATTGCCATCATCTTACTTGATCAACGCCAGTTTTCCGGTGGTCTCCCCGACACCCGGAACTTCGACATGGTAGAAGTAGACGCCGTAGGCAACGTCCAGATTGGTGCGGGAGCGTAGATCCCATGTGACGGTTCCATCATCAATGAATCCATCATGGCGCAACTCTCGGACAAGTTCGCCGCGAGTGGAATAGATGCGGATCCGAGCGTCTCTAGGAACGTGGATAAAATCGATGCGACGTTCGCCACGACCACTCGTAATGGTGGGGGGAAGTGGCTCCTCCCAAGAGGCAGCAGCCACGTACGGGTTGGGTACGACCTTGATGCGATCCAGCTGTGCTTGAGCGTCATCCTCGTCCACTCCGGAAGCAAACGTCGAGAAGGAAAACACGTCACGTCCCGAAAATGGCTTCCGCGTCGCGACTGTGAACACATCTCCTCCTCGCGGAAATTCTCCTCCTCCAGCTTCGGCGCGTAATGCAAAGGTCGGTTTGCTCGATCCGTAGATATTCTCGTAGATGAAGATGAAGTCGGTCGTGGTATCGAAGACTCCGTTGGGGGCGACCTCGAAAAAGACGAAGTCAGCGGCCTGATCCAGCGTCACGTTCCATACTTCAAAGTTCGCCGGACCGGCGGTTGCGTTCGGACCGCGCGATCCAAGGCGAAAGCCGCCTATGGATTGGCCCACCGTCTGATCCGAGAATCGGATCTCGTAATCGTAAGGAACCATTTCACCAGTGTAGCGCCACTGTGTGACATTGGTCCGATCCACAAACATGGACACCTTGCCGGTGGTATCGGCATAGCCTGTCCGGTCATAGTCCAGCCGATTCGTGTCGTTGTTGAAAATGAGACGCAAGCCGTCAAACACGACGCCTTCGACTTCTGCCAGGGTGGCATCCTCTACAACGTCGAAACCGTCCAATGCCACACTGAAGCGGCTGGCATTTATCGCCGTGTCGTCAAACGTCACCGTGTATTGCGAGTTGTCCTGAAGCATGCGCGGGTCAAGTACCTCAACGAAGACCTCACCCGTTCCTGGACCAGCAGTGTGAATCACGTCTTCGCTGATGCCACCAGCGAAGTAACCGGAAACCGGTGCATTCGGGACCACTGCCACAACGTTTTTGTCGGTCTTGACTGACCCGTCTTCGGTTACCGTAGCCGTGCGGCTGTTTTCTGCAGGGAAAAAGACCGTGCTCCCGCGGTCATAGGCCGTGACAGCGTAATAATACGTGCGACCGTTCTCGACGTCTGAATCGACGAACGAATGCTTCAGACCGGTATCCTCTCCAAGCCAGAATGGAACACCACGGACGCGCTCCTGCACGGAGAAGTCGCCAGACCAGAGTCCCTGCCTACCGTTGTCCAGATCATACTGGGCAATCGGCGCAAGAATGGCCGGGTTACCAAACACATCTGTAACGGGACGCGGGTCACGGAAGAACGGGTCCGTGCTTTTGTAAATGCGATAGCCTTCGAAGTCCATCCCCAGA
>JAURNP010000012.1 GCA_030830105.1 Rhodothermales bacterium | reverse complement strand
TCGCCCCTGGTGCCACCATGGTCACCCATCAGGAGCCAAGGGCCCTTATCCGACGTGAAAACGACGATGGTATTTTCTTCCAGACCGAGCGCTTCCAGTTCCGCCATGATGCGCCCGGTCGACGCATCCATCTCCTCGATCACATCGCCGTACAGCCCGGCTCCACTCGCATCGAAGTAAGGATAGGACACCCACAGCGGTACATGTGGCATGGAATGGGCGAGGTACAGAAAGAAGGGTTCATCCTTGTTCGTTCGGATGAAATCGATGGACTCCTGGGTGTAGCGCTCCGTTAATTCACGCTGGTCGGGCTCGCGTTCCACAATGGTTGTATCCCTGAAAACAGGCAATTCCATCCATTGCACAGCGTAGCTTCGTGGATTGTTGATTGAGCGGGGGGAATAATCATTCGAATACGGCAGACCAAACCAGCTCTCGAAGCCGTGGTTGGTCGGCAGAAAGTCAGGATGAGCCCCCAAGTGCCATTTTCCTACCATACCGGTCCGGTAACCGGCGTCGCGAAAGATCTCTGCTGCCGTCCGCTCACTTTCAGGAAGCCCGCGCAACGTCCGCGGACTGATCACCTCGCGGACGCCCGCTTTGAGCGGATAACGGCCGGTCAGGAGCGCGGCTCGGGAGGGCGAACACGCCGGTGTCGGGACGTAGAAATCTGTAAATCTCGCTCCTTCCGTTCCGAGTCGATCCAGGTTTGGTGTCGCCCATTCTTCCTGGCCGAACGAAGACAAATCGGTGTATCCCATATCGTCCGCAAAGATGAGGATGACATTGGGGGAATCTTGACCACGCTGTGAGCCTGGATTCTCAGAGGCGGCACAACCGACCCATAGAATGGCCAGAAATGCTGCCAACAGTCCCGTCAGCTGATTCGCGCTTGGCGAGTAGATTGAATACAAATTGTTCATTCGCTTGAAAGTCTGCGGCACCCTATCGTGCGGGAATGATACGTGATCGCATCGAGGAATGAATACGTACAGCAATGAATACGTCAACCAACAAGTCCGCCAAGCCCGGCCGTCACCGGATCGCCTGGATCGTGAACATGGGAGTCAATCCGCTGACGGTTGCGCCTTTATTGATGGGATTGGTCGCAGCTCACAATGGGTTGCGCGGCAGTGAATTGTCCGGCGTCCTCTTCGTAGCGATCGTGGGATATACGATCCTGCCGTTCGGTTTTCTGCTGTGGCTCAAGCAAACCGGGCGCATCGCCTCAATTGAAGCACGGGATCAGCAACAGCGCATCGGACCGCTCTGGATAGGAGCTGGCCTACTGACGATTGCTGGCGCGCTGGTTGTTTGGAGATCCGGTACGGGGTACAGTCCACTCTTGGTTGTGTCTTTGGTGTTCGTTGTCAATGCGGTCTTGGCTGCGGTCATTAATCTTCGATTCAAGATGTCTTTGCACGTCAGTAGCGTTGCGGGGCTGTTCTCCATACTGAGTGCGTTGACGTGGATCAGTGGCCGATATATGCCCGGCGGATTGCCGCTGTTGATTGTTGCTGGATTGTTGATTCCGTTGCTGATGTGGGCTCGTATGGCAGATCAGGCTCATTCGCGACCGGAAGTATCGGTAGGTGCCTTGTTTGGCGCGCTCATTCCTGCAGCAGAGCTGATCGCTCTGGATGCCATGTGGCCGATATACGGTTGATGCATGCTTCGTGCGTCTCTGAGAATGGCAGGGCAAGACGCTGTCCAACCCGGAACGATTGCTCAAAAAGGCGGTAGGTGCAGCACGTATCATCAACCCGCCAGGAGTGCATCCCCGATCAACGGATACTGAGCTTTTCCAGTCACGTGTACGGCCCATGCCGGCCGTCAACCGTTCATCGCTGCTCCAGTCGCCATGCGGGCTTATCGATCCTTTATATCGCTGTTGGTACTGATCTTCGCATTTGCATGCGCTGGTCTCACATCGCCCGCAGCCCTGGCACAGGAGTGGGGCGCCGTAAGCGGCACCATCAAGGCATCAGACTCTGGATTCCCCATTCCTGGGGCAACGGTCCTGGTTGCCGGGACGAACTTTGGCACGGCATCAGACGAGGAGGGCGCCTACACCCTGCGTCTTCCCATTGGCCAATATGTCCTTCGCCTTTCTTCCATAGGCTTCGAGACCCGCTTCGATTCGGTAACCGTACGCTCAGGCCGGACATCGTACATGAATCGTGTCCTCAGGCCTTCGACAACGGAACTGGACGCCATAACGGTCGAGGGTGCGCGCGAAGTCAGAGCCGGCGTTTTCGGTATTTCCCCCGAACAGGTACGCAATATGCCGACGCCCATGCCGGATGCCTTGCGGGCACTACGCGTGTTGCCCGGTGTGGTAACCAATAATGAGCTGTCCAACCAATTTTCGGTTCGCGGAGGTGGCTTCAACGAAAACCTGTTCTTTCTGAATGGTTTTGAAATCTTTCTGCCATTCCGTCCACGGACGGGTGAGCAAGAGGGCCTGTCCCTGATCAACCCGGACATGACCGAGCGATTGACCCTGTATGCCGGGGGCTTTCCAGTGCGGTACGGTGGAAAACTTGCTTCCGCTGTGGACGCGCGGTATCGCCGACCAAATGCCGATGCGGACTCGCTACGTTTTGCGATCCATGTTTCCCTGCTCGATGCAGGCCTGACCGCCAGCGACGCTGCACTGGGTGGCAAGTTGGGTTGGGTAGTGGGCATACGAACAGCGCAGGCGCGGCGGTTTTTCCAGACGCAAGAGCTGGAGGGCGAATACCAGCCGAACTATACGGATGCGCAGGCTTGGCTCGGATATCGCGTGCGCCCGGGTCTGGAAATCGAATGGCTCGGAATGCTGGCCGAGAACGAATTCCGCCTTGACCCGAACGGGCGAAAGACATTCTTCGGCACACTCAGCCAGAACGAACTGTTGGCACCTTCGAATCTGCAGTCGCTCTGGATCCGCTTTGATGATGGCAACGAAGAAACAGACGCCTATCGCACCCTCTTTTCCGGTCTTCGTGTCACGAGCAGGCTGACGCCCTCATTCCGGGCGGAGCATGACGTGGCGATTTACGATACCGAGGAGACCGAGCTGCTGGATTTGTCCGGTACCGCCGTTCTCTACCAGGTTGACCCCGGCTCCGACAATCCGGATGAAGGCGAAGGCCTCTTCCCCACCGGATCCAGCCGTCAGGAGGATGCTGCCGACAACCGGATAGATGTACAGACCATTACGGGAACGGGACGCTACCTGTATACCCGGGGACGCAGTCTGCTCGAGGCGGGATGGTCAGTTCGCTCGTTTCGGTTCGAGGACCGGTTGAACGAAAAGTCGGTCGTGGTCGGACGGGCTACCAATGGCGACGTGGTTCGCATCGTGGCGGACAGCCTGAATGATGCGGCCTCTCTGTCAACGTCCCAGACTTCCATTCACGTTCAGAACAGCTGGGATGTGCTTGCAAATGAGCCGGGAAGACTGACCGTGACCGGGGGGGTGCGTTTTGATGGTTTCCGATTCACGGATGAATGGACCGCATCTCCGCGCGCATCATTCACCTACAAGGCCAACCCAATAACGACCTGGTTCGGCTCAGTCGGGATCTACCATCAGGCCCCCACTTATCGTGAATTGCGCGGCAAGCCAGAAATTGGGGAATCCATCTTGGGAGCCCTGAATGCCGACCTCAAATCCCAGCGCTCGCTTCAGATCGTACTCGGCGGTGAGTATTTCATTCCCTCGCGCCGCTTCTTCTTCCGCGCTGAGGCCTGGATGAAGGATATCGATCAGCTCATCTCCTACGACATCGAGAACGTACGCGTCCTCTACTCCGGGGAAAACGATGCGCACGGTAGCGCGCATGGCCTGGATTTGCAGCTGCGCGGCGAGTTGGTGCCCGGAATGGAGAGCTGGCTGAACTATTCCTATTTGGTGGCGCGAGAGGAATTTGATGATGACTTCCTGACCTCGCGCAATGCAGGGTCCGTCTCCCGACCAACGGACCAGCGACACACGGTCTCCTTGTTCGTGCAGGACTATATCCCTTCCGACCCAACCTGGCGCCTGCATCTTCGGACATTGTACGGGTCCGGCCTTCCCTACACGCCTCCTGTCCCGGGTGAGCAAATTGGCAACGTGGTTGAGCAGGTCCCCGGCGATAGACACTCAGCGCGCTACACCCGCTTCTTTCGTTTCGACATTGGAGCAACGAAGGAAATCCCCCCAGAGCGAACCGGATCGCGCATGCGCATCGAGCTGACGGCCGAGATTCTGAACCTGTTCGACATGATCAATACGGTCAGCTACTCGTGGGTCCCGGATGCTGTAGGAATCTGGCAGCGGATTCCAACGCGACTGACTCCTCGTACCGTCAATGTGCGCTTGACGGCCCGCTTTTGAGGTATATAACCTCTTTGTTCGCGTATTCCGGTTTGCACTCCGCATCAAGTAGCGTTGGGATAGGATTCGCTCATTCGATGTTATCTGGCTGTGATGTTTCGGGTTTGAATTGCACCTAGGATGGAAGATCACGCATCCCAGACCCTGCCATGTCCGAACATCGACCTTCCTCTTCGCCCGCCGATCCT
>JAURNP010000173.1 GCA_030830105.1 Rhodothermales bacterium | reverse complement strand
GACCACGACGTCCGGGTGCATGGCCACGAACCAGCCGTCGGCATTGTTCTGAGTCGTTCCCGTCTTGCCGGCAAAATCGCCCTTCAATCCGAATCGTGAGCGCAACCATGCGCCGGTCCCTTGATCAATTGCCTTGCGAAGCATGTTGATCATGGTAAAGGACGTCTGCTCGCTCAATACGCGATCGGGTTCGGAGGGGAAAGTCGCAATGACGTTTCCTTCCTTGTCAGTAATGGAAGTGATGGCCGTCACATTCCGACGAATACCCAAGTCAGCAATCGTCGCATAGGCGTTTACCATTTCCAGCAAGGTGGTTTCGCTCGTTCCGAGTGCCAGAGAGGGAACCGGCATCATGGGGGAGCTCACGCCCATCTCGCGCGCCAAATCAATGACATCGTGCGGGCCAATCTCATTTATCAGATGGGCCGATACGGTATTCTTGGACCAGGCCAGACCCTGCTCCATCGTGACCAGCCTGCCACTGGCCCCGCCACCGGAATTGGTCGGTGTCCAACGTTCTCCCCAGTTATTGGTGACAAAAGTGCGGATTTCATCCTCGATGAGATAATACGGGGAGTAGCCGTCTTCAAGCGCCCGGGCATAGAGGATGGGTTTGAAGATGGACCCTGGTTGTCTGTGAGCAGAGGCAACTTTGTCGAATTGATCTTGCTTGTAATCGTGTCCACCCACCCAGGCTAATACCTGTCCCGATCCCGGCTCCATTACAACCATGCTCGCCTGCAATCGGGTAGCTTGTTGCCTCAGTTTTCCTACCAGGTTGGCGTCGCTTCGCACAGCAAGCAAGGCATCATAATCGGAAGATCCGCTGGCTCTCAATGCCTGATAGATATCGGTGCGGCGGACCAGATCTTCTTCGACCGCGCGCTGACTGCGCCAGTATCGTTCGTTTCGTACCGAGCCGGGCGCCCCGAATTCACGCACTAAATAGCGCTGGAGTTCAGCCGTTTGCGATTCGACGGCTTGCACTGCTATTTCCTGCAATTGGGGCTGTAAGGAGGTATGAACGATCAGTCCACCGCTCTTGAGGTTGAACCCGGCCCGTGCCGCCCAAGCTTCGGCCTCCTTGCGCACGTAGTCCAGAAAGTAAGGCGCTGGCGAATCGGCAGGATCGTAGAAATGAGGATTCAGATCCAGATTGCGCTGCTTGGCTGCATTGGCCGCACTCGGCGATATCGAACCCACGGTGGCCATCCGGTCAATCACCACATTACGTCGGTCGCGCGACATGTCGGGGTTGCGGATCGGGTTGTAGCGGGTGGTTCCTTTCAGGATACCAATCAGCGTCGCTCCTTGATACAATTCCAGATCCCCCGAGGTGACCGAGAAGAATCGCTCGGCAGCGGCCTCGATGCCGAAGCTGTTGTGACCAAAAGGCACGGTATTGATATACCACTCCAGGACCTGCTCCTTACTCATTTCGTTCGAAATGCGCCCTGCAAGCAGGATCTCACTCAACTTCCGGTCAAGTAATGTTAGGCGCTGCAATTGCGGGTAGTAATTGCGGACCAGTTGCATTGGGATGGTGGAGGCGCCTTGCGGGTCGCCCATGGCCGTGCTCCAAAAAGCGCCCACCATGCGAACCCAGTCGACTCCGGAGTGCTCGAAAAATCGATGATCTTCGGTGGCGATAAGGGCTTGAAGCGTGATGGGAGAGATGTCCTCCAAAGCGACCCATGTACGGCGCTCCCCGAACAGCGTGCCCAGCTCTGTGCCATCAGAGGCCAGGATCAAGGAGGACTCGGGCAGGGTGGCTGCCGGTCGGTTGGGCAGCGCCGGAAGACCGTCGTTCACAGAGGATAGATGGATGCCGAACCACCCGATCGCAATGAGCGATACGATACAGATAAGGACCGTGGCGGCCTTCAATGTCCGCATCATGCTGCGTTTTCGCGGGGTGCGATCCAAGATTTTCGACGTTTTCGACGTTTTCGACGTGGATTGTCCTGCGGACTTCACAGGACTCGCCGCTGCGGCGTGATGGTCAAATCGACGGGGTCGCCCGGTTCTGCCATCCAGGGTTTCCCCCAGGTGGACGTTAAGAGGTAAGAACTGGGGGACTACCGGACGCGGTGCCAACCGCGTGACGTCTTGCTTGGTTGGACGTCGATTGAATGGCGGTGGATGCCCCGTACCATCATCCAGGGGTACGTCGCGGGTACCTGAATGCTGCGGAGACTGCTCCATTTGAGCCTCTCGCTGCTTACGTGGTGCTTCCTGCATGTATCCGCCGCGTGACACAAATACCAGACTCTGGGGGCCGCTCAAGGGTCGGGGCGATCCGTCACCGCAGTGATGCGCTTTCGATTTCAACGAGGCGCACCCCCAGCTGCGCGCTGGTTCAGTCCAGCGCGTGACGTCTGACCAGGCAGGCCATGCCGGGTTTTCCTGACCGGAAAAGGCACTCTTTTCCGCAGGTTCAGGTACGGATTGAATCACGAATTTTGCGGTTGTCCTTGCTCAATCTAGCGATTCTGAGGGTGTCTTTGCCTATTTCTCCTTCACCGAATAAAGGATCGGTGCAACCATGGCCATCTCATCTCGCTGTACGTCCTATTACATTCAGGATCGAATCGCCCCATGGCCCGTGGACCACGTTCGCATCGGCTGCGAATTCATTCATGCAGCCGTTCTACCGAAGAAATGATCGAACCATTGCTCGGATGACGGGTATTTGCTGCGCTGCCCGGAAAATGCAGCAGGTAGTTCTCGTTTTCGGGATCTTTCGCAGAGCGTCCTGCTGGACGCTCCAATCAGAGCGCCACCCAACCTATCATCCATGTACCAGGGTACCTATCAGCCACCAACACGGTTTTCCGTGTTTCCACCGGTCATCAAGAATCTCCTGATTCTGAACGTCTTGGTGTTTTTGGCCCAGATCGTCCCTGAAACCAATCGGATTTTGATCAACTGGTTTGGTCTCTGGCCGCTTGGTGGCACGCCGATTATAGGCCTTGGAGAATTCTGGCCGTGGCAGCTGCTCTCGTACGGATTCCTGCATGGCAGCCCGAGCCACTTGCTCTTCAATATGTTTGCCCTGTGGATGTTTGGCGTCCAGATCGAAAACACCTGGGGCTCGCAGCGCTTCCTGGTTTTCTATTTCGCCTGTGTGATCGGGGCAGCACTGATCCAGATGCCTGTGGTCACATGGGATTTCCTTGCCTCTGGCGGTGATCCGCGCTGGTGGGTACCGACGATTGGTGCATCTGGCGGAGTGTTTGGCATCCTGCTGGCTTTCGGAATGATGTTTCCTGACCAGCCCATCTATCTGTATTTCCTGTTTCCGATCAAAGCCAAGTGGTTCGTGATCGGATATGGTCTGATTGAGTTGTTTGCAGGAGTCAGTGGCTCCTCGAGCGCCGTGGCCCACTTCGCCCACCTTGGAGGCATGTTGTTCGGATTTCTGCTGATCCAGTATTGGCGAGGCAAGTTGCCATGGAAACCTCAACAACGGATGTATTGGTGATCACACCGAGTCTTTTGAGCAATTGCATCATCGATTGACGCCATGCAGCCAAATAATTTCAAATTCTGGTATGCCAGTCAGCCCCGTGCTCTTCGGATTCTGCTGACGATCAATGTGATCGCTTATTTGCTTTGGAATCTGGTGCTCGTTCACATTGGCGCGGGCCGCTCCTTCGTGATCGGCCATGTTGCCCTCAATCCGGAATGGCCTGGTATCCTGTTTGAGCCGTGGCAATTGCTTACATACAGTTTTTTGCACCTTGGCTCGGGAATGGGCGGACTGCTGCACATCCTGTTCAACATGCTCTGGATGATGTGGATCGGTCGGGAATACGAAGAGCTGTACGGCCCTGGTCGCGTTCTAGGTGTGTATGTGCTCGGTGCGGCGGGTGGCGCGTTGCTGACCGTTGTCCTCCATGCGCTCTTTCCAACTGTCGGGCCCTTCGGTGGGCCGGTCCATGGGGCCTCAGGTGCATTGCTCGCGCTTATGACCATGGTGGCGATCCATCAACCAGACAAGCGCATTGGCCTGATGTTCATCGGCGTGGTGAAGCTTGGCCATGTCGTGATTGGCTTCATTGCACTGGATTTCCTTTTTCTGTCCGCAGGAGGGACGTCTGTTTCAGCGCACCTTGGTGGAGTTCTCGCAGGATTTCTGCTGGGGCGGATTGCTCGGAGTGGAGCACATCCAACGCCCTGGGCCGATTGGTTTTTTAGTGGGTCGGGTGGCGGTGGCTCCATGCGTGAGGAGTCCTCTGGCGGTATGCTGGCATCGATGGAAGCGTGGCTGGCCGGTCGGAAATCAGGCGACTCCAAAAGTGAATCCCGCGGCCCAGCTCGCATTTATCAGATGCCGTCCTCGGGTGAGGAGGCCAATGCTGGCTCTGGGACCACGGTAGAGATTGATCGCATTCTCGACAAAATCAGTGCCACTGGATACGACTCGTTGACGGATAATGAGAAACGCAAGCTGATCGAATCGAGTGACGATTGAACCTGCTGCGCCTGTTGGCAGCCGAGTCGAATGCACGGTTTATTCGGGTAACAGGCGGGACCCTGACCCTACTGAGGCGTATTGTCGGACAGAGTCCGAATCGTTCGTCGCGCTCTGCAGTGCTCTCTGAGGACCTCGTTGAAGCGCTCGCGGGCGGAACTGGCTCACCCACTTTGAACTCACTTCTCCCTGAGATGGAACGCCCAAGAAGACATTCTAGACAGGTAAAAGTCGGCGACGTATTGATCGGCGGCGGAGCACCGATTTCGGTGCAGTCGATGACGACGTCCAAAACGCACGACGTGGAGACGTCGGTCGCAGAAATCAATCGCCTCGCCGAAGCCGGTGCGGATATTGTTCGAGTGGCTGTACCACGTCCGGAAGATGTCGAGGCATTGCCAGAGGTTGTGGCAGGTGCCATCGTTCCGGTGTGTGCTGACATCCATTTCAACCATCAGTATGCGCTGAGTGCCATTGAGGCGGGTGTTGCCAAGGTCAGAATCAACCCAGGTAACATCGGCAAGCGCGAATGGGAAGCAGAAGTACTTCACGTCGCAAAGGATGCCGGTATCCCGATTCGCATCGGTGTCAACTCAGGTTCTCTCGAGCGGGACATTCTGGACAAGTATGGGTATCCGCAGCCCGAAGCGCTCTACGAGAGTGCCATGCGCCACGTAGAACTATGCGCGGCAGCGGACTTCGAGGACATCGTGATTTCGGTGAAGCACTCCGATGTCTTCTTCATGATCCAGTCCTATAAGCTGCTCGCCGAGCGTACCGACTTCCCATTGCACCTCGGTGTGACCGAATCAGGATCCAAAGAAACGGGGACGATCAAGAGCTCCATCGGCATTGGAGCACTACTGGCAGAAGGTATTGGAGATACGATCCGCGTTTCCCTTGCTGCTGATTCCGCCCACGAAGTGGAAGCGGGACATCAGATTCTGAAGTCACTCCGACTGGGCCGCCCTGGCGTGAACATCATTGCGTGTCCGACCTGCGGCCGCTTGACAGGCGATCTCTTCACCGTTGTGCAAGACGTCGAAAAAGCCGTCAAGTCCATGAAGTTTGAAAAGGATCTGAACGTGGCGCTGATGGGCTGTGCTGTCAATGGCCCCGGTGAAGCTGCAGGTGCCGATCTGGGAGTCTCTCTAGGCCGGGGCCGCGCCCACCTGTTCAAGAAAGGGAAGATCCTCAAGACGATCCCCGAAGAGGACATCGTCCCTGAAATCCTGAAAGCCATCGAGGAATTCTAGTCGTTCCGGCTGACAACCAGCCGGCTGCCTCACCGGGCGCTCATTGTGCGCGGGCTGACCGAATTCCGCCTAGGATGCTCGACTTGTGCGCGGGGTGCCCGAGTTCCGCCTAGGATGCTCGACTTGTGCGCGGGCGACCGATTTCTCCGTCGGATGCTGTGTACGCCGGGTATGGGATTTCTCCACCGGGAGCCATATCTCCGCGTCGGATGATCATTATCGCCGTTGAATGCCTCGATTCGTGTCGAAAGCACAAAAGGGAAGGGGTCAGACTTTATTGTGTCGCTCAAAAAGGCCGAAGCGTCTCGGCAGCGACCCCGCCGATTTGCCGGTATGGGCAACACGGCGTCCGCGTCTTAAACAAACGATTGCGAAAGAGACCGCAAAGTTGACGATATTCGGCTTCATTTGTCCCGTACGGAAGCACGAGATCTATTGATGATGCGAGTTTTCAAGGCCATCCGGTTTTTATTCGTGATGGTAGGCTACAGTCTTCACATGCTCCTTGCCGGTCGCTCTCTAGATGACAGTCGGAGGCCATGGCACTCTGCTCGCCGACAGCGAGCTGGAAGCGAAGCCTTGACCAAGGGGTTGGGCTTCACGTCCGAAGTCCGCGGCAGTTTTCCGGAGGACAAGCCCTCACTTATTGTCGCCAATCATATCGGGACCCTGGACCCCTGGCTTCTGGCTTCGCAATTCCACGTTGCGTTTGTGGCTAAAGCTGAAATGCGTTCCTGGCCAGTTATTGGCATGGTATGTCGCGCCGTGGGAATCATCTTTGCCCACCGAAAAAACGTGATGAAAACGTCCGGAACAGTAAACGAAATACGAGACCGGATGCGTTCGGGCGTTTCTGTTCTGATTTTCCCAGAGGGCACGACGTCGAATGGGCAGCAGCTCCTGCCATTCAAGACGGGAGGTTTTGAAGCAGTAGCCGGCATGCAGGACGGGTATATCGTGCCGATGTACTTCCATGTCCGCACCATCAATGGCCAACGAGTCACGACTGAGACTCGCGAAACCGTCACTTGGTCAAACCCCCAGGGTATGTTTGCCAATATTTGGCACCTGCTGCGGCTAGGAACATTGCACTTCGTCATTCGGATCGGCGAACCAATTCCAGCGTCCGGAGGAAATCGGAAAGAACTTGCCCGGTCTGCTCAAGAGGCTGTACAGCAGTTGATGGACGAGGAAATCGCCGAGCTGTAAGGCATTAGGCTACTGACATCCTTTTAGGTTGCGTTGGGCGTCCACCAATGATCAGCGAAACGAATCGTTTGGACAGCGTACAAAAGGATCCACCGTAGAAATAAGCTCCGCACTATCACTGGTAATCGATTCATGGGCGAGTCCAATCAATTGAGTACTTCCTTCCGCATGCGGACGATCGGCCTGGTCGTGGTAGGGTTATTGACGGGGATTCTGCTCACACTTTGGTTTGGCGGAGTACTTCCGGGGCAAGATCGCCCCATCGAGGTTAGCCGCACGGTCCAACTGGGATCAGATGCCAGTACGGGTGCGGTTGAGTCGCCTTCGAATGATGTCCCGACCCAGTACTTGGACGTGATGTCAATGAATGAGGTGTTCAAAGCGGTCTCGAGCACAGTTACACCGACTGTTGTCTATATCGAAGTCGAGAGTCTTTCGGGTAGCGGCGTGTTGTCGCCATTCGGGCAGCGTGGTGGCTCGCAAAGTTTGGGGAGCGGG
>JAURNP010000172.1 GCA_030830105.1 Rhodothermales bacterium | reverse complement strand
CCAGAAGTTCTTCTCCGCACGAGATGCCCGCACGGCACGGCGCAGCGTTATCGGTATGCTGATCGGCATCATCATCATTGAAACCAGCATCGCGCTGCTGGCCATGTCCGGACGCAGTCTCTATCCCGAACTCGCCACGGGCACCAACGCGGTAGGTAGGGCTGCTTCGGAAACCGTCATCCTGCACCTGGCCCGCCATGGGCTTCCAGAGATCCTGGGCGCGGCACTGTTGGCGGCGGCCGTTGCAATCGTTCTGTCAACGGGAAGCACCATGCTTCTGGTCGCTTCCTCCAATGTCAGCCGGGACCTGTACGAGCGTTTCATTCGTCCTGACGCCACCGAAGCCAGGAAGTTGATCGTGCAACGTATCAGCGTGCTGGTGCTGGCCCTCGTCGGCATTCTGCTGCTGACCCGATTCGAATCCGTTCTGACGATGGCCCTATACGCCTATTCCGTCATTGGTGCGGCGCTCACTCCAGCCCTCGTTGCGGCTTTCACGTGGAAGCGGGTGACCCCCCAGGGAGCCGCCGCGTGCCTCTTTGGAGGGCTCGGGACGATTGTCGGGTTGGCTGCCCTTGGAAGCATGGGAATGGATCTCTCTCTTGCCATTGGTGGGACGGTGTTCGATTTCTCCAGCAGTGACTATGTGGTCGTTCCGGGTGTTCTTGTCTCGGTTACCCTGCTGATCGTGGTCAGCCTGCTGACCCCTCCGACAGATCCAGTCGTTCGCGAAGCCTTTCTGCCTGACCGCCGGGCGTCGGCCGCCCGGGATTGATCCGTTCTTTCGGCTCGATTAGGTTCGGGTATTCCGATCAGCGGTTCTTCATCCTTCGAATCCCAACCGGTTCCTATTGCCATGTCACGGACGCTTTCACTCGCCCACCTTTCTACCGAACCCGGAAACAGCACGCACGATTTTGTGAGCGTGGATGTCATTGGACAGACGGTAAACGTGCCGGTTTTCCTCATAAACGGTGCGCATCCGGGTCCCCGGCTGGTAGTTACGGCCGGTATCCACGGCGGCGAATATCCGTGCGTGGAGGCGGCCATCCGGCTAGGGCGGTCCATTGATGCTGCCGCGTTGAAAGGCCAGTTGATCGTGGTGCCGTCTGCCAACCCCGTGGCCTTCAAGGCGCGCTCCATCTACATCACCCCGCCTGATGGCCTGAATCTGAATAGACAATTCCCCGGTGATCCCGAAGGCTCGTTCACACGCGCGTGGGCCGACTGGTTGTTTCGGAACGTCATCAAAGCCGGGGACCTGTATATCGACATGCACGGGGGGGACATGATCGAGGCACTCGTGCCATTCGTTGCCATCACGTTGACCGGGAATCAAGCGGTGGACCAGACGGCAGAGCGCATGGCGCGGGCTTACGGCATCCGCGCTTTTCTTGCCAAAGAGGGCGTGGGACCCATCGGTGGCACGACCACGGGCAGTGCTGCGGTCGCCGGCATACCAGCGATGCTGACGGAGGCCGGAGGGCAAGGCGTCTGGCATGAGTCCGAGGTGGATATCCTGCAGGACGGCGTACGGCGCGTCATGGCAGAGTTCGGCATGTATGAAGCGATTGATACTCCAGGAGAGGAGGCGGAACGTCTGGGAGGCTGGGACTGGTTAAGGGCCGATGTGGATGGACTTTTCTACCCCAGTGTTCACATAGGAGAACAGGTAGAAAAAGGGCAGCGTGTGGGAGAAATCAAGGATATTTTCGGCGAGACGCTGCACACCTACGATGCACCCGCTGGGGGAGAAGTGCTGTTCCTGGTCACGTCGCTGGCCATGAACGAAGGGGATCCACTGATGTCCATCGCATGGGAATGAGAATCAGGGCCAGGAAAAACGAACCCCGGGTCGACTTCGGCCCGGGGTTTATTCAGGCTGCTTGTTGTTCAGGCATAACGCTTGCGCCGGAATTCAATCCACCCACCCTCGATACGACCCTCGGGATCGTGGTGGGTCCAGTGGATGATACCGCCGAGGTCGTTGTCCTCATATTCCCCGAAAACCCGAATCTTGCCCCCTTCGAACAGTCGATCCACCCGCGGAGCGAGATCAATATTGTGCGCCACCAGCAGCGTACGTCCTGAAGGTTCTTCGATAATGAAGCGCTGGTGTTTATCGCCCTTCACATCGTCGGATAAGATGCGCACTATCCGTCCTTCGAACAGCTCAAGCGGTGTATCGGGAAGGGCCATGGTCCGATTTTCTGGTTCTGATTTGCCTCAACGCTGAAGCGGTTGGATCATGTGACCGACTACGAATCGGGAGACTCCGGATACAGGGTCACACGCACGTATTGATCCTCCCGTAACACTTTGCGCGCAATATCAGCCACGTCGGCCGGCGTTACATTTTCCAGTGCTTCCGCCGGATTGATGAGGATACGGGCGGGATCCATGCCGCGCGTGGTATAGAATTCAATGGTGCTTAGCCAATAGCCATTTTCTTCCAGGCCCGTTTCCCAGGAACGGAACGCCTGCTCCCGTGCATTCTTCAGATCCTCCTCTTCAGGACCGATTTCCTGGAATGATTTGATGGAATCCCAGACCATCGCCACAAGCTCATCTGCGCGATCGGGGTCACATCCGAAGACGATGGCGAACTGATAGTGCTCATAAGGTTGGTCGCGCAGGGATCCCTGAACGGACACGCCGTACGTCCCACCGAGGTCCTCACGTAGAACTTCCCGGAGTCGGGTATCCAAGGTCTCTCGTAGCATGTTCATGGCTCGCCGTGAATCCATGGTCCAGGGCATCTCGCCTGAAAACACGATGCCGACCTGCGAAACAGGCTCAACGCCTCGATATACGGCCTTCTCGATAGCGCCGCTCGGAGGGCGGATCCCAACGTCGATACCTGTTTCCTTTCGATCTAGACTTGGGAGGGAGGCCAGGTACTGCTCAACCAGCGGCCGCATGTCGTCCGGCGAAAACGCACCCACGATCAGGAATGTGAAGTCGGAGAAGTCCGCAAACCGATTGGCATAGAGCGTCTCCACGTGGGCAAGATCCGCCTCGGCCAGTACTTCGGCCGACATGGGTCGCGACCTGAAGTGATAGTCGTTCAAGGTAATGTTGAGCGTATCTCCAAAGGCTGAACGAGGATTGTTTTGCAAGGTGGATAACATGCTGTTCATGCGGGTCATGAACGAGGCAAAGACCGTCGAGTCCGCGCGGGGAGCGGTAGCATACAGGTGTGCGAGCTGGAACAGTGTCTCCAGGTCTTGCGGGCTTGCAGACCCGCTGAACCCTTCCTCCAGCGAGCCGATGTAAGGCCGGATGCGGGCGATCTTTCCAGAGAGCTTTTTCGAGAGATCAACGGCGTTGAAAGAGCCTACGCCGCTTCCGCCGATGATATTCGTCGTAAGGGAAGAGGAGATGTACATCGAATCGGGGGCCAGGGAGGCACCTCCGGGGCTCCATGCAGATACCAGGATTTCATCCGCTTTGAAGTCCGTGGGTTTGAGCAGCACCGTGATACCGTTTGAAAGGGTCCAGGTCGTTAGTCCGATATCCTCTCGGAACGATTCATCGATCACGCTTCCAGGCCCGGGCAATTCCGTAATAAGCGGTGCATCCTGATCTCCATCGTCGTACGGCGCCATCTCCTTGCCTTCAATGGCGGCCATGACGGCGCGGACTTCTTCTTTGGAAGGCATCGGCTGCTCTTCTGCGCCTGGGCCAGCGACGAGCACTACCTGATTCTCGCGCGTCATCAATGCACGTACCAGGGAATTGACTTCTTCGAGCGAAATCAAGGGAAGCACCTGCTGCATCAGCTTGAACTCCGCATCTATACCCGGAACGGCCTCGCCACTCAACGCATGACGGCGGTATTCGTCGGCCAGGGAAGAAGAGTACAGGTTGTCCCTCTCGTTCCAGGCCACTTCCATGCGCCGAAGTCGCGATTGCCGGGCTCGATCGTATTCAGACGTGGTGAATCCATGTTGGCGCACCCGTTCTGTTTCCTCCAGGACGGTCTGCAGTGCCCGCAGATATTGGCCGTCCTGCACGGTTGCGCTTAGTGAGAAAGCGGACTTGGTCCGTACGAGGGCACCGTCCCCGCCGCCAGCGCCAATGAATGGCGGATCGGCATCCTGCGTGAGCTCTCCCAGACGTCGGTTTAGCATGCTGGCGAACAGGCTGCGAGTCAGGTCCTCGCGATATTGGGCCACCGATCCCGGGTCGCCGTTCTCGTGCTTATAGACCAGCTGTACCGTTGCAAAACCAGCCTCAGGATCCGATTCAATGGATAACAGCGATTCTGCATGATCCGGGACCTGGAAGTAATCGCGCTCAGGCGCAGACTCGGAGTTGGTCAGATCAGAGAACAGCTCGCGGATGCGGGTCTCGATAGCTTCGGCGTCAAAATCTCCGACAGCGATTACGGTCATGAGATCTGGCCGATACCAGTCTTCGTAATATTGGGTAAGCCGATCGTGCGCAAAGGTCCGCAGGGACTCTTCTGTTCCAATGGGAAGGCGCTCAGGATAGCGGGACCCCTGCAACATCACCGGGTATTGCCGCGATGTGATTCGGTTGGCGCCTCCTTGTCGTAACCGCCACTCCTCGATGACCACGCCCCGTTCTTTGTCAATCTCTTCCGGGTCAAACGCCACGCTTCCGGCCCATTCACGCAGAATCTGAAGGCCGGTGTCCAGTACATCGGCATCGTCCGTGGGCAACTGCAGCATGTAGACGGTTTCGTCGAAACTGGTGTAGGCATTGATATCCGGTCCAAATCGCATGCCGATGGACTCCAGGTATTCCACCAGGGCCTGTCCCGGTTGCAACCGGGACTGAACGGATACCGGCATGCTCCGGGACTTTGCCCAGGCCGCAGGCTTCAAGGGTGCGTCCAGATCATCAAGCAGTTCCTGGTACGCACGCTCGGCATCATGCAAGGCGTTGGAGAAACTGGTCTGGGCCAGCGGCCGAGACTCTACCGGCTCCACCGCCAATTCGGCAACAAACTGCTGACGCAGCTTCTGGACGCGGGCCCGCATCATTGTCTCGCGGACCCTTTGCTCGTCACTCAGTTG
>JAURNP010000171.1 GCA_030830105.1 Rhodothermales bacterium | reverse complement strand
GACGGAATACCATGCATTCTCCAGCATCAGGAGTCGGTCGCCAACGCCAATTCCCAATGCGCCTCCGGAGGCACCTTCACCGACTACAACCACGATGATAGGAACCGGCAAGCGGGCCATTTCCAGCAGATTCTTGGCAATGGCTTCGGCTTGTCCGCGCTCTTCTGCTTCTTGTCCCGGAAAGGCTCCCGGCGTGTCCAGCAGCGTGATGATCGGCTTGTTGAAGCGCGCCGCCATTTGCATCAGTCGAAGCGCCTTGCGGTATCCCTCGGGATTCGGCATCCCGAATCGACGATACTTACGGCTTTTGGTGTCGCGACCTTTTTGGTGTCCCAGGATCATGACCGACTGATCTTTCCCACCGTAGCGAGATCCCTTGAACGTCGCGAATCCGCCAACAATCGCCGGATCATCTCCGAACAGGCGATCACCGTGCAATTCGACGAATCCCTCTGTCACGTTCTCGATGTGATCGAGGGTGTAGGGGCGATCCGGATGCCGAGCAATCTGGACACGCTGCCAGCGGGTCAGATTCTGATAGATCGAGCTACGGAGCTCTTCGACCCGTTTCTCCAGATCCCGGATGGACTTTTCGAGGTCCTTTCCGGTCTCTTCGTTCCGGATGGAGCGCATCTCCTCAAGCTTGGTTTCGAGCTCGAATAGAGGCCTTTCAAAGTCCAGCAGTTGCGATTTCGGGGAAGTCGCCATGCAGGTGGGTGGGTTTGTGGATGGTCCGAGGGAGGGACGATGGTCAGATCACGAAATACGGGGTGTCGTGAATCCAGCCAGTATGATGGCTATGTTGAGGGTTGGTCCCTGGTGGGTAAGATAATGCCATGCCGTCCTGAGCGAGTCCTCTTTCTCCAACTCCTGAGCGGAAAGGGAGTTCGAGACTGGGAAAAGCCCCAGGGGCATACCCCAGTTGTCCGGAATGAAGCTGCTCATGTCGGCTGTTGCGCCAACGAGTGATCGCGATCCGGCAAAAACAGTGGGGAGACCCGAAAGACGCGCAGTACCGTTTCGAAGTCCTGAACCACGCCGAGTGAATCGGCTCAACAGCCAAAGAATTGGAAAGAGCAGGGTCAGCAATGCCGCGCCGAATACGTCGAAGGATCTACGGGCAAATGGAGAGCGGAGCTGGATGACCTCCGGCGGATTGCCGTTCAAGGACCCTGCCGCCAAATGATTGATGGTCGCTTTTCCGATAATGTGGTCTCCAACCACGCTGAGGATCCGAAATTGAACGTTCAGATCGCGCAAGCTCTTCATGTGATTCATGATATCCAGATTGCTTACGTCTCTGGCGGCGAAGACGATATCGTCAAATCCCCGGATACGGACCAGATCGCGTAATCCGGATGGGCGCCCGACATGCGGGCAGGAGCCAGCAGATAAGCCATCACTGTCGTCGGTCACGAATCCTTTGACGAGAAACTCCGGTCGCGGATGAGATGCCATCAGCCGACGAAGCCGCTCGGCTTCTTCCGCACTTCCTACCAAGATGGCCGTACGACCTGCCAGTCGCGGACGCGCGAATACGAAGCGCCAGGCAGAGAGAACCAGTGCGGACAGAGGCAGGCTGGCGAGGAGGGCAAATCTGGAAAAGGCGATCTGCTGCACGAAGAAGGACAATGCGGCAACCATCAGGAAGCCGGCAAGCAACCCCGTAAACACAGGAAGAAGCGGGTATCGGCGTGCTCGTCGATACCCACCACCTGCCGCAATGCCGACCACACTAAGGATGGCAAACGCCGGGGCGACAGTGGCCAGGAAGACAGTGGTGAATGTACCGCCCGTCTGCGCATACCGCAGGATGCCCATCAGGGCAGTGGCGCCAAAAATGCCTACCAGATCTGTGGCAGGGGGGAGAATGCGCTGAAAGACGTTGCCCACCAGGGTTATAAAGGCCCGGAGCATGATGGCGACTCGCAAAAGGGAAGCCAGGCTGGTCGAATGCTGTTCCTGTAAATGCTTCTCAATGAACAGCAGCATTGCGCCATAGAAGAGCCGCACGTAGCGGATTTCTCCCTTTTTGGTGCTCTCGCCTTTGTAATGAATGATGCGCGTCTCTGGGGTATACCAGATCGACCAACCTGCCTGCTGGATGCGAAAACACAGATCGAGGTCTTCTCCGTACATGAAGAAGTCCTCGTCGAAGAGGCCCGCGCCGCGGCGGCCTACGAGGGCCTCGCGGCGCGTCAGCATGCAGGATCCGCTGAGCGCATCGACTTCATTGGCCTCGTCCACCGGCAGATACGTCATGTTGTACCCACCGAATCGCCGGCTTTTTGGAAACAGCCTACCCAGGCCAGTCATCCGCCAGAAGGCGATCTGAGGTGTTGGGAAGGCGCGGCGACTCTCCGGGGCAAATGTGCCGTCGGGATTCAGGATTTGACAGCCAAGAGCGCCGCAATCGGGGTGAGAGCCCATAAAAGCGACCATCTTCTCAAGCGTATCCTCCTGGACGATGGTATCCGGGTTCAGGATGAATACGAACTCACCTCGGCTCTGCTGGATGGCCTGGTTGTTGGCAGTGCCGAATCCAGCATTCTCCTGATTGGCGATCACGTGGACATTCGGAAAGTCACGCCGAACCGTTTCGACCGAGTCGTCAATTGAGTTGTTGTCAACCACCCAGATTTCGGTGGTCAGATTACGCGACGCCTGCTGGACCGAGCGGATGGCCTGGACCAGAAACTCACAGACGTTGTAGTTCACGATGACAACCGAGACGTCCACGGCAGAAGCCGGTGATGTCTGGGCGTCAGAAGACGCGAATTCACCTTGAGGGGAACGAGTCATGATGACGGTCGGGTCGTCACAGCACAGGTAAGAGGGAGCCGCAGGAAGATGGATCTTCGCGGGAGTTGCGGATCGGGCCGCAAAGATACGTGAAATCCGCTTGCCGACATGGGAGACTATGAGAGAGGGGCCCTATCATCCCGGGCCGTCACCCTGCCATTGGTACTGATCCCTGTCAAAAACCCGTCCATATCGAATCGAAGCGCGAGAGACTGTAGTACTCGCGCTGCCCATCGTGGTAACGCAATTGGCCCATATCTCCTTGGGGTTCGTCGATACCGTAATGGTAGGTCGATTGGGCCCGGAGTCGCTGGCAGGGGTGGCTTTGGGAAACACCATCTTCTTCAATGCCCTCATTTTCTGCATGGGCATGTTGATGGCCGTCGGGCCACTGGTATCGCAAGCATTCGGAGCCAATAACGACGATGCCATCGGTCGCAGCGTCCGTCAAGGACTCTGGCTGGCGGGGTTATTGGGACTCGTAGCATTCCTCATCATATATAATGGTGAGACCATTCTTCGCTGGCTGGGGCAATCTGAAGCAAATGTTCTGAACGCGGGAGGCTATCTGAGAGCTATTGCCTGGGGCATTTTTCCGTTCCTGGGCATGGTGGCCCTGAGATCGTTCGCCGAAGCCGTTTCACGACCTCGCGCCGTTACGGCCATCGTGCTGAGCGGAGTCCTCGTAAATATTGCTCTCAACTGGATCCTGATGTTCGGAAAGCTCGGTTTTCCCAAGATGGGACTTGTTGGGACGGGGTGGGCATCCACCGGTGTTTACACGTTCAACTTCCTGCTTCTGGCGGGATGGGTCCTGAAGCAATCGGATTTCGCGCGCTATCACATTTTCTCCCGGCTCTCGCGTCCGGACCCGCACACATTCAAGGAGCTGTTCCGCATCGGATGGCCTATTGGAGCGTCCATGGGAATTGAAATGTCCCTGTTCATGCTCACGGTCGTGATGATGGGTTGGATAGGCACGACCGAGTTGGCAGCCCACCAAGTAGCAATACAGTGTGCTGCATTCACCTTCATGGTGCCCCTTGGAATCGGAATGGCCTCCTCCGTGCGCGTCGGTCAGGCCATTGGAAAGCGCCAGCCGTTGGGGGTCTGGCGAGCCGGGATGACAGGCGTCGGCCTGTCGGCCAGCTTCATGGCGGTAACAGCCATCCTGTTCCTCACCTTTCCCCGTCAGATCGTGGCGCTGTATCTGGACCTTTCCGAGCCAGCGAACCAGGAGGTTATCTCCATGGCTGTCCAATTGCTTTTCTTCGCCGCCATATTTCAGGTAGTCGATGGCGTGCAGGTGGCGTTCATGGGAGCACTGCGTGGCATGAAGGACACGTATCGGCCCATGATACTGTCCGTCTTTTCCTATTGGGGAGTCGGTCTCGTATCGGGATATCTGTTAGCCTTCAAGGCGGGTCTCAACGAGAAGGGACTCTGGTTGGGCTTGGTGCTTGGTCTGGCATGTGCGGCTGTTCTCTTGACGGTTCGCTTCACGAAGCTTAGCCGTGCATCGAGGACCTAACTGGAACCGACACAGATACCTCCGTCCTCAACCTTACAGGGAATCCCCCACAATTTGAGATTAGCAGGGGGTTCTAGTTGAAAACTTTCCGGCCTATTCCTCCTAAATTCAACAGGTCCCAACTTCTATCGCTAGGCGCGGATCGTTAAGTTTCCTCGTTCTGTGATTCCACACCATTGACAGACCTTTCAGGGATGCCTCAGATATTCCCCCGGAAGGCGAACATACTGCCCCACCTTACCCTAGCCGGGTCATTGGCGGGTGGCGTCTTCGCCATACTTTTCATCTGGTACTACTTCTCGCCCGAGTACACGGACGTCGGGTATGCACCCGAGCAACCGATAGAGTACAGTCACCGGCTCCATGCTGGTGAGTTGGGCATCAGCTGCCAGTACTGCCACACAAACGTGAAAGACGCGGCGCACTCGAATGTCCCGGCCACGCAGACGTGTATGAACTGCCATAGCCAAATCCGGACCGAGTCGCTCAAGTTGCTCCCGGTTCGTGAAAGCTGGGCCACTGGTAAGTCCATCGAGTGGATTAAGGTTCACAAGCTCCCCGACTACGCCCAGTTCAGCCATGCCGTGCATACCAACAACGGTGTGGGCTGCGAAAGCTGTCATGGTCGCATAGACCAGATGGAAGTGGTCTTCCAGGCAGAGCCGCTCTCCATGGGCTGGTGTCTGGAATGTCATCGGGCACCGGAGCAGTATCTCCGCCCTGATGATGAAATCACCACAATGGGGTACGAGTACTCGGATGACTTCGTAGAGCAGAACCTCCAGCGTATCAACGCCGAGGATATTCAGCCTCCGACCAACTGCTCAGCCTGTCACTATTGATCGGCGTGATCGCCTGACGCGACTGCACACCGAAACACATTACCATGATCGAGCTTCCTGTACTTGACGACAGCCCGGAACAGGGTGAACACCCCCGAAACCGGTTCTGGCGAAGCATCAGCCACCTGGAAGGATCCCAGGAATTCAGTGAGATGAACGCGGGGGAGTTTCTCCCTGGCGCCTCCAATGGACCGGCCACCGAAGGAAATGGCGGCGCGACCCGGCGTCAGTTCATCCAGTTGATGGGTGCATCCATGGCCATGGCGGGTCTGACTGCTTGCCGCAAGCCCATCGAAACCATCGTTCCTTACGTACGGCAGCCGGAAGATCGCGTAGAGGGCGTTCCGGTACAGTACGCAACGTCGATGCCGTTCCGCGGCACGCTTCGTCCGCTTCTCGTTGAGAGCTTCGACGGTCGTCCGACAAAAGTAGAAGGCAATTCGGATCATCCGGACTCGTCTGGTGCGACGCACCTGTTCGAGCAGGCCTCGATTCTATCCCTGTACGATCCGGATCGTCTCGGTACAGTGCGCCATGACGGCGCAGTTTCTGATTGGAACGCGTTTCGCGCGGCCGTTTCCGAGCTTCCAACGTCTTCTCGCGTTGTCGTAATTGCGGAGCCGACTTCTTCCATGACTATGGCCGTTGTCCGTCGTCAGATGGAACAGCGCTTCGCCTCGGTTCGCTGGGTCGATTACCACGGCGCTGTGGGAAATAGTGCTGCCCAGGGTATTCGCGCGGCCTTCGGGCGCTCCGCTCGTGTCAACCACGATCTGGGTGCCGCCCGCGTTATTGTAAGCCTCGATGCCGACCTTTTTGCGTCGACCGGACCTGATCCGGTAGCGGCTTCTGCAGGATTTTCTGCCGGCCGCGATCCCGAATCGATGCATGGGATGAACCGTCTCTACGTCGTCGAGAGCGGATATTCGATTACCGGCGGGATGGCAGATCACCGTCAGCGGATGAAGTCTTCCGAAATCGCATCATTTGCAGCTGCTCTCGCTTCCGAGTTGGGAGTATGGGATGGCAATGCCGGCGTTCATGGCTCGCATGCCTGGATTTCCGAAGTAGCTGCCGACTTGAGGAATGCAGGAAGCAGCGCTCTGGTCGTGGCCGGTGACAACCAGCCAGCTGGCGTCCATGCGCTTGTAGCAGCCATAAACGATCGTCTCGGCGCTGTCGGTACGACGGTCACGTATCTCGACAACAACGAGTCAGCCGCTGATGCATCAGCTGAGCTCGAAGCCGCCATTGCCGACATGGCAGCAGGCAATGTTGATGTAGTTCTGACGCTGAATTCAAACCCCGTCTACGAGATCCCTGGATTCGGCGATGCCTTTGCGAAGGTGGAGCACCGAGTTCATCTGGGCATGTATCTGGACGAAACGGCGACAAAGGCTACCTGGGTCGTTCCTCAGACTCATTATCTGGAAGCATGGGGTGATGGGACCAGCCGCAGTGGCGTTCCTGGAGTTGTACAGCCGCTCATTGCTCCCCTGTATGCAGATGCCCACTCGGAAATCGAGATGGTCGGTCTGTTTGCCACTGGAACTGACATGCCGGGATACGAAATGGTTCGTGCCACGTGGCGTGCTCAGCTCGGCAATTCATTCGAAACAGCCTGGCAAAAAGTCGTTCACGACGGATTTGCGGAAGGCAGCGGATTCGGATCAGCGCGTATGAGTCTGTCCACTTCCGGTGTGCGTTCTGCCATGGAAGGCATTGACCTTGCCGGTGCAGACGGCGTGGAAGTCGTGATCTCGGCAGACCAAAAAGTCTACGATGGGCGCTTCGCCAACAATGCATGGCTGCAGGAGCTACCCGACCCGACAACCAAGGTTGTTTGGGACAACGTGGCGCAGATGAATCCGGCAACAGCGGAAAAGCTGGGTGTCGGCGCCAAGCTGGACGCGGGCAATTATTTCGCAGATGTAGTGAGTCTGGAAGTGTCCGGCAATAGTGTATCGCTTCCTGTCTGGATTCAGCCTGGGATGGCTGACGACTCCGTCCATGTCACTCTCGGATACGGTCGTAACATCGTCAGCGAGCGCGAAGAGCGCTCCACGAATTTCTTTGACCTGGACGATTACACGGACGTTTATGGCAAAGGGGCCATTTCCGGGGGCGTAGGCGTAAATGTAGCCCCTCTGACTACGTCTGGCCGGATAGCACCTGTCTCCGTATCCAAGGTGGATGAGGGCTACCTGGTGGCTTCCACTCAGGATCACGGCGCCATTGATGCACTGCATGTCGGAGAAGAAGTGAAAAGCCGCGGCCTTTTCCGCACGGCTACCATCGAGGAATACCGCGCAAACCCTGACTTTGTGAAAGGTGGCGAGCCGGCTCCGCTCAAAGAAGACTGGGAAGATTACCCACCGCTGTGGGAAGCCAATCATCCAAAGAATTCCGAGGAGATGGTTTCCTCGAACTACCACGACAATCAGTGGGGGATGGTCATCGACCTGAACACCTGTACGGGTTGCAACGCCTGTGTGGTCGCCTGTCAGGCTGAAAACAATATTCAGGTGGTCGGAAAAGAAGAGGTGTCCCGCGGTCGCGAAATGCACTGGCTGCGTCTGGATCGCTACTTCGTCTCCGGCGACGGTGCCTCGTACGAGGACCCGCAGATGGTTATCCAGCCGATGCCATGTCAGCACTGCGAGAACGCGCCTTGCGAGCAGGTTTGTCCAGTGGCTGCTACCGTGCACTCGCCGGACGGCACCAACCAGATGATCTATAACCGATGCATTGGGACGCGCTATTGCGCCAACAACTGTCCGTTCAAAGTGCGCCGGTTCAACTTCTTCAACTGGACAAAGACTCTCCCTGAATCACTTCACATGGCATCCAACCCAAACGTCACGGTACGCTCGCGCGGAGTCATGGAGAAGTGTTCCTTCTGTATCCAGCGCATCCGCGGTGCCAACAAGGTCGCCAATGTGGAGAATCGGGCGCTTGAAGATGGGGAAGTCGTCACGGCCTGTCAGCAGGTGTGCCCGGCGAACGCCATCACTTTCGGTGACCTTTCGAATCCCGACAGCGCCGTTTCGCGCCGTCGTGAGTCGGATCGTCGCTATGAGCTGCTCGCCGAGCTCAACGTCAAACCGCGCGTCAGTTACCTGGGTCGGGTCCGCAACCCGAATCCGAACCTGGCCTGATCACCCGCCCTCAAACGCAACAGAAACACTCCACGACTGTGAGTACGGCAAGCACGGACAAGAATCTCGCCCACCTGGCGGACTTCCACGATGAAGTCCCGCTGGTGAAGGGGAATCTGAAGTTCCACGACATTACCGAGATCGTCTCTTCCCACACGGAGAAGAAGACCCCCTTCGCCTGGTATGGTGCCTTCAGTCTGGCACTTGCCGGACTGATGTTGCTCTTGGGCATGATCGCCTACCTGTTCTGGAACGGAACGGGTGTTTGGGGTCTGAACAACCCGGTTGGATGGGGTTACGCCATCGTAAACTTCGTTTTCTGGGTGGGTATCGGTCACGCTGGAACACTGATTTCGGCCATCCTATTCCTGTTCAGACAGCAGTGGCGCACGGCTATCAACCGCTCGGCGGAAGCCATGACCATCTTCGCGGTGATCTGTGCCCTGGTGTTTCCGACCATCCACGTAGGTCGTGTATGGGCCATCTACTGGACGCTGCCGCTGCCGAACCAGATGGGTATGTGGCCGCAGTTCAAGAGTCCGCTGCTCTGGGATGTGTTTGCCGTATCGACCTACTTCACGGTATCGCTGGTCTTCTGGTACATCGGCCTCGTTCCTGACTTGGCCACCATGCGGGATCGCGCCAAGGGCAAGATTCGCCGCCTTGTGCTCGGTGTTGCGTCCATGGGCTGGACGGGCGCCAACCGCCACTGGCGCAACTACGAGAAGGCCTACCTGCTTCTCGCTGCCCTTGCTACGCCGCTGGTTCTTTCGGTCCACTCGGTCGTCTCCTTCGACTTTGCCGTGTCCATTGTACCGGGGTGGCATACCACGATTTTCCCACCCTACTTCGTTGCCGGGGCCATTTTCTCCGGATTTGCGATGGTGGTGACGCTGCTCGTCATTGCGCGCAAGATCTACGGCATCGAAAACATCATTACCGTCGAACACCTGGAGAAGATGAATATCATCATTCTCCTTACAGGTACGATGGTTGGTTTCGCCTACATCACGGAGTTCTTCATCGCGTGGTACTCGGGCGTCCAATACGAGCAGTATGCCTTCGTCAACCGCATGTTTGGTCCGTATGCCTGGGCCTACTGGACTATGATGTCGTGTAACCTGTTTTTCCCGCAGTTCTTCTGGTTCAAGAAACTGCGTCGCAACGTCACATTCATGTTCATCATCTCGATCTTCGTGAACATCGGGATGTGGTTCGAGCGCTTTGTGATCACGGTCACATCGTTGCACCGCGATTACCTGCCCAGCTCCTGGGACTACTACACGCCCACGGCCGTCGACGCACTGACATTTGTCGGTACGTTCGGCCTCTTTTTCACGCTGTTCTTGCTGTTCCTCCGCTTCATGCCTATGGTCGCCATCGCTGAGGTGAAGGGAGTCATGCCGGAGGCCGATCCGCACTTCTACGATCATGAAGGGGATGGCCACCATGCAGAACATGCGGTCGAGCCTTCGACGCAGCAATAACCCGCGACTGAAAAATCCACTTTTCGAGTATCAATACACGCAGCCATGCTGAATTTACTGGCACGTGACGTCAAGGCGAGCATGAGCATCTACGATGCCAGCGAGGACAAGGTCTATGGCCTCCTCGCCGAGTTCGCACATCCTGGAGAGCTTCTCCACGCCGCTGAAGCGGTCCACGAAGCAGGATTCCGTCACTTCGATACCCACAGTCCTTTCCCGATCCACGGAATGGACAAGGCCATGGGCCTGGGCAACTCGCTCGTGGGCTGGATCACGCTGGGTGGTGGGATCACCGGACTGGCCCTGGCCACGCTGATGCAGTGGTGGATGGGTGCCGTTGCCTATCCGATCAACATCTCCGGGAAGCCTTTCTTCGCCATTGAGCCGTCGATTCCGATCATGTTCGAGCTCACGGTGCTTTTGGCTTCTCTGGCGACCGCCGCGGGCATGTTTGCGATGAATGGCCTGCCGCGCCCTTACAACCCGCTGTTCTATTCCAAGAACTTCCTGCGGGTAACCGATGATGCGTTCTTCCTGCACATCGCTGCTTCGGACTCCAGATTCGATCAGCAAGCCACGGCAAAGATGCTCCAGGATCTGGGTGCCAGCGCTGTCGAGACCATTCACGATCACGGCACGGAGGAAAACGACTGAGGGGACCCGACCCGCCGTCACGATCACGATCATGATGAAACGAACACGACATATTATTCCGGCACTCCTGATTGCAGCCGTCCTGTTTGGGACGGGCTGTCAGGGCTCGCTCTCTGAGAAGCCGCCGGTGCACCTGAACCAGAACATGGACTTTCAGGAGCGATTCGATCCTCAGGAATCCAATGACTTCTTCGCAGACGGTCGCGCCATGCGCGAACCGGTCCGCGGTACGGTAGCCCGTGGCTTCCTGAAAGAGGATACCGCATACTGGACGGGTCGCAACGAAAGCGGCACGTTCACGGACAATCCGCTCACGGTCGATATGGCTCTGCTTGAGCGAGGACGTGAGCAATACGAAATATTCTGCTCCATGTGCCACGGCATTGCCGGCGATGGTCAGGGAATCATCATGACGGGTGGATACGGGTACGTCCCGGCACCGACCTATCACAATGATCTCCTTCGCGCCCAGGCCGACGGCTATTTCTACGACGCCCTGACATGGGGTGTCCGTAGCATGCCGGGCTACGGAACGCAGGTCAAAGTAGACGACCGCTGGGCCATCGTGGCCTATATCCGGGCGCTGCAGCGGAGCCAGGCGGCTTCGGTCAACGATGTACCGGAGAGCGAACGATAGACCTACCACCGCACCCTGTTGCCACCAAGTGACCCGTTTTTCGGGTACGCAAGAAGCGAAAGCGAATGTCTGAGACTGTCAAACGAAGTAACCCGCTGGTCTGGCTGATCGACCCCCTCAAGTCGACTGCCAGCCAAGCCGATCCTGCCTACCGATTTTCGTGGTCCCAGGCAGCCTGGCTGCTGCCGCTGGCCATTGGAATTGCCGGCCTCGTAATAAGCGCCGTAGGATGGGCCACTGATTCCCATCAATTCTACTTCTCCTACCTCATCGGGTGGTCTTTCTGCCTCTCGATCGCGCTGGGCGCATACTTTTTCACGGTCATCCAGCACTTGACGAAAGCGCGCTGGAGCGTGGTCATCCGCCGTATACCGGAAGCGCTGATATGGTCCTTCCCGCTGCTCGCAGTCCTGAGCATCCCGGTGATTCTGGGTATGCACGACCTCTACCATTGGACGCACGAAGATCTACTCGATCCCTCCAGCCCGACCTATGACCCCCTCATCGCGGGTAAGGCGAGCTACCTGAATACGCCGTTCTTTTTGGCCCGTCTGGCCTTCTACTTCATTGTCTGGACGTTCATCTCGCACAAGCTCTACACGTTGAGCCTGCGTCAGGATGTGGATCCGGATGCGTTGATTCCCCAGCAGCTGCGCAAGTACAGTGCCATTGGTCTCGTTCTTGGAGCCATCAGCACCGCATTCGCAGGCATGGATATTCTGATGTCGCTGGACCCACACTGGTTCTCCACCATCTTCGGCATCTACTTCTTCGCCGGCTCTTTCATGGTCATCATGGCCGTGATGGTGCTCACAAGCTTGATTTTGCAGCGCTTCGGAATGCTCAAAGGCGTGATCAAAGTGGATCACTACCAGGACCTCGGCAAATTCCTGTTCGGCTTCACTGTGTTCTGGGCCTATATCGCCTTCAGCCAGTACATGCTGATCTGGTACGGTAACCTGCCGGAAGAGACCCTTTTCTATCGCCATCGCCTTGAGCATGGTTGGGAAACGTTCTCCGCCGTCTTGCTACTGGGGCACTTCATTCTTCCCTTCATGATTCTGATTGGCCGATGGGCGAAACGCCTTCTGCCGCTTCTGGCCTTCATGAGTATCTGGATGATCGTCATGCATTGGTTCGACTACTTTTGGGTAGCTGCTCCTGTGCTGCACGGAGATCATGCTGCCATGAGCTTGTACGACATTGCCGCTTGGTTCGGGCTGTTCGGTGTATTCGCTGCAGCCTTCATGTATCGCTTGAGTCGCCACCCGCTGGTACCTCAACGCGATCCGCGCCTTCACAAGTCCCTGTCCTTCACCAATACCTGATTCGTATCGATCCCATGGGAGACGTACCACACAATCCCGGTGTTGAGCCGGAGGATATCAATACAGGCACGCTTTTCAGCGTTATTGCCATCTCGAGTGTCATCATCATCATTTTGGTGGCCATCGGATTCAATCTATCCATGAAGAAGTTCAAGGACGTCTCTCTGGAGATGACCGAACTATCCGGTTATCCGGAGCTTCATGAGACGCAGATGATGGGTGAATCCAAGCTCAGCGGTTACGAAGCCATGGATGACGGCAGTTACCGCATCCCGATTGAGCGGGCAATGGAACTCGAGGTCCAGAAAGCACAGTAGCGACTGATACCTCTGAAAAGATTCTTGACAGCTAGCCGCACGCCATAGACTCATCGCACGACTCCTGCGACATATCCTTTCGATCCTGCTTCTGACCGGAATTGGTCAGTTGCCGGTTCTGGCCCAGGCAGATATGGAGACGGTTGACCCGGATCTCCCAGGTGCATTACGCGGCGTTGGTATCGATGAGCAGCTTGGTAGTTTTCTGCCCTCAGAGGCACGCTTCCTGGACTCGGAAGGACGTGAAGTCACGATCGGTGACTACCTGGACAATGACCGACCCTTGCTGGTCAACTTCATCTACCACAACTGCCCGATGCTATGCAGCATCACCTTGGAAGCGATGGGAATGACCCTGTCCGACATGGATTGGACGCCGGGTGAGGAATTTGAGGTGTTGTCCGTGAGTTTCGGAGCGGGGGAGACCCCAGAGATGGCTGCACGTGCCAAGGAGCGCATGCTTTCCAAACTTGATCGCGAAGGCGCAGCAGACGGGTGGCACTTCCTAGTGGGAGACTCGACAAACATTGCGCTGCTTACGCAGTCGGTAGGATATTCCTTTAAGTGGGTCGCATCGACCCAGGAATATGCACACCCTGCGGCCTTGATATTCACCGGTGACGACGGCAAAGTTACCCGGTATCTACACGGCTTGGACCTGCCCGCGGACGATGTTCGCAAGGCTCTGGTCGAAGCTTCCGAAGGAACGGTTGGATCTGCCATGGATCAGATTTTGATGTACTGCTTCCAGTATGATCCCAACTCGAATTCCTACGTCATTCATGCAACAAATCTGATGAAGTTGGGTGGTATGCTGACACTGGTCGTGATCGGTATCGGGCTTTTCGTTTTCTGGCGGAGAGAGACCGATGGTGGTTCGATTGGTATCCCCCGCCCAGCATCAGGTTGATATTCCAAGTAAGAGGAAGATTCCCCAATGGGCGATAACGGATCTGTCTGGTTGCCAGACCCCGGTACGACCCTCGCAGGAGAGGTCGACTCCCTATTCTGGTTCGTGTTCTGGGTGAGCACCGTCATCTTCGCGATGGTCGTGCTGGCCAAGGTCTACTTCATGGTGAAGTACAAGCGGACCAGTGAATCGGATGTACCGGAGCCGGTAGAGGAAAGCAAAGCACTCGAAGCGATCTGGATCGTTGTGCCGACCATTTTGGTCCTCATCGTATTCACGTGGGGCTTTGATGTGTTCGTCAAGCTGTATTCCGCTCCACCGGACTCATATGAAATCAATGTCCGCGCGCAGCAGTGGTCGTGGGAATTCTCCTACAACGAAGGTGCGACTTCCTACACCGAGCTATACGTGCCAGTTGGTCGTCCGGTCAAGCTGAACATGACGTCAGCGGACGTACTCCACTCCTTTTTTGTGCCGGCCTTTCGGGTCAAGCATGACGTCATTCCGAATCGGTACACGTCGGTCTGGTTTCAGGCGGAAGAGGCTGGAGAGTACACGATCCATTGTACCGAGTACTGCGGAACTCAGCACTCCGGGATGAACGCCACGGTGGTGGCAGTCTCGGAAGAAGATTTTGCCGCCTGGATCGCTGAACAAAGCCAGGATCTTCCTCCTGCTATTCTGGGACAACAGGTATTTGCTCAGTGCCAAGCATGCCACTCTGTGGATGGATCCGCTGGTATTGGACCCACCATGCAGGGACTGTATGGTACGGAGCGGCCGCTCACTGACGGTTCGATCGTCTTGGCCGACGACGACTACCTGCTTGAGTCCATCATCAATCCGATGGCGAAAATCGCTGAAGGATATCAACCCATCATGCCCGCCGGATTCTCTGCGCTCTCGCAGAAGCAGCTGGATGGTCTCGTAGCGTACATCAAGACGCTCGAGTAATCCCTCACCCGGACCAATTCTAGGAATCGACAAGCGCACATCCCCATGAGTCATTCTGCACCTGGGCTTAACTATCTGAACCACGCGAAAGGCTTCAAGTCCTGGGCCCTCACGCTGGATCACAAACGTATCGGCATCATGTACATGGTGGCCGTATCACTCGCCTTTTTGGCGGGTGGTATTCTGGCCATCCTCGTCCGCCTCGAGCTTCTCGGCCCAGGTGAGACGATCATGGGGCCAGATACCTACAACCAGTCATTCACGCTTCATGCCGTGCTGATGGTGTTCGCCTTCATCATTCCGGCTGTTCCGGCGGTGATGGGCAACTTTGTACTTCCCATCCAGCTGGGAGCCAAGGACGTGGCATTCCCACGACTGAACCTGGCTTCGCTGTACATCTATTTGATCGGAGCCGTCATCGTGATGTTTGCGCTGGTCAATGGACGTATCGACGGTGGCTGGACGTTCTACGCGCCGTACTCCACCAGTATCGGAAACGGGATTCTGTTCGTGACCGCCGGGGTTTTCGTGATGGGCTTCTCGTCCATCCTTACCGGACTGAACTTCATCGTGACGGTGCACAAGATGCGCGCGCCGGGTCTCACGTGGAATCGCCTGCCGCTTTTCATCTGGTCTATTTACGCCACGTCCATCGTTCAGGTACTGGCTACACCGGTCATCGGGATCACGGTCCTTCTGCTTTTCCTTGAGAAGGCATTTTCCATCGGCATCTTCGACCCGGCACTCGGCGGAGATCCGGTGCTGTTCCAGCATTTCTTCTGGTTCTACTCGCATCCGGCCGTGTACATCATGATCCTGCCGGCCTTCGGCGTGATCTCCGACTTGATGGGCACCTTCTCACGTCATCAGGTATCCGGATATAAGTTCGTTGCCCTTTCCTCTGTTGCCATCGCCTTCCTGGGCTTCCTGGTATGGGGACACCACATGTTCGTCTCCGGACAGTCGGCGGTCAGTTCAGTAGTCCTTTCCTTGATTACCTACTTGATCGGTATTCCGACTGGCGTGAAGGTGATCAACTGGGTGCAGACCATGTACAGGGGCTCGGTGCAACTCAAGAGTCCGATGCTCTACGCGATCATGTTCCTATTCACCTTTTCGATTGGTGGATTCACGGGGATCATGCTGGGCGTTCTGGCCATCGATGTTCACCTGCATGACACGTACTTCGTGGTTGCTCACTTCCACTACGTGATGATGGGTGGAAACGTGATTGCCGCACTGGGTGGCCTTCACTACTGGTGGCCGAAGATGTTCGGCAAGATGTACAACGAGACATTGGCCAAGATTGCCGCCTTCCTCGTCTTCTTCGGATTCAATCTGACCTTCTTCCCCCAGTTCATCATGGGAGCGCAGGGCATGCCGCGTCGCTACTATGATTATCTGCCGCAGTATGAGTTCTATCACGAACTTTCGACATACGGATCGTGGGTACTGGCAGCAGGTCTCTTCCTGATCATGTTCTACATGATTGCATCGCTGATCAACGGCAAGAAGGCTGGTCTGAACCCTTGGGGCGCACTCACGCTTGAGTGGACGCATACCACGACGCCGCCGGATCATCACAACTTCCATGACACTCCGGTTGTCACGCGCGGTGCGTATGACTTCCACCTGGCCAAGCATCTTTTTGAGTACGGCGGGGAAGTGACTGAACTGGATCTCGGCGGGGATGGCACAGCGGCCGCTCCTGAAGAGGCACCCGTACCCAACGAACCTGTAGCCTGAACGGGCCCCACGGCTCTGAACTGAACACAGCATCATGGCGAACCCGCACACAAATCAGCCAGCCCACGTCAAGCACTACTTCGTGTCATCGGAGCAGCAGTTTGACGCCGCAAAAATGGGTATGTGGCTGTTCTTGGTCACAGAAATCCTGCTCTTCTCGGGCATGTTCGTGGCCTATACCATTTATCGATCCTGGCATCCTGAAACCTGGATGGCGCTTTCCACAGCGCTGGACTGGAAGCTCGGGGGCCTTAACACGCTCGTCCTACTGGCCTCCTCGTTTACGGTCGCCATGGGGATCAATCAGATTCAGCGTGGCAACCAGAAAGGTTTGCTGCTGAACCTGGTTCTGACCTTCGTCTTTGCGGGCATCTTCCTCGTAGTCAAGTATTTCGAGTACTCTGCCAAGATCGAGCACGGCCTGCTCCCCGGGGCTTCATTCGATCCGCACGGTGTGTCACACGGTTTTGATTACGCCACGTACAATGTGCCTTACGGTCCCCAATTCTTCTCGATATACTTCGTGATGACGGGAATCCACGGTTTCCACGTGCTGGTGGGAATGGGTCTGTTCGCATGGATCACCTGGAAAGCGAAGAACGGCGCGTTCTCTGCTGATTACTACACACCGGTTGAAAACTGTGGTCTGTACTGGCACCTGGTGGACATCATCTGGATTTTCCTCTTCCCGCTGCTCTACCTGATTTAACGCAATCCTGCGGGCGTCCTTCGCGGACGCCACCCGTCACCCGCTCGATCCTATTCCGAATTCCACGATGTCACAAGATCACGGACACCACATCGTCCCCGTCAAGATGCTGCTTGCAGTTATCGGGATCCTTGTCTTTCTGACCATTCTAACGGTAGCCTTGGCCCAGGTTGAACTGGGCATCTTCGAGGTACCCGTTGCCTTGTCTATTGCCTTGACCAAGGCAGGGTTTGTCGTCATGATTTTCATGGCTCTCAAATGGGACAACAAAGTGAATGCCACCATCCTGGCTGTTGGTGTTCTGTGTGTGTTGATTTTCATTTCGTTCATTCTGATCGATACGGAATTCCGGGGTGATCTGAGTAACACGACGGAAGCCACGATCATGGATGAGCAGCGCATGGAACAGACCCTGGACGGGCGCGAACCGGACCGCTCTGATATCTCGTTCAACCGCCAGTAGTGCGGATGACCGGACTCCCACTTCGGAGACGTGCCGGAATACGTAGACGTGCCTGACTTCGGAGACGGGACCTAATTGAATGGGCCGATTACTATGGGCGGGGCGATCTTCGATCGCCCCGCCCATTTTTTGTAATGCTGGCACGTAACAAGATCTCCCTCTGGGACGTTGTTGGGATATGCAGAACGTGATTCTCATAACCGGACTGATATCCCTGGGGGCGTTGCTGATCTGGATGTTCTGGGCAGCCAGTCGCATTCTCAAGGAAGACCATGTCGCCGGACGCGGCACGGATGTGCCCTGGAAGCGTCCCATTCAGACGGTACACGGCGCGTATGCGTTGCGGTTCAAGGATATCCGGGCTCGCGAGGCGGACAGAATGGCCACGGTCCCTGAAGACGGAGAATACCTGTACGAGGAAGGGTACTCCGTAGGGTGGCCCGAAGAGTGGACGGACGATCTGATGCTTCGTCGCAATTGAAGCAAAAGCTGCCGGCGTGGTGTTTCCGAAGTAGTGACGCCCTGTTGTAGGCGAAGCTATAGTGTTTTCAGCACGTCCAGCTTCCCGTTCAGGAAGGTGGCCAAGGATTTGTGACCCGAAGCCAGCGTCTTGCGCAGGTTTTTGTCCTCTACGCCCATATGGCCCGTCACAATCTTAACCATTTGGCACAGCTTGCCGTGCGTGGCTGCAACATAAGCGACTGCGTAGCCTGACATGTCGCTGATGTCGGCAATGCGTTGCCAGAATGACAGTTCTGTGGCTCCCTGAACAGTGTGATCTTGGGTGACCAGCGTTCCTTGCTTGAGTTCTTCGAAAGGTACGCTCAGCGGCATGCGAGGGTAGGTAGGAGCCGAGAGTTCAATGCGGTCGCCTTCGAAGACCTGCGCTACACTTACCAGATCACCTACATCGAGTGTTTCGCCAAGCGCAGTGCACGTTCCGGCGTGGACCAGGGATGTGACTTCATAGGAGCGCAGAAGGCGCTCAGTACGCAGAGCAGCCTTGATCTTTCCGATTCCCAGGATGGAAACCAGAAAATGATCGTCATGGAATGACTCTCCCTCTCCCAGACCATCAAAACGCCCTCTTTCATAGGTGGCGAGGAATGGCTGGGCCTCTTCTACGGTCGAAAAAACAATTCCAGTCATTGAACAGTAGGTTGGGATCCGCGTATGACGCCATTCGGCAAACGCGTATGGCTTTCCGAACCAGTTCTACTCGAACCGATAGGCAGGCCGTAAGAAACGAACAAGTACGTCAGGATGAAAGTTGTCGATCTGCTCACCGACGGAGACACACCCAATGTCTCGTATGAGATCGTACCGCCACGGAGAGGTAGTTCCTTGGCCGAGATTCTCGAGATTGTGGACCAACTCAGCGACTTTGATCCACCGTTCGTGGATGTGACCTCGCACAGCGCACAGGTTTACTACGAGGAGCAAAATGATGGAAGCTGGCGCCGTCACGTGAAGCGCAAGCGGCCCGGTACGCTCGGTATGTGTGCGGCCATCAAGGGCCGGTTCGGCATCGAGACGGTGCCCCACCTGCTCTGCAAAGGCTTTACCCGGGAAGAGAGTGAGGATGCATTGATCGAGCTCAACTACCTGGGCATTCATAACGTGATGGCGCTGCGAGGCGACGATACCGGATTCCAGAAGCCAGTGTCCGTCGATCGTACCCGCAATGAGTACGCCATTGATCTGGTGAAGCAGATTGCCGACATGAACAAGGGTGTCTACCTGGAAGAGCTCATCGATGCAGCTCCTACCGAGTTTTGCGTGGGAGTGGCTGGCTACCCGGAAAAGCACTTCGAAGCGCCCAACATCACCTGGGATATCCTCAATCTGAAGCGTAAGGCGGATGCCGGCGCCGATTACGTCACGTCGCAAATGTTTTTCGACAATGACTCGTTCATCGCCTTCGTGGATCGATGTCGAGAAGTCGGCATTACGGTGCCAATTTTACCCGGCCTGAAAATCTTGACCAAGAAACGGCAATTACAGAGGTTGCCGGCTCGCTTCCACCTTCAGATCCCCGAAGCCCTGGCCGCCGAGTGCGAAGCGGCAAAGAATGACGATGAGGTTGCCGAAATCGGAATCCGTTGGGCCCTCAGGCAGTGCGAAGGGCTGATGGAAGCGGGATTCAACAATCTGCATTTCTACATTATCCAGACGCCAGAGCACGTCCGCGAAGTCGTGAAGTCCCTGCGCAAGATGGCCTGAGATGATAGTAGGGTAGGATTAGCCCTCAGCGGCGCCACTCTCACCAGTGTCGGCGGCGGCGCCAGCGGCAGTACCCGTGTCAGAGCCATCACCAGCGGCAGTCAGGTAGCGGTTCTCCAGTAATCGCATGGCAGCGCGCTGCTCATCGGTGGCGTCGTCATGGCCGCACAGATGAAGCAAGCCGTGAACCACGTAGCGCTCCAACTCTTCAAGAAGGGTTGCGCCGAATTCCTGGTGACGCTCAGCTGCCGTTTCGAAGTCTACATACACCTCGCCTTCGACGGGTTCTTCTTCGAGCAGGAAGGAGATGACATCGGTGTGCCAGTCGTGCTCTAACCACTCCCGATTCAGTTCCAGCACGGTGTCATGGTCAGCAAATACGATCCCCAGATTGCTGGCAGCTTTTTGCTCTCCTTCGAACACGGTAGCAGCCAACCTTCGTAGGCGCGCCTCGCTGGGAAGTTGGACGTCTTCAGAGGTCGCGGATATGGACAGCGTCAGCATGTCCTTGCGGTTACCCGAGGTCGCCGAAAAGGTCTTCCGTGATGGAAAGAGCCACGCTGCTCATGATCAGTTCCGGCGCGAGCTGAGTGAAGTCCGTCGAGAGCAGGTTTGTATCGACGTTGGCATAGAGCGAGCAACCTGCATGGCGCTCTACAACCAGACCGTTTGCGGTATCACCGCTACGCGCAACGAACAGAATTTCACCCAGATCTTCGCTTCCCTTGAACCCGGTACATCCCTGAAGCTGCAGGAATGAGGCAGGAGCATACACGGACACCAAGTTGGTAAAGTCTCCTTCAGAAAGGCCTGGAGAAGATACTTTGTGGTGGATTTCCAGGGTGATACGCCGCCCGCTATCCTCGTCCGAGAGTTCGAAACGAGCCATGGAGTCATCCTTCTTGGCGGTCACGCCCAGGATGGTCTCGATGCGTTCAATGTCAGCTTCTGAAAAAGAAAACGGCATATTCAGTGGCAAAAGTCGTCCGTATGCTTTGCGGATGGCCGGGCCAAGATACCCGCTCCCCCTACCAAATCCAATGAAGGAAGCTCTTTGGGAGCTGGTGCAGAGGTGATGCGGGAACAGCCTTGGGCTCGGAAAGGGAACTCCCTGTCTCTGGGCGATTTCTTTCTAACTCGCTCTCCTGCGACTCCTTTACGGACATGGGGAGGGATGTTTCAGACCATAAATGAACTCCATGTCATCTCCCCGAATTGTTCTCATTGCTGCTGCTCTGCTTGGGGCATTAGGCGTTGCTGCCGGTGCATTTGGCACTCATATCCTGTCGGACGTGCTTTCCCCCAAAGATTTGTCCACGTACTCCACCGGAATCGCCTATCTGCAATGGCATGCCGTGTATCTGCTCGCACTGGCTTGGATGAATCACACCCACGATAACACGTGGTTCACTTGGGCTAGACGGTGTGGTGTGGCTGGTATTCTGATTTTTACCGGCAGCCTCGTCGCCTTGGCGCTAACGGGGATTTCCATCCTGGGAGCCGTCGCGCCGATAGGAGGGACGCTACTGATAGCCTCCTGGTTGCTCACAGCCTGGGGTGTGAAGCAAATTACCTGACTGCTCAGTCTCCTTCTTCTTCAAACAGCAGCGTGATGCTGGGTGAAAGACCGTGCTCGCGTCCAAGCCCGAGCAGCACCTCGGCTACCTCATCGGCTGATTCGTACGTACCCACTTCGCGGGAATCGACAGCCAACGCGTATCCGATGTCGTCAGCTTCTCCTGGCTCATATTCCTCCCAGTCGGTGGCTTCTTCAAGGACAAATAAGCCATCTTCAGGGGCGAAAGAAGCGACAAAGCGCTCGCACTGCTCCTCTATGTCGATCAGACTAAGGTTGCCCAGTGCCTCGTATTCTTCGTCGTAAAACAGCGTTTCGGCGATAAGACGCAGAACAAATTGGTCGGTATCGAAAACAGGCATCGCACAGTCTCCGTCCGGACGGCGAAGGCCCGGATCGATCATTGAGTGGTTACGCCTTCAAGATACGCCTCTAACCATGCCTGTGCATCATCGCCTTCAAGTAAGGATGTGTCTGCATCGAAGACGTCTCCGAAGTGTTCGATGATGCGATGCTCCACCTCTGAGCGATCCAGCACATCAAGAAGCTCCATCTCCATCGAGGTAACACCGCGATCCGTAATGCCACAAGGGACGATCATGTTGAAGTGGTCCAATTCAGGCGAAACATTCAGCGCAAATCCGTGCATAGTGACCCACCGACTGCAACGGATGCCCATCGCACACAGCTTGCGTTCATTGCCGGCCTTCTGGGTGACCCAGACTCCGGTGCCTTTGTCGAAACGGGTGGTGTCGATCTCATAATCGGCACATGTTCGGATGATGACCTCTTCAAGGTCGCGCAGGTAGCGATGGATATCGGTGTAGAAGCGGTCCAGATCCAGAATCGGGTACCCTACGATCTGTCCGGGCCCGTGATACGTGATATCGCCTCCTCGGTCGATACGAACGAATGTCGCGCCAGCTTTTTCCAGATCCTGTTCGCTGGCTAAAAGATTGCTCTCATCACCACTCTTTCCCAGGGTGAAAACCGGCGGATGCTCCACAAGCAGCGCAACGTGCGGAATATTCTGAGGGTTCTCTGACCGCTTGTTGCTGACGAGTCGCTGCTGCAGTCTCTTTTGCAGGTCCCAGGTGTCGACATATTCAACACGACCGAGACGGCAGAATACTATCTGTTGACGCGGCAGCGGCATCAGTTTGCGATACTCACGCGGATGTTGAATGTACCGTTGATGTTGACCGACGAAGGCTGTCGTGAGTCTTCAGAGTCAAACTTTTCGTACTTCAGTGTGAAGTCGGCAGAGACGCGGTTGGAAAACTGATAAGCGACGCGTGGCGTCATGGTCAGACGTGTATGGGCTGTTACGAGGGAGATGTTGTCACCTTCCAGAGCATTCTGAGCGGTGAACTCAGGATCCGTCACGGCCTGTTCCAGCGCTCTGCGTAATCTCAGTCGCTGATCCAACGTTTCAGTCTGCGAAACATTCAAAGCGAGCGTGATGCGATTGTTCAGCTTCTTGAAGAACGGCAGCTTGAGACCGGATTTTTGGTAGCTGATATCGAGTGCCAATTCCTTCGATTTGTTTTCGCTGACCTCGAAGTTGGTGGTACTCAGAGAGTACGAGCTGCTCTTCGACCAGGACACCCCAGTCGAGATGGATCCTTTCCACGTAATATCGACGCCAATCAACGGGCGGAAGCTCTCGTTGATACGGATGTTGTTTATCTGATATTCCTCGACAGCAAACTGAATGCGCCGCGAGCCCAGATCCACGGTTCGGATTGAATCGGTACCGGCGAAAGAGGTATTGGTATTGTAGTCAGCGGCGTAGTCCCCGGAATACGAGTGGCGCAGAGAGATGCTGTTGGTTAATCGGCGAAGGATGGGCCAATCGGATAGGCCCGAATAAGTGATCTGCCAAGTGGGTTTCGGGAATGGTGCTATTCCAAGCGCATCGACCGTGGAACTACCTCGCACGAATGCGTTCCGGAAATCCTCAACGACCGAAGAGTTGGTCAAAGGCGATCGTCCATTCCCATCCGCATCAGGGATGAAGATGGGATCCTCTTCGCCGGTTGCAATGAAGTCGGAAGTGTACGTGTCCAGCTGACTTTGGAACATGCTCAGGTAGTCTGCGCCGAATGCCCACACCGATGCTTTGTTGTTTCCACTCTGTGTTATCGTCGTGTCCACTCCAATCACGCTGCCGAAGTCGTCCAAGGCCGGACGGAACGTGAACGTTTCGGTTTCGGACAGGTCGAGATTCCAATTCAGCGTCACGTTCAGAGCCTGGGATGGGCTGAGGGTCGTGCGGCCCTGGAACCGTTTGGCATCATTCAACAGATCCGAGACCTGGAGAGATGGGTCCACGATACGGTCTTCGATGTCAAACTGCCTATCCAGACCAAAGCGGTAATCAAGTGAGGCGCCATTCCCCCGGATGGCATCGCGGATGCTGTAATAGGTGGCGATCTCCTGCAGGGCGCCATCTTCTCCAATCACGGCCGTCCCCACGTTGGAAGAAGCGGCGGTTCTGGAATCTTGATAGGTCAAGTTGAAGTCTCGAATCCCGGTAGTAGCCAGGAGCAGTTGACGCGCATAGGATTTCAGGCGACCTCCAAAACCCGGACCTCCCTGATCGTTTTCTGATTCTTCGTTGGCAAGCTGCTCTGCCGGAAGCTCATCGGGCATTTCAACACCACTGTCGGCAGCCAGACGCCGTGCCTCCTTGGCTTTGCGACGGGTTTCTCGGGCCTTCTCTTTGTCTCGACGTATGCGGTCTTTTTCCTTTTGGAAATCGTCTTGGGCATCCTCTATCGATTCATAGAATCCAAATTTGCGCCAAAAATCCTGAATACGTAACGAGAGACCGCCCCGCAATTCAACGCTGTTTCGGATAGCAGCCCCGTTATTTCGGCCCACGGGTCCGTTAACCCAGTCAAAAGTCGAATTGTAGGAGATATCCTGGATCTGGATCCAGTTAAGGAATCCAATGGACCGAAGCTGCGGACGGAAGGAAGCACGGAATACTTGACTGTGGCGCTCTGTTCGAGGTGTGATGCCACCTGAGAAGAAGCGTCCAAGCACGTTCGTGGCAGGGACAATGTCGAGACGACCGACTTCGAAAGCATTGCCCAGTTGGTCTTCCGGAATCATACCAGCAGCGATAGCCTCGTCCAGGCGCGACCCGAAGAATGTGGTATCTCCGGTCACAACATTGAACAGGGTGTCCACACCGGCCGTGTTGAAGCTTTGATTCGTATCAGTATCAAAACTGAGGTTCAGGAAATTGAACGGATTGTACTGGAACTGGAAGTCCCGTCCGTGGGTGAAGGCGTGCTTTTCACGAATCGGAAAGCGAACATCCAGTGGCGTAGCCGTCGTGTCTCCTGCAGAAACAATCGGGCGCTCCCGGGTCTGGGAGAATTGACGGTTGAACGAGCCAGATGTCGAAATAAGCGATGGTAAATAGTTGAAGTTCAATCCGCCGAGAGTCCGCAAAAGGGGAACGCCATCGAGGAAAAAGAAGGGACGCAGCGTCTTTGGATTACGGGTTTGGAACCGATATCCAGCAGCACTTGCCCATCTCCAGGAATCATTCATTTCCTGTGACGGGCTCCGGCCGTCCGTTTCGGCCTGGGAGTAGGAAAGTGTTATGCCGTCCATCGTATTCCGAAGGATCTTGTTACGGGAGCCTGCCTTGCCAATCCGAGTGGACAGACTCTTTGAAAGCGTGTAAGTCTGAGCCGCCTGAGTAGCGTCCGTTCGCGCCTCTGCCTTTTCCTGTTCAGTCAGGTCTTCCCGGTCGTCGATCTGACTGATGATCTCTTCGAGGCGAATATCACCACGTGTCGGCGAGAAACGCGGTGTCGTCGTATTCGACTGCACCTGAATATTGACCGGCAGGGTCCATCCGAATCGCTCCGGAATCAGCTTGTCTGCGTTTACCTCCGAAGTGACCGTCCAGTTGTTGATGTTGAGCTGTTCACGCTCGCCCAGGCTGGAGGAAAGGGATCCAAACCCGTCCGTCTGGCGCTGGAAACTGGCCTTGATACTACCCACGTCGGCCAACTTGATGTCCATGTTGGAAAGCGCCGCCCAGCCATTTTCGGAGTCGTATCCGGCTACGCGCAATTCATTGACCCACATGGTGATGTCTTCCAGGATATACTCTGATCCGAAGAGCGTGGAGTCAGCGGGGTTCCGGACTCCGATGACGATGGAGTTTACTTTCCCTAGCGAAGGCGTTCCTCGAATGCCGAGTCGCGTACCGGGCGGCGAAAAAACGGAGGCATCAGGCGAGTCTACCGTTGTGAGTTCGCTATTCGTGATACTCCAGAAAGTAGAGTCTGTTGGGAAGGCGATGCGATCGCGTGCTACCTTCAACTGGTTCAGAGCACCCAGTTCGATGTTCATGGATCCCAAATCCCTGATTCCACCCTCAAAGTCGACGGCCGTTCTCCACAGTTCATCGGAACTACCAGCGGTTTCGTAACTGGGCGTCAACGGCTGTTCATACTCGTAATAGTCGTTGGTCTCGTTAGACCCCAGACGTACGAACAGCGTGGCCTTGGTACGGCTTTCTTCAAGCGGTAGCGATGCCAGATCCGTTCCGTCGGCCAGCTGACCATGAGCGTGGACGAACATACGCAGGTTGGAGTACTTGAGCAGGTCCAGTCCCGTGTTCTGGGTCTTGAAGATGGCACGCTGCTGCCCGGGCCCCAAGTTTTCAGCGCGGATGACAAGCGACTGTTCGCGAGCATTTTGAACGCGACCGGAAGCCAAGCGGGACTGGCTCACTACAGCGCCAATGGGTGGCTGGTAGGTCTCAGCGTTCTCCTCGTTGTTGATGCTGGAGATGGTCAGGCGCGTCTCTGTCCCTGTCGTGTCAAATGGTGTTTCCCGCTCCAACGTGATCGCCTCGGACTTCTGCCACTGGGACCCAACGAGTTCGAGCGATGCGAAACGCGCCGTAAAGGGTACTTCATGACCAGTTGTCCAGATTCGAATGAACTCGATCAAGGAAAAATCCTGGATATCCCCAACTCGGCGGGAATACTGCTGAACCGGAATACGCACCTGGTACCACCCAGTCCCGTTACCGTCTGCATCAGCGACTTCACCAACGATGAAGTCATCGACGCGCTGAGGAGCAGCAAGGGAATCCAGGGAACGCTTGGAGAGCGGAATTTCGTACTGGAAATAGCTGTTTTCGGTGTCGACCGTAGAGTTAAGGTTTCGGTCTTCAGAGTCTGGGAATCGGGAGTTTCCTCGCTTGACAGACGTGTTGTTGGCCAGTTTGGTCTGCGTTTCAAAAGCGTTCAGTTCCTGACCCGCAAAGTAGCGGCTGAAATGCTGCTGGAACGTGGCTGATGCGGGGAAGAACTCCGAATTCTGGTAATACTGCGTATTTCCGAAGTAATGGTAGTCGTCTCCGGAAGGGTCGGCCAGCGCTTTGGCTACCTCGGCACGATATCTCGGATCGTTGGAGTTACGATCGAGGCTGTTGAGGAAGTCTGCAAAGTGGATCTCCTCTGTCGCGAACGGCGGGTATTGAGAGGAGCCACTGCCTAGACCGTCTAATCCCAGGTCTTCAGTTCGTCGGGAAGCGTCATCGATATCCACCACACTGTTTTGGGCGCCTGTCGGACTACGACCCCATGTGAGAATCCCGCCCTCGGTGATGGTCGCTGTCGAAAGACCGTCCTCGTTATTCAGTTTCTCGTCGGGCAGGATATCCTCCGAGATAGATCCCAGATCCACGATCAGTTTCGCGTCCGCCCCAGCGTCTCCCTGGGAGTTTTCGGGGAAGGGCCGGAAGACGAATTCGACGAAGTCTACGTTCTTGAGACTGAAGTCGGTAAAACCTTCCGGCAATCGTTGGGTCATCCCTCCCCAGGCAAGTTTCGGGTTGTCCAGGAAGCCTCTCAGATCACGCGTGTAGTTATACGGTCCCCTCTCGGTGGGATTGAAATAAATATCATAGGTCTCCAGCGTCGGGTCTATTTCGGCGCGGGTATCCCGGTTCGGGAAGACCTCGTCAATGCGGAAAATGCGGATGGCATCGGCATTGTAGGCGATGGTCGGGATTTCCCGAAGCATGTTGGCATTGATGCGATACCATGCAAAGTTACCTCGCCAGTTGGTTCGAAGGGAATCTGACTGGAATCCCGAAGTCACTCCGAAGCGGTCAATCGCGCCAACGGAGTCCGGTGCAGACGCCAGGCCCCACGAACCTGGCTGCATCATCGTGAAGGTATTCTCGAAGCCCTCGAAATCGTCGATGTAAGAGGTACCTCCAAGCTCATCACGCGAGAAGTCCCGGCCGGCTGACTGTAATTCGCGACGAGTACGCTCGAAGGCAATCGTCTGAGTGTTGCCTGGACGAAGCTGCGCAAATTCACCACTGAGCGAGATGCTGGAAGGTTCACGCGTTTGAAGCAGTGGCACGTAGTCAATGGCACGGGTCATCCAACGCGGTTCGAGCTTCAGCGCGCCATCAATACCCCAGATGGTGTTGGAGATTGGCTCTTCCCCAATCCTGAATTTGTCGATCGGAGACTTCTGATTCATACGCATGACCGTCGCACCGAGCGAGAGTCGTTCGTCCATTGTGTAGTCGGCGCGCATCCCGACCAGCGTCTTCTTCTGTATGTTGAAGAAGGAGTTCTGTTCGAACTCGATTTCAATGTCTCGTCCGGCTGTCAGGAAGGCCGGGTTAATAATCTGGACGAGTCCGGTACCTGAATATTCAACCACAAAGTCGGAGCCTTCCGCCAAAGGTGTACCACCAGACGTCACTCGAACGGACCCCTGGACAACTCCGGAGAATGCGTTCAGGTCATATGAGGATTGAACCGATCCTCGATAGGATCCGCGGATGCGATATACGTCATGCTGACTGTTTCGTCGCGCATTGGCCTTTTTCTGGCTATAGAGCGTCTCAAACACATAGACCTCGCGCAGGCCTGCTTGTGACTCCGGAGTACCTCCACCGCCTAGGATAACGTCGGTCAGGCGACTTCCGAACGGCTCGAGATATGGAAAGATGAGCGTTCCCTCACCTGGTACAATCGTGTAATTGACCAGAAAGTCGAACTGGTCATCGGCTACCAGTGCCTGATCTTCGTTGACTCGGTCGAGTCCAGTAAGCTGAAGGATGGTTCTCGTACCACCGACTCCTGGGAGTGTCTTTGAGGCCGTTTTCCCCGGGGGCTCGTAGAATACCTGCAGCTCGAACTCATTTGGCTGGATGCTTCGACCGGGCAATCGGTAGATGTTGCGCATCTCCAGGTACCAGGCAGCCGGGTTGAAATTCGCCTCTGGTGCAGGCTGACGAAGCTGAACAGGTCGGATCAGTTTCAGAACAATCTTGTCTTCATTCTGCCCCCCGTCCGAGCCACCTGTATCGGTCGAGAAATCTCCAACCTGGAAGGTCCGGCCCGCTGCTCGATACCGAAATGCTACGGCCAGCGCTTCACTTTCCTGAATGCGTTGATTCATGGTGATATAGCCGAGTACCTCGTCCACATCATAGTCTCGCCCACGCTCCAGGCGCTTGAATTTACCTACCTGGAAGTCCGAGGACGATAAGTCCTTGACGGTCTCCAGGTACGATCCGGGCGCTGCATTTCCGTCTCGCAGCTCGGTATCTACTTCACCGCCATCAGCATCATCATACTGGTCAACTTCGTTCGTAGGTACCCGCTCGGTTGTGTATTGATTGGCCTGTATCAGGATGTCTTGGGACTCACCGAGGTCCACCATCGCCACGACCTGACGAACGTTTTCCTCCTCGGGTCGCGTTGGCATGAGTTTCCAGACTTCAATCTCGGCGATACGCTCGAAGCCGTTGGCCACACGGAGGTTTGGGGGATCCGAGAGAGCGTCCTCAAAGCGATTTCGGAAGTAGTAACCGAGGAAAAAGTGGGTAGCTTCGTCGTAGTCCGTGGGGCGCAGGTCGAACTCGGTTTGCTCGGACCCGCCCTCGATATTCAGACCGCTTGATTGACCTTCTTGCTGACTCATGACGGTCGTTAGCCGTATACCGCCGAGCTGGAATTCGCTCTTGATCCCGAACAGGCTCTGGCCACCCCGGATGAGCGAAGATGGGGTTTGCAAAAAGACGTTACCGGCTTCGATCTTCTGAATGATCTCGTCCTCGTAGCCTGTGTACTCCAGCTTCAACTGGTTCTGGAAATCAAATTGGTTACGCGAATCGTAATTGACGTTGATGCGCAGCTTGTCTCCGATGGTTCCTGTTATACCCAGGCTGAGATCCTGCTTGAATTCGGGATCCAGCTGTGACGGCTTACCGGTGATTGACACCTGCTGATCACTCTTCCGGTAATCAAACCCAGCATGGATGTCCGCTGTACCGTTCACGCGCAAATCCACTTCGTTAGCGCCGAAAATGGTTCGAAACGCACTCTGACGGCCACCGGGCACCACAATGTTGAACCCGAGACCACCGCGTCGACGCTGCTGTTCCTGCCGTTCCCGTTGCAAGATGAGTTCGCGCCAGTTTTCG